>JAFAME010000006.1 GCA_019233695.1 Methylobacteriaceae bacterium
TTCCATCGAACGTCCCGCTCGTCGATCGGAATGACCATGCTGCCGGCTCGCGCCTCGAGGCGCCCCCCGGCACGATGCAGTGCCGCCTCGATGAGCGTCATGGACGGCGTGCCGATGAAGTCGGCAACGAAGCTGTTGGCGGGCCAATTGTAGACCTCGGCCGGCGTGCCGAACTGCTGCAATCTGCCGCCGGCCATCACCGCGATTCGATCCGACATGGTCATGGCTTCGAGCTGATCGTGGGTGACATAGACCATCGTCTTGCCGATCCCGCGATGCAGCTCGATGAGCTCGGCGCGCATATGGGCGCGAAGCTTGGCGTCGAGGTTTGACAGCGGCTCGTCGAGAAGAAACACCTGCGGATCGCGCACGAGTGCCCGGCCCAGTGCGACGCGCTGCTGCTGGCCGCCGGAAAGCTGCCGGGGCTTGCGGTCGATGAAGGCTTCGAGCTGCAGTTGGCGGGCGACGGCCATGACCTTGGTGCGCCTCTCGGCGCTCGGCACGCCGCGCTTGCGCAGCGGATAGGCGATGTTGCCGCCGACGGTCATGTGCGGATAGAGCGCGTAAGACTGGAACACCATGGCGATGTCGCGCTTGGCGGGCGCGAGATCGTTGACGATGCGCTCGCCGATGGCGATCGTGCCGCTCGTCGGAAAGTCGAGCCCGGCCAGCATCCGCAGCGTCGTCGTCTTGCCGCAGCCCGAAGGGCCCAGCAGGCTCACGAACTCGCCGTCCGCGATATCGAGATCGAGGTTGTCGACCGCGACGAGCGCGCCGTATGACTTGCACAGCTTGCGTATCGAAATCGCCGCCACCGTATCTCCCTTCTCGATGGCGCTCAGCCCTTGACGCCGCTCGCAGCAAACCCGCGCGTCAAGAACCCTTGCAAGAACACGAAAATGACGATCAAAGGCAGGCTCATCATGACGGCTGCCGCCATCAGGAGCGACCACTCGATGTTGAAGGAAGTGACCAGCATCGTGAACACGCCGGTCGTCAGCGGCCGCGCGGCGTCGGTGTTGACCAGCACCAGGGCGTAGAAATACTCGTTCCAGGCGACGATGAACGTGAACACCGCGGTCGAGATGATACCCGGCAAGGCCTGCGGCAGGACGACGTCGATGAAGGCGCCGAGGCGGCTGGCGCCGTCGACAAGGGCAGCCGATTCGAGATCCTCCGGAATGCCCGCCATGAACGAGCGCAGCAGCCAGAGCGCATAGGGTAGGGCAAATGTCGTATAGGCGATGACGAGGCTCGCAATCGAGTTGGCGATGCCGACCTTCACCATCAGAAGATAGAGCGGCAGCACCAGCACCGCCGACGGCAGGAGATAGGTGAACAGCACCAGGAGCGCGAGCTTTTCCCGGCCCCGATAGGAGAACCGGACGAGGCTGTAGGCGCCGAGCACGCCCACGACCAGAACCAGGAGAGTGGTCGAGGTGGACAGCACGACCGAATGCCAGAAGTATTTCAGGAACGGAGTGTCCTCCAGAAGCTCCTGATAGTGCTCGAACGTCACGTTCTGTGGCAGCAAGGTCGGCGGGATGCGGATGAGCTCGTCCTGCGGTTTGACCGAGGTGAGGATCATCCAGATCAGCGGGAAGATGACGATGAGCACGATGAGCCACGCCGCGGCGTTGACCGGGATCGCCCTCACCCAGGCGCGGCGCGTCATGCCCTCGCCTCCCCACGGCCGATACGCGACAGGTAGAGGTACATGAACACCAGGAGCACGAGCAGCATGCCGATCGAATATGCCGAGGCCATGCCCATGGCGTTGAAGCCGAACGCCTGCTTGTAGACGACGAGCGGGAGCGTCTCGGTCGCGACCAGCGGGCCACCTCCGGTCAAGAGGTAGATCAGGTCGAATTCCTTGAAGTCCCAGATCGTGCGCAGCAGAACGACGACGAGAAGAACGTCGCGCAACTGCGGCAGCGTGACATCCCAGAAGCGCGACCAGGCGCCGGCGCCGTCGATCCTTGCCGCTTCGTAGAGCTGCGGCGGAATGGTCTGCAGCCGGGCCAGCACCGCGATGACGACGAATGGAAAATATTTCCAGGCGCCGATCAGGATGACGCTGATCATCGCGTTGGGCATGCGGCCGAGCCAATCGATCGGCATGTCGACGATATGAGCGGCGAGGAGAAAATGGTTCAACACGCCATAGACGTCGTTGAACATCCAGCGCCAGACGAGGACGGCAACGACGGTCGAGACGAAATACGGGAAGAGGATGAGGCTGCGGGCGAGCGATCTGAAGACGATGTTCTGGTCGAGGAGCAATGCCACGCCCACGCCGAAGATGACCTGCAGCGCCAGCGTTCCGGCGGTCCAGATGACGTTCGTCCGCAATGCCACCCAGAAATTGCCGGAGGAGAACATCTCCTGAAAATTGCCGAGACCGACCCAATGGCCCTGCAGGGTCGGCGTGTAGATGGAGAAAAGCGAGAGATAGATCGCCGAGACGAGCGGGTAGACGATCACGGCGCAGAAGATCAGGATCGTCGGGGCAATGAGGAGCACGCCGAGGAGGCCATATTGCCGCTGAAGCGATATGGCCGGGGACCGCTGTCGACCTGCTAACGCGACGACGGTCATCGCGCGCGATCCCCCAGCAACAAGAAGGGCTCGGGACGTGCAATCCGCGATGCAAGCAAGGCTGCAGCCGGATCGCCGCCGAACCGAAGATCAACGCACTTCCGCGCCGGGGCGGTGCGCGCCCATCCGCGCCGGCTTGGAGGTCGGACCCGAACCCCTGCCTCTACGAGATTCGCACATTCGGAGGACAGGGGCAGGCGCTTCGTCGCTGGTCCCCGCGAAGGCGGGGACCCCGCATTGGCAGGGCCGAGCACTTGGCCCCTGGGTTCCCGCTTTCGCGGGAACGAGCGGCTTCCTTGAGGCCATCGGTCGGTCGATAGCGCGGCCGGCCGAAGATGTGCGAGCATCAGGTCACGACTTCATGATCGCTTCGAGCTTCTTGGCGGTGTCGCCGATGACGGTCTTGGCGTTCTCGCCATTGAGGGCGACGCGCTGCACCATCTCCGAGAGCGCATCGCTCGCGATGATGTCGACGGACTTCGTGTTCGGCTTATGCTTGGCGCTCTCGAACCCCATGTTGTAGCCGTTGGCGGCGGCAACCGTCATCAGCTCGACCTCTTTCGGATATTTCTTGATGATGGGATCGGCGAGATAGGTCGGATTTTCGCCGATGGTCTTGAGCACCGGCAGCACGTGGCCGGGCGCAGCGAGCAATTGCTTGATGTAGCCCTCGGGCTCGAACAGGAAGGCGGCGAACTGCTTTGCCTCGTTGAGGTGCTTGGTGCCCTTCGGAATGAACACGCTGGGGAAATCGTTGAGCGACGACTTCGGCACGTCCTTGGAGATCGTCGGGTAGAGCGTGCAGGTGATCTGGTCGGCGATCGCGGGGTTCTGCTTGTTGACGTTGACCAGAACCCGGCCCGCGTAATAGCCGGTCGCCGTTGCGCCGCTGACGAAGCCGGTGATCATCTCTCCCCAGCTGTAGCCGGTAGCGCCTGGCGGGCACAGTTCGCGCATCGATTTGTAGAACTCTAAGGCGTTCTCGGTCTCCTTGCTGTCGATGGCGACCTGCAGATCGGGCGTGAACAATTGCCCGCCGGCGCCGTGAATGAGCGTGGTGACGACAAAGGATGTCGCGCTGTTGCGGGCAAACGGCAGCGGGGCGCCGAAAATCCCGCCGCCCTGGAGCTTTTGGCAGGCGGCACGCAACTCGTCCCAGGTCTCCGGATACTTGCCGATCCCTGCCTTGGCGAACAGATCCTTGCGGATCCAAAGATTGTCCGAGGCGGTGTTGCCGATCCCGGTGCCGGTGAACACTCCGGGCTTGATCTCGTAGGTCCGGTTGGCCCCCGGATAGTATTTGTCCGGCCCGATGGCCGTGATGACGTCATTGAACGGCTCGACGAGGCCCTTGTCGAAATAGCTCGCCACCGCGAACGATGGAATGTGCGTGACGATATCGGGCACCTCGCCGCTCGCATAGGCCGCTGCCATCTGCGCCGGGTATCCCTCATCCGACGTCGGCTCGAAACTGACCTTCACGCCGGGGTGCGCCGCCTCAAACTGGGCGATCTGGAACTTGTAGGCCGCAAGCTGGGCCGGAGCCGATTGCGGCGACCACCAGCGCAGCGTGACCTCGCCTTGCGCCCGCCCTGAGCGCGGCAGGCCGGCGGCGATCGCCGCCAGGCTCGCCGTGCCAAGACCCTGCAGCACTTGCCGGCGCGAGACGCCACGGTCGAGTGCATCATACGACTTCCGAGCCATTCTTGTTCTCCTCCCTGAGTAGGACTATTTGCCGCCCCCGGCTGGCCAGCACGGTCACCCCGCGGTAGCTGCGGGAAAAAGCGGGCGAGCGGCGTGCGCAGTGCTGTCCGCAGCGACGATTTTCATGGCGATCTGAATCGGTGTTCGGCTGCAGCGCGGCCGGAGCGCCCTCGCTCGCAAACGAATGGTCGCCGGGCAGTTCCGCCGGAGTTTCAACTCGCGCCTCCCCGACCGTTCCGGGACGCCGCAGGCGTTCGTCAGCTTTTGGACGCTAGTCGATTGTCTAACGATTGACAAGGTTGCAAACCAAGCGCTTGCGGCGGGGGTCAAGGCCGCGATGAGCCTCTCATTCCCTTCGATTGCCTCTCCAAACAGCTCAGTGGTATAGGCCGGACCCGACCGTCCCAAACGTCAGGAGGACATGCATGGCCGTCGATCAGGCGACGGTTCGCCACATCGCGCACTTGGCCCGCATAGCCGTGAGCGATGGCGAGATTGCGGGGCTGCAGCACGAACTCAACGCCATCCTGTCGTTCGTCGAAGAGCTGAACGAGGTCGATGTTTCAGGCATCGAGCCGATGACCTCGGTGACGCCGATGCGCATGAAGCTGCGCCCGGATGTGGTGACGGATGGCGGGATGACCGACGCGATCCTTGCCAATGCGCCGGCCACCGAGGATCACTTCTTTCTGGTTCCGAAGGTCGTCGAGTGAGCTTCGGCCGAAGACGGAGCGGGGTTGCAGGCAGCCATCCCTCGTCCGATTTGCGTCATCTGTCCTCGATTGTCGACCATGTCGTCTTTGACTGACCTCACCCTTGCCGAAGCTCGCGATGCGTTGCGCAGCCGGCGCATCTCGGCGTCGGAGTTGACGCAGGCGCATATCGCGGCGGTGGAGCGCGCCCGCGGCCTCAACGCCTTCCTCGTCGAGACGCCGGAGCATGCGCTTTCGCAGGCCAGCGCCTCCGACGAAAGACTCGGGAATGGGCAGGGCGGTCCACTCGAAGGCATTCCGCTCGGCATCAAGGACCTCTTCGCCACGCGTGGCATCCACACGCAGGGCGGCAGCCACATCCTGGACGGCTTCAAGCCGGCCTACGAATCCACCGTTACTTCGCAATTGTGGCGCGACGGTGCGGTGATGCTCGGCAAGCTCAACATGGATGAGTTCGCCATGGGCTCGTCGAACGAGACGTCCTACTACGGGCCGGTCGCTTCGCCGTGGCTGCCGCCGAACTGGTCGGCCGAGCACGGCAGGGCGGCGCTGGCGCGCGGCAGGCAGGGTCTGCTCGTGCCGGGCGGCTCCTCGGGCGGATCAGCCGCCGCGGTCGCGGCCAGACTCTGCCTCGGCGCCTCGGCGACCGACACCGGCGGCTCGATCCGTCAGCCCGCCGCCTTCACCGGAACGGTCGGCATCAAGCCGACCTATGGCCGGTGCTCGCGCTGGGGCATCGTCGCCTTCGGTTCCTCGCTCGACCAGGCAGGCCCGATCGCGCGCACCGTGCGCGATGCGGCAATACTGCTGCGCTCGATGGCGGGACACGACCCGAAGGATGCAACCTCGGTCGATCGTCCCGTGCCGGACTACGAGGCGGCCGTCGGCCGGTCCGTCAGAGGCAAGAGGATCGGCATTCCGAAGGAGTACCGGATCGAGGGCATGCCGGCCGACATCGAGGCCCTGTGGCGCGAGGGTGCGCAGTGGCTGAAGTCGGCCGGCGCCGAGGTCGTCGACGTGTCGCTGCCGCACACGAAATATGCGCTGCCGGCCTATTACATCGTCGCGCCGGCCGAGGCTTCCTCCAACCTCGCCCGCTACGACGGCGTGCGCTACGGCATCCGCGTCGACGCCCCCGACATCACCGGCATGTACGGCGCCACGAGGGCCAAGGGGTTCGGCCCCGAGGTCAAGCGGCGGATCATGCTCGGCACCTACGCGC
>JAFAME010000082.1 GCA_019233695.1 Methylobacteriaceae bacterium
TCGTCCTGTTTGCCGCACTGATGCTGGGGGTCCTGGTCGGCGGCATCGCCTCCTGGCTGTCGCAGGGAAAGCATCGCCGCGCCGCGCGCCAGTACCGCGCGGAGGCGGCCCGGCTGCGAGCCGAAGCGATGCGGATTGCCGAGGACAATGTCCAAGGCGGCAAGTCCATTCGCGTGCTCTCCGGCAGCGCCGCGGCCTGACCGGCCGGGTGCCCCGCGTCAGCGAAAATGATTGTCGTCGACAGGGATGGAATTGATCGGCTGATCGACTTCCCAAGCCTCATCGACACGCTCGCGGACGCGTTCTGTCACGATCTGACGGTCCCTGCGCGTCACCACTATGAGATCGGGCGGGAGGGCGCTGCCGCAACCCATCTCATCATGCCGGCCTGGAGCGCCGATGTCCCGGGCGCCGGCGCATTCCTCGGCACCAAGATCGTCAACGTCTTTCCCGGCAACGCCACCCACGGGCTGCCGGCCGTGCTCGGCGCCTATCTGCTGCAGTCGGGGGAAACCGGCGCACCGCTCGCCGTCTTCGATGGCGCCCGGCTCACGCAGTGGCGCACGGCAGCCGCGTCGGCGCTCGCCGCGCGCCATCTGGCCCGCCGGGACGCCCGCCGCCTGACCATGGTCGGGGCCGGAGCCCTCGCCCCCTTCCTCGTTCGCGCCCATGCCGCGGTTCGGCCAATCGAGAGGGTGACGATCTGGAACCATCGGCCGGAGAGCGCGGAACGCGCCGCAGCGATGCTGGCATCGAGCCCCTTTTCCGTGCGTGTCGGCGATCGCCTCGAAGACGCCGTGCGCGAGGCGGATATCGTCTCATGCGCCACCCTGTCGAAGGCGCCGCTTGTTCTGGGCGAATGGCTCGCGGCGGGTGTCCACGTCGATCTTGTCGGCGCCTTCAATCTGCGCATGCGTGAAGTCGACGATGCGGCCGTCGCCCGCGCGCGCGTGTTCGTCGACACCCCCGCAGCCAAGATCGAGGGCGGGGACGTCGCCCTTGCCCTCAAGGCGGGTGCAATCGACGACAACCATGTCGAGGGCGATCTTTCCGATCTCTGCCGCGGTCGGATCGCGGGCCGTCGCGCCGCAGACGAAATAACGCTCTTCAAGTCCGTGGGCACTGCGATCGAGGACTTGGCAGCGGCGATGCTGATCTGGCGGCGGCTCCCCGGTGGTGCAGACGCTCGTACTCCCTAACGGCCGACGAGACCGCGCTCTTTGAAGCGGGCGCCGACGATCGAGAGGGCCGCTCGAAACACGGCGTCGACGTCAAGTTCCGTCGTGTCGAGAATGACGGCATCCTCGGCAGGCCGCAGCGGCGCGACGGCGCGGGTCGAGTCGCGCTCGTCGCGCACGCGCACGTCCGCGAGGATTGCCTCGTAGTCGGCAGGCTCGCCACGATCGAGGAGTTCGGCCACGCGGCGTCGCGCCCGCTCCTGTGGGGTCGCCGTCACATAAATCTTGACCTCGGCGTCCGGCGCGATGACTGTGCCGATGTCCCGACCGTCGAGAACCGCCCCGCTCGGCCGGCCGGCGAATGACCGCTGGGCCTGGATGAGAGCGGTGCGAACCGCCGGGATGGCGGCCACCCGGGACGCGGCATCGCCCGTGTCGCGGCCACGCAAGACAGCCTCGTCGAAATCCGTCAGGGCAAGCCCGCGCGCGGCCGCGACGGCCGCGTCGACGTCGTCCAGAGCAGCGCCGGTCTCGATCAGCGCCCGGGCGGTGGCCCGATAGAGGAGCCCCGTATCGAGATGCGGCAGGCCGAAATGCGCGGCCAGCCGCTTGGCCAGCGTCCCCTTGCCCGAGGCGGCCGGGCCGTCGATTGCAATGATCATCGAAAGCCCGGCAGGACCGCCCGGGACGACCCGCTTCGTGGAGCGGCCAGGACGCGCGGCATCAGGACACCTCGGCCCCGAGCTTCGACATCTCGGACTTGAACGCCGGAAAGCTCGTCGCGATCATGCCCTCGTCATCGATGGCGATTGGCGCCTGTGATGCAAGCCCCATTACCAAAAAGCTCATCGCGATCCGGTGGTCGAGGTTTGTGGCGATGGTTGCGCCTCCCTTGACCGCCCCAACCGTGCCCGCGCCCGCTGTGCCACCAACGACGAGGTCGTCTCCCTCGACGACCTGAGCGACACCTACTGCCTTGAGCCCGGCAGCGACCGCCGCAAGGCGGTCCGACTCCTTGACGCGCAGTTCGTGCAGGCCGCGCATGCGCGTCTCGCCGCGGGCGAATGCCGCTGCAACCGCCAGGATCGGATACTCGTCGATCATCGAGGGCGCCCGCGCCGCCGGAACCTCGATGCCCCGGAGCAGCGAGGCGCGTGCCCGCAGGTCGGCAACCTCCTCGCCCCCCTCGACCCGCCGGTCCGTGATCTCGATGTCCGCACCCATTTCGAGGAGCGTCGCGAGAAGCCCGATCCGCAGCGGATTCATCATCATCCCTTCGACGAGAACATCCGAACCCGGCACGATCAACGCAGCGACGAGCGGGAAGGCGGCCGACGAAGGATCGGCCGGGACGACGACCGGCGCCGCCACGAGCTGCGGCCGTCCCTCAAGGATGATGCGCCGCCCATGCTCGCTGATGCTCTCGGTGGAAACCGTCGCGCCGAAATGGCGCAGCATTTTCTCGGTGTGGTCGCGAGTGGCTTCCTTCTCGATCACGCTGGTCGCACCCGGTGCGCTGAGGCCGGCCAGCAGCACCGCGGACTTGATCTGCGCCGAGGCGACAGGGGTCGTGTACTCGACCGGCCTGGGGTCCGGCGTCCCCTTCAGCACGATCGGACAGCAGCCTCCCTCCGCCGCCGCGAGCACCTCAGCGCCCATCAGGACGAGCGGATCGAGAACCCGCCGCATCGGGCGCTTGCGCAGCGATGCGTCGCCATCGAACGTCGCGGTGACGTCGTGGCCGGCGACGACGCCCATCATCAGGCGCGAGCCTGTTCCCGCATTACCGAAGTCGAGCGCTTCGCGCGGCCCGACAAGCGAGCCGAGCCCTCGCCCGACCACCGTCCACCGACCTTCGCCAACCCGTTTGACAATCGCGCCGAGCGCCCGGCAGGCGGCGCCTGTGCGCATGACGTCGTCGCCTTCGAGGAGCCCTTCGATCGAGGTTTCGCCCCTCGCAAGCAGGCCGAGTATGAAGGCGCGGTGCGACATCGATTTGTCGCCTGGCGGCCTCATGCGGCCTTTGAGCGCGCGCGAGCGCCGCGTCGTCACCGGCCGCCGAACATCGGCCCGGCTCACGGGACTCGCGGCGGAATGATCGGTCTCGTTCATGGCTTGAGCCGCCCCGCTTCCATCGACGCCGTGCGCGGCGGCTCGTAGCACGCCCTTGCCTCGTGTGTCACCCGGGGCGGGATGGGCTTGATCTTCCCATTTGACAGCATCCTCGCGCCCGACTAACGGGACCGCCAGACCATCGCGCGGACCTTGTCGCGCGTGCTGTCAGACCAAGCGGTTCAGGAACAGGAAGACGCGGTGAAACCGGAGCTCGGCGGCAAGCACAAGTGCCAGAATTGCGGCACGAAGTTTTTCGATTTGAACAGGGAGCCGATCGCCTGCCCGAAATGCGGCACGGTGGTCCAGGTCGTGGGTGCGGCAAAGCCGACCCCCGCGGCACGCGCGGCACCGGCGGAAGAGGAGGTCGAAGTCGATACGGCAGCGCCTG
>JAFAME010000057.1 GCA_019233695.1 Methylobacteriaceae bacterium
GCCGACGGCAACCAACCAGAACGCCTGGATCGCCTTCATGAAGAAGCGGTTGGAGGAGCCGAAATACGCCAAGATGAAGCTCGTCCAGATCGCCTACGGCCAGGAGAACGAGCAAGTCAACCAGCAGCAGGCGCTGGCTCTGGTCCAAGCCTTCCCGACGCTCAAAGGGATCATCATTCCGGCCGGCATCGGCCTGCCGGCGGCCGCCCGCGCCCTCGATCAGGCCGGCATGCTGGGCAAGATCAAGGTGACGGGCCTTGCTCCCGCGAGCCTGATCAAGAAGTACATCAAGGACGGCACGGTCGAAGACATCTGGTGGAAGCCCTACGACCTCGGCTATCTGACCTACTATGCCGCCCAGGCGGTGGCGCAGTGCAAGGTGACCGGCAAGGAAGGCGAGACTTTTACGGCCGGGCGGCTCGGCCAATACAAGGTTGGCCCGAAGGGCGAGGTCATTCTTGGACCGGCCCAGATCGTCACGCCGGCCAACGTCGATGAGTTCAAGTTCTGAAGCCAGGTGAGCGCTTTCCGTGTTCGAAATCAACTGAGGCCATCCCGGCCGGAGCGAAGCGGAGGCCGGGATCTGGCGCCGGATTCCGGATGGCGCTTCGCGCCTCCGGGATGACAAGGATCGGTTTCGGTCCCTATGGGTCTTTTGCCGACGCAATTATCGATTCTGGCGGCTGGGCGGCCGTAATTGGATCTGCGTGTCGATGCACAATCTTCCATGTGCCGCCTTCAGGTCGCAGGATGCTGGTAGATCGCAGTGCCACTGAGGCGACTTCCTGCCTTCCGGCGATTTTGGCCTTGATCCGCTCCACTTCCACAATGTAGGCGAGCCCGGGCGTGACGTACTTCGCTACGTTCCCAAACCCGACGATCTCGCCATCTCTGTAGAGCGATGCGGCGCGCTCCATTGTCTCGGCGACCTGCTTCCAGCCGCATACGAAAGGGCCGAAGGGATTGCCGAGGCTCACGCGCTCCCAACGATCAGAGAACATCATTTTGTAGTCCGCGGGATTTCCTTTCACGAATTCGGCCGCGGCCTGGTGATACAACTTGACTGCTTCATCAAAATCGGACGCATGCATGAGCCATCTCCCGTGTCTTCAAGAGTCTGCGTCAGCCGAGGAGCCGCGCTACGCTGACGCGATAGCTTCCGCGCTCTCCGGTCAGGTCCACGTTGCCTTCGCAAGAGTGAAAGGACCGGCCAGGGAAGGGGGCGTGCTCTTCCCCATCTTTGTCGCGAAACAGGCGCTCGCAGCAACGTCAGTGCAGCCCGATCGGGGTCAGCGCCGCAATGCCGTCGTTCGAATTGCCGTTGATCTGATTGTTGCCGTAGGACTGCAGCACGCCGCCGTTGCTTGCTCCGACGCCATTGATGTTGCCCGCGACCGAGGAGCCGCCAAGCCGGATCGTCGTCTTCGGGCCGTCGGAGATCACGCCGAAGCCGGCCGTGTTGTGTGACGAGGCCGATCGGTCGATCATCATGACGATCGCCGGGCCGTTGGTATTGCCGGTGCCGACGATTCCGTTCAAGCGATTGCCCGACGAGACGCTGTCGCGCACCGTCATGTTGATGACGCCGCCGCCCGAGGTGGCCGTGCCGTCCGCCTTGATGCCGAAGAAATTGTTGCGGGTCTCGACCCGGTCGAGGACCGCCTTGGTCACGATATTTGCCCCGATAGGCTGAACGAGGATCCCACCCCCGGTGGAGGCCGTTCCGTTGTTTTCGAACACCGTGTCGGACACGAACACATCCGAAGCCGAGTTTGCGCCCTCCGTCTCGACCGTGAGACCCCAACCACCTCCGACCTGGTTGAAGCCGCGGATCAGGCATTTCTCCAGATGCAGGGCGGCACCCGAGACGAAGGTGATGCCGAAGGCGGAGAACCCATGGCTCTCGACGATCAGTCCGCGCAGGATCACGACTTCGTCGGGCGCTGCCGAAATGGAAATGGCGGTGCCGCCGCTGTCGTAGTTGAAGCGTCCTTGCACCCCTTCGCAATCGATCGTGATCGCTTGCGATATGAGCAAACTATTACCGGTGCTGAAATCGCCTTGATCGACGCAGGTGATTTCGCCCCCTGGGCTCGTCTGCGCCAGGGCCCGGACAAATGTCGCGCAGGGCTGCGAGCGTGTGCACGGATTGGAGTCGCTGCCGAAGCTCGCGACCCAGGCCTCTATGAGTGCCGCTTGAGCGGTCTTGACTGGCGCCAAGGCATAAGCTGCCGCGAGAAAGGCGAGATATAGTGCCATTTTCCTCATGGTCGATCCCCACACGGTTCGATGCTGTACCGGCGATCATCGCCCCAGCCCGTACAGCATAGTTGAGATCGCTCGGGCAGGCTCCGCGTCCTGCTGCGGCTTGGGGAGCGAACCCTTCGGCCAGCCAATCCCTGCGAGGCGGGGTTCGGCGGGGCGAAGCCTTGTGGGTGTGAGGAAGTGGCAGATCTGAAGACAAGCTCCGAAAAGATTTACGTTCCAGATCCTGGCTCTACGCCTCGCTCAGGTTGGACGACACCGCAATGCAATTTCTTCAGAGCACCTTCGCGGGAATGAGCTGCGAATGGAGACGCACACAAGAATCGACCACATCGGCAGGCGTCGATGTGGTCTGCTTGGTCCTGGATGGCGGCCGCCGTTGCCGGCTGCCTCACCCGCATTGACCGGGATGGCTCCCGCAAACGCCCGGCGGCGGGGGTGGGAGCGGCGGCGGCGAGCCGGCGCTCGGAAAGCTCGGCGCATTGTTGCCGAAGCCCCCCGGCACTCCCGGGGTGAAGGTGTTGCCCTGGACGGCGCCGGGGTTGGTGCGGCCGCCCGAAAAGTGGGTTGAGGGCAGGAACTTGGCAGAGGCGGAGGTTGCGGTGAGGGTGGCGGCGCCAAGCGTGGCGGCAGCGGCAATCACGGCGACGGTTCTTTTGAAGGTGTTCACGTGCATCTCCTGAGGGGTTTGCTCGTCGATCCGATGACCGACGCTCAGGAGACTAAGTCGCGTCCAACCGGAATCCTGTCTCCGCCGGAACAGGCGCCCTTGCAGCGTGTTCCCGGACACGCGAGTACCTTATTGCTTGCAATTGTCGCATGCGAGAGGGACAGAAACTCCAGATCTCGGCGACGATGAAGCTCCTGCGCATGCTCGACCAACTCAAACAGAACAATCGTGCCTGGGCCGAGGGCAAGCTCGCCGCCGACCCTGGCTTCTTCCAGCGGCTGGTGGCCCAGCAGCAGCCTGAATACCTCTGGATTGGCTGCTCTGACAGCAGAGTGCCGGCCAACGAAATCGTAGGCCTCGCCCCCGGCGAACTGTTCGTTCATCGCAATGTCGCCAACCTCGCCCCGCCGCAGGATGCGAACTACCTGTCGGTGCTGCAGTTTGCCATCGACGTCCTCAAGGTGAAGCACGTGCTGGTCGTCGGCCACTACGGCTGCGGCGGCGTCGCCGCCGCAATGGACGGCAGGCGCCGTGGCCTCGTCGACCATTGGCTGCATCCGATCCGCGAGGTTGCCCACGACCACAAGGCCGAGCTCGCCACCTTCGCCGACGAGCGGGAGCGGCTGAACCGGCTCTGCGAGCTCAACGTCATCCGTCAAGTCAAGAACGTCGCCACCGACGTCTTCGTCGAGGAGGCCTGGGCGCGGGGCCAGCCGTTGTCGGTGCACGGGTGGGTCTACTCTTTGTCGACCGGGCTCATCACCGATCTTGGGGTGACCGTCGCCGGGCCGGCGTCGCCGCGGTGACACGCGTTCCCCCGAGATTTGAGTCGCGGACCTCTCTCAAAACCGCACTCCTTGAGGCGGCCCTTCGAAAGCTGCGACGTCGACGGCCAAGCTTCGCTGCAGTCCTGTGATTTGCGGCACACGTCAACAACAGGTCTATGCTGTCTAGTGCAGATGGTTCGCCGATCTGCGGCAGTAAAGGTGCTCGTGTCGAAGGTTCGTGGGGACCATCCGCGGCTCGTATTCTTCCATTGAGGAGGCAGAGATGGTTAAAGCAGTTGCGACTGGTCGTGGCAGCAAAGACAGCGCGGGCTCGCGAGAGCCGCCGATGAGCTTGATTCAGGCGGATCGGCTCTGGCGGCGCGAGGCCATTCGAGAGTTTGCGTTCCAGCAGCCGCCGCGTAGCGAGCTGCACATCGTCAAGCGCAAGAAGGATCCCTCACAACGGGTCAGCACGTGCCTGCCAAAACTGCCGGACGCGCACGACATCAGCGCCTTTCCCGAAGGTGCGCGCGCCAGGCGGCGGCGGCTTGCGGTGGGTGGCCGGCGGGTCAATCCTCTTTTCATCTACCCTCCGGACACGCGGTTTGCCTTCAGCGACACGACCTACCCATGGCGCTGCTGCGGTCGCGTGGTCACCGCGGTCGGCCAGGGCTCCGGGTGCATCATCGGTCCGCAGCATGTCCTGACCGCGAGCCACGTCGTCGACTGGACCGTGACTGACGGGAAGATCGGCTGGCTGCGCTTTGAGCCGGACTTCAACAACAGCGATGTGTTTGCGTCCTCGAACGCAACGATCACCTACAGCTATGAGAAGCTTTCATCCGTCTCCGGCGAGTACGACATTGCCGAAGACTATGTCGTCTGCGTCATGGACCGGCGCATCGGCGATGAGCTCGGCTGGCTGGGCAGCAAGACCTACGACGACGGTTGGGATGGTGGCGGGTTCTGGGCCCATGTCGGCTATCCCGACGATATCGGCAGCGGCTCGCAGCCGGTGTTCGAGGGCGGGTTCAGCATCTACAACTCGTGGCATCCGGGCTTTTTCGAGGAAGGCGCCGGCCTCGACATGGAAACGTTCGCGAGCCTGACCCACGGCGATTCCGGCGGGCCGATCTTCGGCTTCTGGAACGACGGGCCCTATGTCGTGGGAGTGGTCAGTGCGGAAGGCACGCTTGACCCGAATATCACAGACTGGTCGTCGCGCACCGGCAATTGGGTGGCCGGTGGGCACGAAATGCCCGATCTCGTCAACCAGGCGCGAAACGATCATCCGTAACGCTCGAAACGAGCTCGATGGACGGGGCGCGATCGGGCGTCTCGTCATCGGCCCGCCCCCTCGGTTCACAACGCGGGCCTGACCGGGTAGGAGTCGCAGGGAGGTCAAAAATGATGGTCGGTGCGCGACCAGCCCCCGGGCATCCCGGTCTTGAACCACGCTGGACGTCAAGCGCCAAGGCCGGCGTGGGCTGCGCTCTCGAACTCTCGAGCCGCGTCAGCTTCACGCTGAGCCACGGGATCGTCAACGAGGTCTATTATCCGCGCATCGATGAAGCCTGCACGCGCGACATCGGATTGATCGTCACCGGCCCGGACGGGTATTTCTCCGAAGAAAAACGCGACACCGACAGCATCGCGCAGCAGATCGAGCCTGGCGTTCCGGCGTACGCGCTGATGAACAAAAGCATCGACGGCCGTTACGAGATCGAAAAGCGCGTCATCGCCGATCCCGCCCGCGACGTGCTGCTGCAACAGGTCACGTTCAGCACGCTTATGGGATCGCGGAGCGACTACCGGCTCTTCGTCCTTGTCGCGCCCCATCTCGTCAATGCCGGCGCTCATAACAGCGGCTGGGTGGAGAGCATAAAGGGGTGGCAGATGCTCTTTGCTGCGGGGCGTGGAACGACGCTGGCGGTGGCGGCATCCCGCCCGTTTCGTGCGACGTCGGTCGGCTTCGTAGGGATCAGCGACGGCTACCAGATCCTGAAACGGCATGGCTGGCTTGCCGAGGTCTATGATTTCGCTGAAGACGGGAATGTTGCGCTTTGCGCCGAACTCGAGTTCGAAATGGAGCGCAGCGTGCTCATCGCGCTGGGTTTCGGACGTACGGCGCAAGAAGCCGCCCATCATGCACGCAGCAGCATCAAGGACGGTTACGCCAAAGCGGAGCAGGCCTTCGTTGCCAGCTGGCGGGAATGGCAGCGCGGCTTGCGTCCTTTGCGCAGCGCCGACCCGAGCGATTTCAACGATCCCTACCGGGTGTCCGCGGGCATCCTGCGGCTGCATGAAGCCAAGGCTTTCCCCGGCGGCATCATCGCGAGCCTCTCGATACCGTGGGGCGCCAGCAAGGGGGATGACGACCTTGGCGGATATCATCTCGCCTGGCCGCGCGACCTCGTGCAATCGGCAACCGGGCTCCTGGCGATCGGGGCAATGGCGCAGGTGCGGCGCGTCCTCGGCTATCTTGAGGCGACCCAGGAGTCCGACGGCCATTGGCCGCAGAACATGTGGCTCGACGGCGCGCCCTACTGGAGTGGACAGCAGCTCGACGAGACCGGCTTTCCGATTCTCCTGGTTGACCTGGCGCTGCGCCATTCGGCGATCGGCGAGGAGGACCTCGAGCGGTTTTGGCCGATGATACGCCACGCCGCCCGCTACATCCTACAGAACGGTCCGGTTACCGGCGAGGATCGCTGGGAGGAGGATGGCGGCTATTCGGTCTTCACGCTTGCGGTCGAAATCGCAGCCCTCGTCGTCGCGGCGGATCTCGCGGGCCGTCTCGGCTACGAGGCGGATGCCGCCTATCTTCTCGAAACGGCCGACCTCTGGAATGCATCAATCGAACGCTGGACCTTTGCCGAGGGCACGGAGCTCGCGATGCAGGTCGGCGTTCGTGGCTACTACGTCCGCATAGGCCCGGCCGGCACGGATCTCGTTCCCGATCCCCTGAAGGGCACGATCACCATCCGCAACCGGCCGAGCGAAGGGGCCGACATGGCCTCGACTGCGATCGTGAGCCCCGATGCGCTGGCGCTGGTCCGCTTCGGACTGCGCGCCGCCGATGACACGCGTATCCGCGACACCATTTGCGTGATCGACCGGCTCCTCAAGGTCGATCTGCCGCAGGGGCCGGTCTGGCGCCGGTACAACGAGGACGGATATGGCGAGCACGAGGATGGCTCGCCCTTTGACGGCACCGGAATTGGCCGTCCCTGGCCGCTTCTGACCGGCGAGCGGGCCCACTACGAGATCGCGGCGGGGCGCCTCGACGAGGCGCGCCGCCTCACGGCGACCCTGGAAGCCTGCGCCGGCCAGGGTGGCCTCATTCCCGAGCAGGTCTGGGACGCCGACGATATACCGGAAAAAGAACTGTTCCGCGGCCGGCCCTCGGGGTCGGCAAGGCCGCTGGTCTGGGCCCACGCAGAGCACGTGAAGCTGCTTCGCTCGCTGCAGGATGGCGCGGTCTTCGACACGCCGCCCCAAGTGGTGCGCCGCTATCAAGTTGAAAAGAAAGCCTCCGACCTCGCCGTCTGGCGCCTCAACAACATGGCAACGACCCTGGAGGTCGGCCGTCGGCTGCGCATCGAAGTGCTGGCGTCAGGGCGCGTTCGCTGGAGCAGCGACGGCTGGAATACGGCGCAAGAGGTCCATCTGCGCCCGACCGATTTCCACATTTTCGTCGCCGACCTCAATACCGAGGCACTCCCCGTCGGAGCCGTCATTGCATTCACCTTCTTCTGGACCGCACATGACAGCTGGGTGGGCCAAAACTTCACTTTGAGCGTCAGCGCAGCCATGCCCTCGGGAGAGCGCTGACGACGACGCATCCGCTGCGTCAGCATCAGGCGGCCGGTTGTCGTTCGATAGAACTTTCCGCCGCGGCGCTGCCGCGTTGACGCCGGTTGCGTCCTATGCAGAGCTAGCGTCCCAAGCAAAGATAAATCAGGCGCCTGGCGTGACGCTTGGCCGGATCACAATCTTCCCGCTCGATCACAGGCAGAGGGAGGGATCGCATGTCCTACCGGATCATCGCTGCACTGACGCTCTCGGTTCTGAGCTTTGCGAACTGCCCGCTGTCGCACGCCCAAAAGGTGAGCATCGAAGAACTTAAACAGCAGCTCGCCGAAGCGCGAAACGTCGAGACAAAGCTGCGAGCGATGGGAATCAGCATAGAGAAAGACTGCCCCCTCTTGGTTCAGACCCTGCAAAAAACTGGAGACGACAGGTATGTCTTCGCCAAAAAGAAGGATGGAACGACGCTGGTAATTACAATATGAGAATATCGGCAAAGGCTGCAAGACAATACCTCAAACGCGCCAGACAAGATCAAGCAATACCTCGAAACCGCGGACCGACGGGCGCTTGCATGGGCGCAAGACTGCAAAAGCGCGATGAGCATCGCTGACATTGAGAAGGACATTACGGCAGCAGGATCGGCGCTTGCCCAATTCGTTTGGGCGGCGGACTACGGCGGCGAAACGATCGAAGCGGAGGGGACGGTTTCCAAGGGCTATCCCGAATGGAAATTCAAGGCGACGAAGCTCAGAGCAAATCTTACAGATTGGCCGCGCGGAAAGCCCATCGACATCGATTGTCACGGGTCCGTGGACGGCGGTGGCGGCGTGGCATCGTCGAGCGCCACGCCGAAGACTTGACCGACCGCCTCGGCCCGTATCGGATTGCGTTGTGGTTCGTCTATCCAGTGTTGGCCGAGCGGCGGCTGCCGCGGCGCCCGAATATCAATGATACTGCCTA
>JAFAME010000399.1 GCA_019233695.1 Methylobacteriaceae bacterium
GCGATCCTTGCGATGAGATGTGCCATGGCCGGTTCCTGGATTCCCGTCGTTTCGAGTTGCTTCAGTGCTTGGCGGCTTGGGCTGCTATGCCGTAACGGATGATTGTGAGGTCGCTGTCGTCGTCGTTGTTCTTGGCCACCTCGGCCCCCTGGTTGGCGTCGAGCATGCTGCGCAACACCAGCGAGAGCTGGCCGACCCGCTGGGCGAGCGTGATCACCTGCGATTGGCGGGAGTCGAGCTCGAGCGTCGCGGTTTCGCCCGTGACGACCTTCTCACCGTTCTTTTCCTGAATGTTGGGGCCGATCGCAAGGACCCGCACGTTGGTCAGGATGACCTCGCTGCCGTAGACGTCCGCGCCGGCCGCCTTTGAGGCCTCGGCGTCCCGATACGTATGGATGATGTCGACGTGGTCGTTGGGCAGGATGAACCCGCCGGCAGAGGTTGAGCCACGCGAGTCGATATTGATCGCCACCGCACGGGCGCCGCTCGGCAGGATCGCCGACAGGAACCCGGCATTCGGTCCCTTGACCAGCTTGTCGCGGCGCAGCGGCTCGCCGGAGAGGAAATTGGCGCGCGCGACCGAACCCTTGATGTCTTCGACAATATTGGGGCTGTCGGTCTTGCGGATCGCGGCGGCGGAGGTCGACCCGCGCGGCCACGCCTGGAACGCGATATCGGCGTCCGTGATGACGTCGCCCATGCTCAGGTCACGTGCGGCGACCATCACATCGTCGGTCTCGATCGCCGGAGCCGCCTGTATGACAGGGACCGGGACCTGGGGGGTTTTGCCGAACATCAACATGGCGCCGACGCCTGCGGCAACGGCAATGCCGGCAACGGCGATACGTGCTGGTTTCATGGCCTTCCTGCTTCCAACTCAACTCGGCGCTTCCACGTCGGGCGCCGATCGGAATTGAAGCAGCCAAACGTCAAATTATAGTTAACCGAGTGTATCCGTTTTCGATCGATCGCTGGCTTGGCCTTGGCCGGAGCGATCAACCGTAGAGGGCAGCGCGCCAGAATTGCGTCTGCGGATAGACGAGGAGACCGGCCGCCGCGAGCGCAATGCCATAGGGCACACCGTTGTCCGAATCGTGCAGGCGCGCGATCCAGCCCTTGGCGAGCGCCCATTGCGGTATCGGCGCCTTGCGCATGTGGACGATGGCGAGCGTGAGACCGCCGCCGAGCAGCGAGGCGATAACCCCATAGTTCAGGATCTGCGCCCAGCCGAGCCAGACCGCAGTCGCCGCGGCGAGCTTGGCATCTCCGCCGCCGATCCATCCGAATGCAAAGAAGGCGAAGGTGATCAATAGAATTGCCGCGCCACACGACAGGTTGAGGAGCACGAGATCGACCGGCAGGCCGACGAGCAACGCCAGCACGATGAAGCTGACGATGAGCGCTAGCGACACGCGGTTGGAGATGGTCATGGTGAACAGGTCGGTCGAGGCGGCGAAAGCCATCAACCACGGGAAAATGATCAATGTTGCTGCTTCGAGCACCATGTTCCGTCCGAGCCTCGACGCCGGCGGGTTACGATTGACAATAGGTCAGGCTGCCATGCAGCGGTTGCGCTCCGGTAAATTTCCGGTGCTTGCCGTGAACGCAGAAAAACAAAGGCCCCGATGACGGAGCCTTCGTCGAGTGTCGTTGATGGATGGTTCGGCTCCGGTCGCGCCGGAGCCGCGCCTGCGAAGGGCTCACGAACCCTTCAGGTTGTTGCCGACGTTGTTGAACGTGTTGGTGAGCTTGCTGCCGACCGTGGTGACGGCCGTGATGATGGCGACGGCGATGAGAGAGGCGATCAGGCCGTATTCAATCGCGGTGGCGCCCGACTGATCCTTCGCAAAGCGCGCAACGATATTCTTCATGTTTCTGCTCCTGGCTCCTAAAGATAACTCCATTCCGACAGCTGTCCGAACAGCATCGTGTCGGAATGCCGGCACGTTAGGCCCCCAGTCCTTGTAAACGAGTTAATCGAAGGCGCGAAAATCGCCGACCCACCCACGAGTTACCTTCTGGTTAAACAAAGACTAATTTGATCATGACATTGCATTCGATCTAATTCCCCGCTCGACTTATGATGCTCGATCTTGCCAAAGCCGGCAGCTTGGCCCTGACGAAAAGATAAGTTCTTTGGCAGCAAAGCATTTGTTGCAGGGGCCGGGTGGTCCGCCGTGCCTGCCGTGCCGGTCGCGCTCGCGCAGGATCTCTTCAGCAGAGCACGATAGGAATTACTCAAATCCTGCGTTGTTCAGAAAGGATTCACCATTTTGCGGTCAACTCGGCACGTCCGCCTGCAGCGCCCGGGATCGCGTCATGACATCATGCTTCGGCTCCATCGGAAACCGTCTTGCCGCACTGGCGTTCGCTGCGGCGGTCTTGACAGCCGCGACGAGCCTTCCGGCAGCGGCAGCCGCGCTCGGCAGCCAGATGATCGTCGTCAAGCTCGACCTTGCCAAGGTCGTGCGGCTGCCCAGCCAGGCGCAGACGCTGATCCTCGGCAATCCGGTCATTGCCGACGTGACGCTGTTGCGCGGCGGCACGACCATGGTTGTGACCGGCAAGGGGTACGGGCAGACCAATTTGATCGTGCTCGACAAGGCCGGCAATTTGATCACCGAATCGACGATCCGCGTCGAACAGGCGACGGACTCGCTCGTCATCGTGCAGCGGGGCATGGACCGGGAATCCTACAGCTGCCTGCCGCGCTGCCAACCGGCCGTCGAACTCGGCGACGGCGTGCCTTTTATGACCCTCTGGGGCAGTGCGGTTCAGGCGCGCAACGGCTATGCCGTGCCGCAGACCGCGGTCAGCAAGTGATCGAATTTTCGCTCGCTTAGTTGCAGATATCCTAACCGAACGACCACGGTTTCCGGATTTCCCGTAACCGGATGCAAACACGTTTCTCCTAGACTCTTATGCATTAACCAGGGGCGCGCGTGACCGCCTGCGGGCAGGCCGTCACGCGGGGTTGGGAGTATCCATCATGATCGGGATCGGCGCGCCGGCGCAGATAATCCTTGTCTATAGTCGGCTGCGCGCCCTGCTTCGCCGCCTGCGCACCGAGCGCGGGGGGCACGCGGCCGTCGAATTCGGGATGGTCGTGCTGCCGTTCTTTGCGATCATCTTCGCGGTTCTCGAAATCGCCTTCCTGTTCATGACAGGCCAAGCACTCGACACATCGCTCGACGAGGCGGCCCGATTGCTCCTCACCGGCCAGGCGCAGACATCTTCGGGCTCCGGCGCCATCAACAGCATGTCGACCTTCCTGAACCTTGCGCTCTGTCCCAAGCTGCCGGCGATCATCTCCTGCACCAATGCAGGTACCCTCGGGTACCTGCAAGTAAATGTCGCCCAGATCACCTCGTTCACCAATGCAAATCTCGGCGCGCCGATCAGCAACGGCGTGCTCGATACTTCGTCGTGGGGCTACACGCCGTGCACCAGCGGCCAGATCATGAAGGTCGAGGCTGTCTATCCGGTGGCAGCGCTGACCTCGTTCTGGACGTCGGCCAACACCGTGACGCTGAACGGCATCAAGCAGCGCGTGCTCTACTCCTCCACCGTGTTCCGCTGCGAACCCTTCTGACAGCCATCGAGATGTTCATGCGCTCGCATCCTCTGGTGACCGCAACGCAACGCCGGCTCGCGGCCCTCGCCCGGCGGCTCAAGCGTGATCGCGCCGGCATGGCGGCGACCGAGTTCGCCCTGCTGCTGCCGCTGATGGTGATCATGTATTTCGGGGTGGTCGAGCTCACGCAAGGCTTCTCCGCGAGCCGCAAGCTGACCTATCTGGGGCGCGATCTGGCCGATCTTGCCGCCCAGGCAACCTCGCTGACCAACTCGGGCGGCGGTAACAACGACGTGAACACGATCTTCGGGGCGGCGTCCGGGGTCTTCTACCCATTCAGCGGCGCCAAGATGACGCTGACCGGCATCGTCTTCACTACCGGCTCGGACGGCAAGGTCCATGCCTATACCGACTGGAGCGTGGCGACCAACAGCGGCACGCTGCGACCGTGTGGCGAACTGCCGCGCACCTCGACCGCGGGCAACAGCCCTCCGGCGGTTCCCGACGGCCTGTTCGTCGCCGGCGCGACCGTTGTCGCAGCCGACGTGAGCTACAACTACACGCCCATCCTCGGCTCGGCCTTCATGTCGATCGGCAGCAACGGCACCAAGCTCGGGACCGGCACCGTCACCTCCATTCCGATGCAGCACACGTCCTACATGCAGCCGCGCTCCGTGACGCGCGTGCCCTACACCGGCTCGACCGGATCCTGCCCCAACGTCACCTTCCCCTGACGACGGTCAGGTCATCCCGGCCAGCGCACCGCGAAGCGGTGCACGGAGCCGGGATCCGGAACATGCAGCTTTTCAGGAGCTTGTCCCCGGATCCCGGATGGCGCTTCGCGCTTCCCGGATGACAATCTGCAATTCACTTGCTCTCTCACGGAACGGCGCTCGCGGGTTCGGGCGCCCTTCCCCTGCCAAAATTCCTGGCGCATATCGAGCCGCACCAACGAGGAACGACGCCTTGGCTCAGCCGCCCGCCCGGCATACTGCCGTCGTCTTCGACATCGGCAACGTGTTCATCGAATGGGACCCGAGACACCTCTTTGCCGGGATGTTTGACGGGCAGGCGCGCGCCATGGAATGGTTTCTCGCCAACGTGTGTACGCCTGACTGGAACCGCGAGCAGGACCGGGGCCGCAGTTGGCGCGACGCCGTCGCAAGCCTGCGCACGATCTATCCGGAATGGCGCGAGGAAATCGAATCCTACGACCGCCGCTGGCACGAGACCGCGCCGCGCGCCTTCGACCAGACGGTCGCCATTTTCGAGCGTCTCAAGGCAGCGGGCGTCCCCATCTACGCCATCACCAACTTCTCCCACGAAAAATTCGCCGAATGCCGGGAGCGCTTCGACTTTCTCGGCGCCTTTGACGGCGTGATCGTCTCGGCAACAGAGGGGCTCCTGAAGCCCGACCCGGCGATCTATCAGGTGCTGCTGTCGCGCTACGGCCTCGAGCCCGCCGCCTGCGTCTTCATCGACGACTCCCATGCCAATGTCGCGGCAGCGCGCGACCTCGGCATGACGGCGCTTGCCTTCGCCGACCCGCATGTGCTTGCCGAGGATCTGCGCCGGCTCGGCTTCGAGGTGTGAGCGCGTTCCGAAGGATGCTCCCCCGCAGCGCGAGGGAGCTGTCGGCGAAGCCGACAGAGGGCACGCGCCGCCACAGCAACCGATGCCCGCCCTCGCCCCTGCACCATGCTGCGCATGGTCCCCCTCCCCCGCTGCGCGAGTGAGGGGCCCGCACGCTGAACCTAGTCCCCTTTCTTGAACATCGCCGCATATCGAACAGCGACTTCTTCAGACAACTTATCCCGATCTGCTCTATCAAAAAAATCTCTTTCCAACCCAATGTCCAATTCGTCCTTTTTCACTCTCAAATTCAGAATCGACAACAAAACTTGCTCCAATAGATCATAGCGCCCCAGTCGAATTGCAACGCGGCCTTTCACACCCAAAGCAAGCCGCCGGAACGCTCGCAGTCGTTTCGTAGACTCGATAGCGCAGTCTATCGCAGTCAGTGCCTCTTCCGGTCGATCTTGAAATCCCAGAAAAAGCTCCGCCAACCAAATTGCAGGCAGAACATCATCGGGATCTTGTCTGATTTGACGCTCTAGCACATCTCGCGCCTCATCGTATCTTCCAGTTCTCTTCAACTCCATCGACAAGATGTGCTCAACAATTCTCCGCTCATCTGCTACACTGTCATCCAGTTTTTGTTTAACTACATCCAAAAAATCTCGCCCCTTGTCCATCTTAAGTAAGTCGCTATACCACACGTACAAAGACATTACCTTGTTTAATTCAGGCATTTGCCTCTCAGTCATCGGGTTAGTCCTACTCCGCTGATTGTCATATTTCCTCTACTCTCAGAGGTACAACTACGCTAGTCTCATGCTCTCGCCCCGGCCAATTTCCCCAAACTATCTTTGCCTCAAATTTTCGGCCACGACAGCTTACCAGCAACTTGTCGCCGACTACAGGAGGCGGTCCGTCAAAAAGATTCTCATCCTTGCGAAGCTCTCGTTCGGTAACCAGCTCGCCATTCTTCAAGAGAATTCGCTTCACCCAGTACGTCACTGATCACGCTCCCCCAGGAAATTTCAAATCGTTTGGTTGTAGGCGCCGACTTCCGGATTCTCGCGCAGCACGGCATCGATGGCGTGGAACATGTCGCGCATGCGGGCTTCCGAAACCGGGCTTTCGACCACGACGACGAGCTCCGGCTTGTTCGATGAGGCGCGCACGAGGCCCCAGGTGCCATCGGCAAGCGTCACGCGCGCGCCGTTGACCGTGACGAGGTCGCGGATCGGCTCGCCGATCAGCTTTTCGCCTTTGGCCTGCATGCCCCGAAGGCGCTCCGTGACGCGCTCGACAACCTGGTATTTCACCTCATCGTCGCACTGCGGCGACATCGTCGGCGAGCCCCAGGTCTTCGGCAGCGCGCGCTT
>JAFAME010000021.1 GCA_019233695.1 Methylobacteriaceae bacterium
GCCCGCTTGCCCAAGTTGACAGGGGGACGGCTGGCATCGCGGCGCGCTTCGCCCTAGAGGGCAGCGCTTCCTCCCTTTCTTCAGCCCGGAATACATCATGGGATTTCGCTGCGGCATCGTCGGCCTGCCCAATGTCGGCAAGTCGACCCTCTTCAACGCGCTGACGCAGACTGCGGCGGCGCAAGCGGCAAATTATCCATTCTGCACGATCGAGCCGAATGTCGGCGATGTCGCGGTGCCCGACGCGCGGCTCGAGACGCTCGCCGAGATCGCGCAGTCGAAAGAGATCATTCCGACCCGGCTCACTTTCGTCGATATTGCCGGCCTGGTGCGCGGCGCCTCGAAGGGCGAAGGCCTCGGCAATCAATTTCTCAGCCATATTCGCGAGGTGGACGCCATCGCGCACGTGGTGCGCTGCTTTCAGGACAGCGAGGTCACCCATATCGAGGGCCGCATCGATCCGATCGGCGACATCGAGACCGTCGAGACCGAGCTGATGCTCGCCGACCTCGAGAGCCTCGAACGGCGGGTCGCGGCAACCGAGAAGAAGGCCAAGGGAGGGGACAAGGAGGCGAGGGAGGCGCTCGATCTCATGAACCGCTCCCTGGCGCTCCTGCGCGAGGGCAAGCCGGCGCGCCTCGCTGCACCGGATCCTGCAAGGCGGCTTGCCTTCGACATGCTGGGTCTCTTGTCGTCGAAGCCGGTGCTTTACGTGTGCAATGTCGAGGAGGCCGCAGCCGACAAGGGCAACGCCTCTTCGCAGAAGGTGTTTGCGCGTGCCGCACAGGAGGAGGCCGCAGCGGTCGTTGTGTCAGCCAAGATCGAGAGCGAGATTGCGGTGCTCCCGCCAGCGGAGCAGGCCGAATATCTGGCCGCGGTTGGCCTGACCGAGCCCGGTCTCAATCGCGTCATTCGAGCCGGCTACGGGCTTTTGCATCTGATCACCTTCTTTACCGCCGGGCCGAAGGAATCGCGCGCGTGGACGGTCGAGGCGGGCACGCAGGCGCCGCAAGCCGCCGGCGTCATCCACACCGATTTTGAGAAGGGGTTCATCCGCGCCGAGACCATATCCTACGACGATTATGTCGCCTTCTCGGGCGAGGCGGGAACCCGCGAGGCAGGAAGATTCCGGCTGGAAGGCAAGGACTACGTGGTAAAGGACGGCGACGTCATGCACTTCCGCTTCGCCACGTGAGGTCGCAGAGTTCGGCGAGCCAAGTGCTCGTCGGGCCGTTCCTATGCGCTGAAATGTGCTCAGGAGAGCTCAGTTGGATCTTGCCGTCCGCCATCTCGACTTCGAGGACTTTCAACCCGGCACGATCGACGAATACGCCGCTTATTTCGTCAGCAGGGAAGAGATCATCGCATTCGCCGGCGCCTTCGACCCGCAGCCGTTCCATCTCGAGGATGCAGCGGCGCGCGCCTCGCTCTTCGGCGGGCTTGCGGCCTCCGGGTGGCACACGTGCGGCATCGTGATGCGAATCAATTGCGATGGCTTCCTCGTGCGTTCCTCCTCTCTCGGGGCGCCGGGCATCGCCGAGGTCAAGTGGCTGAAACCCGTCCGCCCGGGCGACACCCTGCGAGTGCGCCGGACGATCGTCGATGCGCGCCCCTCGCGCTCGCGTCCGCAGACCGGGATCGTCGATTTTCTCAGCGAGGCGCTGAACCAGGCCGACGAGACAGTCATGACACAGCGGAACGTGCTGATGTTCCGCCGGCGAAATCCGCCTGAGGATGGACCGGGGGCCGCTGCGCTGCGGGCCACGCGGAGCGAGACGATGGAGGGCAGGCCGGTTGCAACCAAGGCTGGGCCGGCGGACCCCGCGGTCCCCCCCGAGCCCGAAGCTATCAAAGCAGGCGCACCTCTGACCGGCCTTCCCTTCTTCGAGGATGCTCTTGTCGGGACGCGCGTCGAAATCGGCCGACATACGTTCGCCCGCGACGAAATCCTCGCCTTTGCGCGCGACTACGATCCACAGCCGTTCCACGTCGATGAGGATGCAGCGCGCCGAGGGCCGTTCGGCGCGCTCGCGGCATCCGGCTGGCACACCGCGGCCCTATGGATGAAAAGCTATGTCGATTGGCGAGGTCGCCTTGCCGCAGCAATGGCCGAGCGCAGCGAGCCGGTGCCGGCGCTTGGTCCCTCGCCTGGTTTCCGCGATCTGAAATGGCTGCGCCCGGTGTACGTGGGCGACACCATCACCTACACGACGACCCTCGTCGACAAACGCGCCAGTACGTCACGCCCGCAGTGGGGCGTTATCTTCAACCGCAACACCGGGATCAATCAGCACGGCGTTCCCGTGCTGGAATTTACGGGGGCGGCTTTCCTTGAAAGGCGAGGCGGGCGCTGACCTCACGCGCTCGGGCCTCTCAGTGTCCCTCGAAAGCGATGAGCGTGCGTACCGGCACGCCGAGATCGCGGATCTTCTGTGCGCCGCCGAGGTCGGGCAGGTCGACGACGAAACAGGCCGCAACGACGATCGCCCCGATCTGCTTGAGCAGCTTGACGGCGCCCTCGGCTGTGCCGCCGGTCGCGATCAGGTCGTCGACCAGGATCACCCGCTCGCCGGGCGTGACCGCGTCCTGGTGCATTTCCATCTCGTCGAGGCCATACTCCAGCGAATAGGCGATCCGGACCGTTGCGTGGGGCAGCTTGCCCTTCTTGCGGATCGGGATGAAACCTGCCGAGAGCTGATGGGCCACGGCGCCGCCGAGAATGAAGCCGCGGGCCTCGATGCCCGCAACCTTGTCGATCTTGGTGCCCGCCCAGGGCTGGACGAGTTCGTCGATGGCGCGGCGAAAGGCGCGCGCATCGCCGAGCATGGTCGTTATGTCGCGAAAGACAATGCCGGCCTTCGGGTAATCGGGGATCGAGCGGATCGCTTCCTTCAGAGTGTCCATAACCGGCCCGTATCAGGTGGTGGGATGCAGGACGCGCGAGGCAATCGCGCCGAGTTTCTTGACGAGTTCCGGATCGCGTGCCTCCGGCGGCGTGATCAGGGCATGATCGAGAGCGTGATCCGAGCCCACGGGGCAGGCTTCGCGCTCTTGCGGAAAGTCGCGCAAAAGGCGCCCGATGATCGCCTGCGCGCGATGGGCGTTGTCGCTCAGCACTTTGAGGACCGCTGCGACGTCCACCGGTCCGTGCTCCTCATGCCAGCAGTCGTAGTCGGTGATCATGGCGACGCTGGCATAGGCGATCTCGGCTTCTCGGGCGAGCTTGGCCTCCGGCATCGAGGTCATGCCGACGACGTCATACCCGAGGCTCTTGTAAGTCAGCGACTCGGCCCGAGAAGAAAACTGCGGGCCCTCGATGCAGACGTAGGTTCCCCCGCGCGCGTAGGCGATGTCCTGCGACTTGGCCGCCTCAGCGATCCGCTCGACGAGGCGCGGGGCAACGGGATGCGCCATGGATACGTGGGCGACGAGCCCGTCGCCGAAGAACGATGATTGACGCGCATGCGTTCGGTCGACGAACTGATCGACAAGCACGAAAAGCCCCGGGTAGAGCTCGGCGCGGTAGGAGCCGCACGCCGACAGGGCGATCAGATCGGTGACGCCAGCCTGCTTCATTGCGGCGATGTTGGCGCGGTAGTTGATGGTTGACGGCGACAACCGGTGCTTCGGTCCATGGCGCGGCAGGAAGACCGCCTCGGTCGAGCCGATCCGCCCGATACGCAGGGGCGCCGACGGTTCGCCCCAGGGCGTGTCCGCTCGCTCCTCGCGTACTTCCTCGAGCCCGGGCAGATCGTAGATCCCCGATCCGCCGACAATCCCGACAATGGCTTTGGTCATTTCAAGGTCTCGTTGCCCGGGTAGTTTCCCTGTGAGCCAGCGCCAGCGCAAGTCGCAAGCGCTTCGCGATAACCAACGTTTTCTGGTTTACGCGCCCTCAACCAATGCGATGCACACTTGATGACACGCAATCTACGCTGCAAGGCCTGCCATCCGTCGGGCGGACCCGATCTCGGCGCATCGCGCCGCGTGCGGGCAACCGAGGAGCATTTCGGGCGCTCCGGACCCGATCCTCGCAAGGGCGGATTGTTTTCGCCGGCGCGGTGCCCGTGGGCGCATAGCGCCGACGCTGTGGAGACGACGTGGGACTCGTTCGCCTGTTTCGCCCGGAGCGTGCGCGCATCGAGACGCGAAACGAGGGTCCGTCGGCCGCCCAGCCTGCAGTTCACGCCGGCGCGCCGACAGAGGCGAGCGACGACCGCCTCGGTGGTGTCATCGGCCAACTCGAGGAAGATGTCCTCCTGACCATGCGGATCATCGGCGACACCGCCGAGAAGGCGCAGGCCAAGGTCGAGGAGAGCGTGTCTCTCGTCGACAAGATTCGCGATACGAGCGATCACTTGTCGGTTCTGGCGGCGTCCGCTGCCGAGGTTTCCAATCGCCTGGCGCGGACCACCGAGCAGCTCGACGCCACGACCCGTTCGATCGAACATCACGTGGCCGGCGCCGACAGCTTCATCAATGAGGCGCGGGGCACCGCGATGGACGTGACGGCGAGCATGGATCGCCTCGCGCAGGCTGTCGATCGCATCGCCGGCGTGCTCAAGATCATCGGCAATATCGCTCGGCACACCAATCTGCTGGCCCTGAATGCGGCGATCGAAGCAGCGCGCGCGGGTCCGGCGGGACGCGGCTTCGGCGTCGTGGCGGCGGAGGTCAAGAGCCTCGCCAACGAGGTGCAAAGAGCGACCGGGGACATTTCGGCGCAAATCGGCGCCCTGCAGAATGTTGCGCGCCAGAACGGCGTGGCCGTCGGCAACATTGCCAGCCTGATCGGCCGCATCGAACCGGTTCTCGGGTCGATCCGCGATGCGGTCAAAGCCCAAAGCGCTGACACCCGCGATGCCTCGGCGCGAGCGGCGGAGAGCGCGACCTTCGTGCGCTCGGTCGCGAGCCAGGCGGACGACGTCAAGTCCCTGACCGGGCAGGCAACCACTGCCGTGCGCACGGCGGGCACCGCAGGCGGCGACATGAAGACCGCAATCGAGCGGTTCACGCAACGCTCCATGGTGTTCCTGCGCCATTCGACCAGGGCCAACCGCCGCCAGCAGGAACGTGTGCCGGTCAAGGTCAAAGGCATCTTGCAGTTCGCCAGCCAGACGCTGCCGATCACCACCCTCGACATCTCGACCGGGGGCGCACTTCTCCTCGATCAGAGCGAGGCGATCTGGCCGGGATTGTCCGGTATCCTGACCGTCGACGGCATCGGGACGATGCGTGCAACGGTCGTGGCGCGCAGCGAGCTCGGCCTGCATACGCGATACGATTCCATTGATGCGGATGCCATCATCCGCATCAACGACATGATCGCGCGTGTGCACGAGGAGAACAAACCCTTGATCAAGCGCGTTCAGCAGGCGGCGGTCGATATTTGTCGCGCCTTCGAGGACGGGCTAGCGACGGGCAGGGTTAAGATCGAGGAGCTGATCACGATCGACTATCGGCCGATCCCGGACACCAATCCGGTGCAATACGAGACCGCCTCACTGCCCTTCTACGAAAAGGCGCTGCCGGTGATCCTGCAGCGTCATCGCAGCGAGTACCCGAGACCGCTGTTTGCCCTGGCGTTCGATCGCAACGCTTACGTGCCGGTGCATCATCCTGAGTTCTCATTGCCTCAGCGGCCCGAGGATCCGGTGTGGAACGATCTGAATTCCCGCAACAAACGCATTCTGGACCGCGGCATCACGCTCGTCGGCGCCAGGAATCGCGAGCCTTACAATCTACGGGTGTACATGCGCCATCAGCGCGACGGCACGCCCGCCCCGATCAAGGTGATCTCCGCACCCATTTTCGTGAAAGAGACGTTTTGGGGCAACGTTCAAATGGGCTTTCCACTCTAGGCTGCCGCCAGGAACGACAAGAACCCTGTTCCCGGGATCGAGCTTCGCTCGATGGGGACAGGGTGAGATGCCGCATCCGAACCTAAGCCGAGCGGGCGGAACGCTGCCGTTCAGCCCGCGAGCAAATCCCAGCGCTTTGCGGTCAGGCGCAGGCGACCAGGCTTACGGTCTTGTAGCCGGCGCGGAATTCCATGCGCGCCCACTGGCTGCGATCGGCGGCGCCGAACGTGCCAGCCTCTTCGGCCGGATAGAGTTTGTTGTCGGCGTCCGCGATGTGCAGATGGAAGCCCGTGGGGACCTCGAAACCGTTGATCTTCTTCGCTGTCGCTTCGGGCGCGCGCTCGAACTCGGCGAGGAGGGACGGATTCTCGTAGACCGCGCGAGCGATCTCGACCATCTTGGAGTAATCGACGGAAGCGATGCCGGCCACGCCGGATCTGACAAATTCACCGGTGTTTTCAACGATTGCCATTGGACAAGGTCTCCAGGAAATTAAGGTTAACGGTGTGCTAATACTCAAATTTTACGATTAACGCAAGTGATTTGTTGAGACAAATTTAGCAGGGCGGCCGGATGAGGCAAGGTGCCGCAGCGCTGCGCGCGGCTGCCTGAGAGGGCGAGGCAACAAAAAGGCCCCGAACCGGGGCCTTGGGGTCTCAGGGAGCGATTGCCGGCACGCTCAGGCGTGCGCGTCCTCATGCACGCGCGCCCAGATCCTTCGCTTGGTGAAATAGAGTAGAACCGCAAACACAACCAGGAAGATCATCACGCGAAGGCCAAGCGCCTTGCGCTCTTCGAATTTTGGCTCGGCGGCCCACATCAGGAACGCCGATACGTCTCTGGAATATTGCTGGACGGTCGCCGGCGCGCCGTCGGTGTAGGCGACCTGCCCGTCGGAAAGCGGCGGCGGCATGCCGATCTTATGCCCCGGGAAATAGACATTGTAGTATTGGCCGGGCGCGAGCGTCACGCCTGCCGGCGTTTGCGTGTAGCCGTTGAGGAGCGCGGAGATGTAGTCGACACCTTCCTCCTGATATTGGGTGAAGATGTCGAATATGAACCAGGGAACGCCGCGCTCGTAAGTCCTTGCCTTGGCGAGAACCGACATATCGGGCGGCAGGGCGCCGCCGAGGGCCGCGCGCGCCGCCTGGGCATTCGCGAAATTCCACGGAAACTTGTCCGACGGTCGGCCAGGGCGGTCGAACATCTCTCCGGCGTCGTTCGGCCCGTCCTTGATCTGGAAGGAGGCGGCGAGTGCCTTAACCTGCGCCTCTGAGAAGTGCGGCCCGCCCGGGTCGGCGAGATTGCGAAAGCTGAGCATCTGCATCGAATGGCAGTTGGAGCAGACCTCCCGATAGACCTTGTATCCCCGCTGCAGCTGACCCTGGTCGAAGACCCCGAGGGGGCCGGCAAAGCTCCATGACTGCCGCGGCGGCTCGGGGTTTTCCTCCTCGGCCTTCTGCGACGCCGTCGCCGGCTGCGGCGCAGGGGGCTTCTCGTTCTGGGCAAACGCGATGCTCGCCACCGACAGCACCCCAACGGCCGCCAGGGCTGCGCCGAGCCCCCATTTTCTCATGCTGTCCATGACGGCTGTCCCCGCACGCTGTCTGCTGATCACGCTCAGCCCTTGGTACTGGGCTCGGCCGCGGCCCGACCCCCGATCGTCGCCGCCGAGCCTCCTTGCGGCAGCACCGCCTCGGCGATCGAGGCGGGTATCGGCAGCGGTGTCTCCAGCCAACCGACTATCGGGAGAATGATGAAAAAGTGAGCGAAATAGTAGACGGTCAACAGCCGCGCCGCGATGACGTAGCCGCCTTCGGGCGGCTTCGAACCGAGGTAGCCCAGCCCCACCGCGACGGCGACGAACACCCAGAAGAAGACCCTGAAAACCGGCCGGAACCGTCCGGATCTGACGAGCGAGGTGTCGAGCCACGGCAGGAAAGCGAGAACCGCAATCGAACCGAAGAGCGCGACGACACCAAGGAGCTTCGAGGGAATGGCCCGCAAGATGGCGTAGAAGGGCAGGAAATACCACTCCGGCACGATGTGCGGCGGCGTCTGCAGCGGATTGGCTTCGACATAATTGTCAGCGTGGCCCAGGAAGTCGGGGATATAAAACACGAACCACATGTAGAAGATGAGGAAACAGGCAAGCCCGACCGCATCCTTCGCGGTCGCGTAAGGGGTGAACCGAACCGTGTCCTTGTCGATGTTCTTCACCTCGATGCCGGTCGGATTGTTCTGTCCGACGACATGCAGCGCCCAGACGTGCAGAACGACGACCCCTGCGATCATGAACGGCAGCAGGTAGTGCAGCGAGAAGAACCGGTTCAGCGTAGGGTCATCGACCGAATAGCCGCCCCACAGCCAGGTCGTGATCGCCTGACCGATGGCGGGGATGGCGCCGAACAGGCTGGTGATCACCTTGGCGCCCCAAAAGCTCATTTGGCCCCACGGCAGCACGTAGCCCATGAAGGCGGTCGCCATCATCAGAAGGAGAATGATGACACCGAGAATCCACAATACCTCGCGCGGCGATTTGTAGGAGCCGTAGTACATGCCCCGGAAGATGTGGATGTAGACGGCGATGAAGAACATCGACGCGCCGTTCGAATGCAGGAAGCGGATGAGCCATCCGTAGTTGACGTCGCGCATGATGTGCTCGATCGAGCCGAACGCCAGGCTCGTTTCGGGCGTGTAATGCATGGCGAGCACGATGCCGGTGAGGATCTGCGCCCCGAGCATGAAGCTGAGGATGCCGCCGAACGTCCACCAATAGTTGAGGTTTCTCGGAGTGGGATAATCGATGAAGGAGGAGTGGATGAGTCCCATGACCGGCAGACGGCTCTCGAACCAGCGGCCGAGAGCGCTTTTGGGGATATAGGTCGCGTTGCTGCTCATCGGTGGTCTCGCAAGCTCGCTTTGGCAGGGGCCGGTGTCGGCTGGCAAACCGCCAGTCGTTCAGCGGGCACACTTGAACTGCAGGGGCTCGACGCGCGCCGGGGAAGGAGCATTATCCGTTGCTCGCTGCCATGTCCCAGACAGGGAGGATCGAGGACTCTGTCGAGCCACTATGGAGCAGGTCGGGCGCGCATGCGACCACGGTCGCCATTGGCAAAGTTCCTCGTATATGCCGCTGAAGCCAGCAGTTCTCAGGCCTGTTCGCCGAGCCATTATAAGTGCCATATGTTCGCCGCAATGCGGCGCTTCGCCACCCCAAGTCGCGACCGATCCCACCTGCCGCAATGGCGGGCTGTTTGGCATCGTTCGCCCGCCTTGTCCATAGTCGGGCGCCCTCCTGTGATGACTGCTCTGCGGCCAGTCCATCGAGATGCTGCCTAGGCAATCCGGCGTGCGCCTCGCCCTCTACGAGCCCGACATCCCGCAAAACACCGGCACGATTTTGCGCCTTGCAGCCTGTCTCGGCGTGACCGCAGCAATCATCGAACCGGCCGGGTTCCCGGTCACTGATCGGCAATTCCGACGGGCCGGAATGGACTATCTCGACGAAGTCGACATCCAGCGCCATGCGTCCTGGCGCGCGTTCGAAGTCTGGCGGAGGGAGGCGCGCGCTGCCGGGGGCGGACATCGCCTAGTGCTGCTGACGACCAAGGCTCATCGCGCTTATGCGTCGTTCGAATTTTCGCGCGACGACATCCTTCTCCTGGGTCGCGAATCGGCCGGAGTGCCCGAGGAGGTGCATGCTGCGGCCGACGCGCGGCTGGTGATTCCGATGCGGGCGGGCCTGCGCTCGCTCAATGTCGCGATCGCTGCAAGCATGGTCCTTGGCGAGGCGCTGCGGCAGACGGGCGGATTTGTGATCCTCGCTTCCGAACGAAGGACGATGCCGGCCCAATGACGCATGAGCAGCTGCAGGTCCGCAAAGACAGGGCGCGTGACTGGTTCGAGGCGCTCCAGGAGCGGATCGCCGCTGCATTCGAGGAAATCGAAGCGGAGGCTGCCGGGCCTTTTCCGCAAGCCGACATGCTGCCCGGCCGGTTCGTGAAACAGCCGTGGGCACGCACCGAACGAAATGGCGAGCCGGGCGGCGGCGGCACCATGGCGATGATCCGCGGCCGTGTCTTCGAGAAGGCAGGCGTCCATGTTTCGACGGTGTTCGGCAGCTTCGAGCCGGCGTTTGCGGCACAGATTCCGGGTGCTGAGGCCGATCCGCGCTTCTGGGCCTCCGGCATTTCCGTCATCGCCCATCCGTGGAACCCGAACGTGCCGGCCGTGCATATGAACACGCGGTTCGTGGTCACGACGAAGGCATGGTTCGGCGGCGGCGCCGACCTGACGCCGCTGCTCGACCGGCGCCGACACCAGCACGACGCAGATGCCGTCGATTTTCACGCCGCGATGCGTCGGGCATGCCAGGCGCATGCGGCGGTTGCGCCCTATGACAAATACAAGGCATGGTGCGACGACTATTTCTTCTTGAAGCATCGTCGTGAACCGCGCGGCATCGGCGGCATTTTCTACGACCATCACGATTCGACCGGCAAGGAAGGGGGCGGCTGGGAAGCGGATTTCGCCTTCACAAGTGCGGTCGGCGAAGCGTTTCTCGATATCTATCCGGCACTCGTTCGGCGCAATTTTACCACGCCCTGGACGCCGGCCGACCGGGCGGAGCAGCTCGTTCGCCGCGGCCGCTACGTCGAGTTCAACCTGCTCTATGATCGCGGCACGATCTTCGGGCTCAAGACCGGCGGAAACATCGATTCGATCCTTTCGTCCATGCCGCCGGCGGTGGCTTGGCCGTGATACTGTCGTCATGCGGCGCGACTACTCGATGCCGCAGTTCCGTCAGGCCAAGGCATCAAAAGGAGAGTGCAGATGGGCTTTTCCCCCGGCGAAATCGTTCAACTGAAGTCCGGCGGTCCGGCCATGACCGTAACGAGCAGCAGTGCCGAGGGGGTTCACTGCATCTGGTATGGCGAGGCGACAGACGAACTGAAGACAGGCGTGATCCCGGCGCCATGCCTGGAGATCCTCATTCTCGAGGATGACGAGGAGACCGAAGATGAACCGGCGCGCCCCAAGCCCGGGGATCTTTGAGGCTGTGGCGGCCGCGAAATGAGCATGCAACTTGGTTCCGGCGGTTGCCCGTCGCTGGCCATGATAACGGAGGACGCTGCCCGACTGCCTGCGCCTATTTTGTGTGCTTGTGCGGCCCATGGAAATCTGTCAACGTGATTCACCTTTTATAGGACAGCTTTGCTGACCATTTAGCGGCCAATTGGCGCGTCCGCCCCGAAAGCCGGAACAGCAGACAGCGAGCGAGGCGGCGTGCCGCATCAGCCGCGCCGCCAGAAACAGGCAAAACCGGCGGCGCATCGAAAGCCAAGGGGACTTGGAGACGGACGATGAGCGGCAACAGACCGGCAGGACAAGACATGCGGTTTGCTTCCCCTTCCCAAGAAGGCGGCAAGCCTGCCGTTCGCGCGGCGGCCCGGCATGCGGCAACCTCGCGATTGACCCGCATCGATCCGGCCCTGCCGCCGCCGCAAGGTCTCTACGATCCGGCGAAGGAGCACGACTCCTGCGGGGTTGCCTTCATCGCCGACATGCACAACCGCACGTCACACGGCATCATCGTCAAGGGCCTCGAGATTCTGCGCAACCTAGACCATCGCGGTGCGGTGGGGGCTGATCCGAAGCTCGGCGACGGCTGCGGCATCCTTGTCCAAATTCCACACGCGTTCTTCCTCGATGAATGCGCCAAGATCGGCATATCGCTGCCAGGGCCACGCGAATATGCCGTCGGCCAGTTCTTCATGCCGCGCGATCCGGCTGCGCTCGCCAAGGTTCAGGCGATCATCGATCGGACGATCGAAGAGGAGGGCCAGGTTCTCCTCGGCTGGCGCGACGTGCCGACGGACAATTCCGATCTCGCCGAGATGGTCAAGAAGGTCGAGCCGACGCAGCGACAGGTGTTCATCGGCCGCGGTGCAGGCGTCGCCGACGAAGAGCATTTCGAGCGCGAGCTCTACATCCTGCGCAAGGTGATTTCGAGCGCCGTTCACGCGCTCTCCGACCCGGCAACCTCGGAACACTACACCGTCTCGTTGTCGTGCCGTACCATCGTCTACAAGGGCATGGTGCTCGTCACCCAGCTCGCCCGCTATTACAGAGACCTGCACGATCCGCGTTTTGCGAGCGCGCTCGCGCTGGTACATCAGCGCTTTGCTACCAACACCTTTCCATCGTGGCGCCTCGCCCATCCCTACCGGATGGTTGCCCACAACGGCGAGATCAACACGCTGCGCGGCAACGTCAACTGGATGGCGGCGCGGCAGGCCTCGGTCGACTCGAAGCTTTTCGGCAACGACATCTCGAAGCTGTGGCCGATCTCCTATGAGGGCCAGTCGGACACCGCCTGCTTCGACAACGCGCTCGAATTCCTGGTCCAGGGCGGCTATTCGCTCGCCCACGCCATGATGATGCTGATTCCGGAAGCCTGGGCAGGCAACCCGCTCATGGACGAGGAGCGGCGCGCCTTCTATGAGTATCACGCCGCGCTCATGGAGCCGTGGGACGGGCCGGCCTCCATGGTGTTCACTGACGGGCGGCAGATCGGCGCGACGCTCGATCGCAACGGGCTGCGCCCGGCGCGCTATCTCGTGACTGACGACGGCCTCGTCGTGATGGCCTCCGAGATGGGCGTGCTGCCCATCCCTGAAGAGAAGATCGTCACCAAGTGGCGGCTGCAGCCGGGCAAGATGCTGCTCGTCGACCTCGAAGCCGGCCGTATCGTGTCGGACGACGACATGAAGCGGCAGCTCGCGTCCTCCCACCCCTATCGCGCCTGGCTCGAACGCACGCAGATCGTGCTGGAGGATCTCGCCCCCGTCGAGCCGCGCGCACCGCGCACCGACGTCTGGCTCCTCGATAAGCAGCAGGCCTTCGGCTATACGCAGGAAGACCTCGCCATGCTGCTGGCGCCCATGGCCTCGACCGGCCAGGAAGCCGTCGGCTCGATGGGCACCGACACGCCGATCTCGGCGCTCTCCGACAAGCCGAAGCTCCTCTATACCTACTTCAAGCAGAACTTCGCGCAGGTCACCAATCCGCCCATCGATCCGATCCGCGAAGAGCTCGTCATGAGTCTCGTCTCGTTCATCGGGCCGCGGCCCAACATCTTCGATCTCAAGGGCAACTCGCGGCGCAAGCGCCTCGAAGTGCGCCAGCCGATCCTGACCAACGCCGATCTCGAGAAGATCCGCAATATCGGCCAGCTCGAAGACGCATTCGACACCAAGACGCTCGACATCACCTATGCCGCGACCAAGGGTGCGGCGGGGATGCAAGACGGGTTGGGCCGATTGTGCGAGCGCGCCGAAGCTGCGGTTCATGGCGGCTACAACATCATCATCCTCTCGGATCGCATGGTCGGGCCCGATCGCATCCCGATCCCGGCGCTGCTCGCGACCGCCGCCGTCCACCACTACCTGATCAAGAAGGGCCTGAGGACGTCCGTCGGCCTCGTTGTCGAGACGGGCGAGGCGCGCGAGGTCCATCACTTCTGCTGTCTTGCGGGCTATGGCGCAGAGGCGATCAATCCGTATCTCGCCTTCGAGACGCTCGTTGCGATGAAGGATGATCTTCCCGGGGAGGTCGCGCCGAAGGAAATCCGCAAGCGCTACATCAAGTCGATCGACAAGGGCATCCTGAAGGTCATGTCCAAGATGGGCATTTCGACCTATCAGTCCTATTGCGGGGCCC
>JAFAME010000304.1 GCA_019233695.1 Methylobacteriaceae bacterium
AACACGGCTTCCGCCGGAACCTTCGTATCCGTGCCGATCAAAGCGGGCGCGCAGCGCCAGCGGATCTCGACGCCCCCGAAAAGATAGGCCTTGGAGCGGGCCATCTTGAAGAGCCGCGCCGGCTTGAACCTCGCATCCGGCCCAAAAATCTGCGCGTCGGGCTTGAAGCGCACCTTGGTGCCGCGACGATTGTGGGTCTTGCCGAGCTCTTCGAGCTTGCTCACCGGGTGACCCCGCTCGAAAGTCTGACGGTAGAGCACTTGGCCGCGGGCAACTTCGACTTCGAGCCGTTCCGACAGCGCGTTGACGACCGAGACGCCCACCCCATGCAGGCCGCCGGAGGTCTCGTAGACCTTGGAGTCGAATTTGCCGCCGGCGTGAAGCGTCGTCATGATCACTTCGAGCGCCGATTTCCGGGGGAATTTCGGATGCGGATCGACCGGAATCCCGCGGCCATTGTCGTTGACCGTCAGCCAGCCGTCAGCTTCGAGGACGACCTCGATCCAGGTCGCGTGGCCGGCGACCGCCTCGTCCATGGCGTTGTCCATGACCTCGGCAAAGAGATGATGGAGCGCCGCCTCATCGGTCCCGCCGATATACATGCCGGGGCGACGGCGCACCGGTTCGAGCCCTTCGAGAACCTCGATGGAGGCAGCGGTGTATCCATTTTCGCCAGGCGTCACTGCGGAGGATGCACCCTGGCGCGGCCGGCCGGGCGAAGCCTTTTGGGGTGGCATGTTCCTGGCCGTTGCCGATCCGCGCGCCGGGCCTACGCCGAAAAGATCCTCGTTCGCCATCGCTCGCTTGCCCGAACTGATTCGTCCCTGACCCACCTCTATGCCCTATCTGCCGCGTAGCGTGAACAGATGCGAAACACGCGCGACGGCGGCAAAATGGCGCCCGCCGCTTGGTCTATCGGACCTTGGTTAACCGTTCCCGACGTGCAAACACGGGGAACCCAAGTCCGGCTGGCAGGAGGGCTGGCATCGGAGCGCCCGGCTCAATGCATGATCTGTCGGGTCGCCCAAAAGGGGTATTTGACAAGATCGTGCGTCGTCTCGCACCTTGCAAGCTTCAGGGCACTTCTCCTGTCATCAACTCATCACTACGGATCAGCAATATTCAACAGGGCGGCTCCATCCGGGCGCCGCCGGCGGTGCTGCAAGGGGCATGATGGGGCCCCAGCGCCGGATAGTCCTTCCCATCAAGGGGGTGAAGCGATGAATCTCAAGCACTGGTTGCTCTCGGGCGCGCTCGGGGTTGGGGTTTCGCTGGCGGGCTCTGCGGCGCAGGCGTCGTGCTCGAACCTGCCCGGCTGGTCGGAGCTCAAGTCCGCGCTCCAGAATGCGGTGGCGGCCAACAACGGCGGCCTCGGCTTTCACATGTGGGGAACATTGGTCGATATCGACGGGACGGTCTGCGCCGTTGCCTTCTCCGGAAGCAATTTCACGGCGCAATGGCTCGGCAGCCGCGTCATCTCGGCCCAAAAAGCCAATACGGCCAACGATTTCAGCCTCGGCAAAGGGCTCACGCCGCCGACCAGCCTGTTCCCCGGCGGCCTCGCCCTGTCGACCGCCAACCTCTATTCCGCGGTCCAGCCGGGCGGCAGCCTCTTTGGCTTGCAGTTCAGCAACCCGGTGGACACGAAGGTCGCCTACAACAACGGCCAGGATGACGGCGATGCCTTTTCGTTCGGCACGCCGAACGATCCGATGGTCGGTCGCCGCATCGGCGGCGTGAACGTGTTCGGCGGCGGCCTTGCTCTCTATGCGGGCGGCATCAGGGTCGGCGGCGTCGGCGTGAGCGGCGACACCTCCTGCACCGACCACAGCGTCGCCTGGCGGGTGCGCCACGGCCTGGGCCTCGACAAGTTCGCGACGGTCGGCGGCGTCTCGGGCGACAATGCGCGGCCAGACAACATCATCTTCGACATCAAGCCCAACCCGAACGGCGGGACGGGCATCAGCGCCGGCGGCTTCGGTCATCCGACCTGCATCAACACGCCCGACGTGAGCAAGCTCCCGCCGGTTTCCCACTGACATCCGTCCCGTCATTGCGAGCGCAAGCGAAGCAATCCAGCCTTCCCTTACGCGACTGGATTGCTTCGGCAGCTTCGCTGCCTCGCAGTGACGTCCACTTTGCGCCAACTCTAAAATTCATCCCGCTCTCAGTCGAGTCGGCGTTTCCGACATTCGAATAAGATTCGTGTCATCCCGGCCGGAGCGAAGCGGAGAGCCGGGGTCCGGGGCAGTGCGCCGACGGTTTTGGTTGCGCCGGATCCCGGATAGCCGCAAGCGCGGCTTCCGGGATGACAATGTGGACAGGCTCCTAGCTCGACAGGCGCGCCATCGCCGCCTCCAATTTCTCGATCCGGCTCGTTGCTTCGGCGAGCCGCTCGCGGTTTTCTTCGATCACCTCTTCCGGCGCCCGCCGAATGAAATCCGGGTTGCCGAGCTTCAACTCGACCTTCTTCGTCTCGGCCTGCTCGCGGACGATTTCCTTGGTAAGCCGCGCCCGCTCGGCATCGAGGTCGATGATCCCGGCAAGCGGCAGGGCCGCCACAGTGCCGCGCACGATCATCTGGGCCGCTCCCCGCGGAGCAGCGTCGGCAAAGCCGATCTCGGAGAGGCGGGCGACGCGGCGGACCACCTCGCCCCATTGCACCGCCCGCGCCCGCACGTCGGCGGTCGCGCCGATGAGCAACAGAGGGATTTGCGCGCCGGCCGGCACGTTCATCTCCGAGCGCACAGAGCGCACTTCCGAGACGAGATCGACGACCCAGCCGATCTCGGTCTCGGCCTGCGGCCGCTCGAGGCCGGCAAGCTGCGGCCAGGACGCGAGCGTCAAAAGAGTGTCCCGCTTCGGGCCCCTCTCGCCACCTAGTGCCCAGAGCTCCTCGGTCAAAAAGGGCATGAACGGGTGCAGGAGCTTCAGGATCTGGTCGAGAACGAATGCCGTGGTCTCGCGAGTTTCCTCCTTCGCGGCGCCGTCCGGGCCTTGCAGCGCCGGCTTGACGAGTTCCAAATACCAGTCGCAGAACACGTTCCAAACAAGCCGATAGCAGGCGTTGGCCGCGTCGTTGAACCGGAAGGATTCGATGGCCGCGGTCACCTCGGCCTCCGCCTTGGAAGCTTCGCCAAGAATCCATTTGTTGAGCGCGGCCTCGACCGCGTTCGGATCGAAGTCCTCGACGCGCACGCACTCGTTGATGGCGGCAAAGCGCGCCGCGCTCCAGAGCTTCGTTGCGAAATTGCGATAGCCTTCCACCCGCTGGGCAGAGAGTCTTATGTTGCGACCCTGCGCTGCCCTCGCTGCCAAGGTGAAGCGCAGGGCATCGGCGCCGTATTCGTCGATCACAAGCAGGGGATCGATGACATTGCCCTTCGATTTCGACATTTTGGCGCCGCGCTCGTCCGTGACGAGGGCGTGGATATAGACGTCCTTGAAGGGGATCTCGTGCATGAAATGCAGCCCCATCATCATCATCCGGGCGACCCAGAAGAAGAGGATGTCGAAGCCGGTGACGAGGGTGCTGGTCGGATAGTAGCGTTGCAGTTCCGGGGTTTCGTCCGGCCAGCCGAGGGTCGAAAACGGCCAGAGGGCGGAGGAGAACCAGGTGTCGAGCACGTCGTCATCGCGCCTGAGTTCGGTTGCCTTGCCGTAGTGCTTCTCGGCCGCCGCAGCGGCCGCTTCGGCCGAACCTTCGACGAACACTTCTCCGTCGGGCCCATACCAGGCGGGAATCTGGTGCCCCCACCAGAGCTGACGGGAAACGCACCAGGGCTCGATGTTCTCGAGCCAATCGAAATAAACCTTTTCCCAGTTCTTCGGGACGATGGTCGTGCGCCCCTCCCGCACCGCCTTGAGCGCGGCCGCGGCGAGCGTCTTGGCATCGACATACCATTGATCGGTCAACCACGGCTCGATGACCGCGGCCGAACGGTCGCCGTGCGGGACGGCGTGGACATGCGGTTCGATCTTCTCGACAAGGCCGCGCCCCTCCAGGAGAGCGACGATTTTCTTGCGGGCGGCAAACCGGTCCTCGCCGTGCAGCGCCAGGACTTCGTCGAGATCCGTCGAGTGGAGGAGTCCGGCGAGGAACGACTCATTGCCCTCAAGCAGAAGGCGCGCTTCAGCGTCGAAGACGTTGATCAGCGGCAGGTCATGCCGCCGGCCGACCTCGAAATCGTTGAAATCGTGCGCCGGGGTGATCTTGACCGCGCCGGTGCCCTTTTCTGGATCGGCATAGGCATCGGCCACTATAGGGATGCGGCGCCCAACGAGCGGCAGGATCGCGCGCTGCCCGATGAGGTGCTTCAGCCTCTCGTTCTCAGGGCTGATGGCGACCGCCGTGTCGCCGAGCATCGTCTCGGGCCGCGTCGTTGCCACGACGACATATTCATCGGCCCGCCCCTCGATCGGATATCGGAAATACCACAGATGCCCCTTGATCTCGACCTGCTGCACTTCGAGGTCCGAGATCGCAGTGAGCAGTTTCGGGTCCCAGTTGACGAGCCGCTTGTCCTTGTAGATCAGCCCTTCCTTGTAGAGGGTTACGAAGACCTTGCGCACCGCGGCGCTCAGGCCCTCGTCCATGGTGAAACGCTCGCGTGACCAGTCGCAGGAGGCGCCGAGCCGCTTCAACTGGTGGATGATCGCCCCGCCCGATTCCGCCTTCCATTCCCACACGCGTTTCACGAAGGCCTCTCGGCCCATCGCGCGGCGGTTCGGCTCCTGGCGTTCCATGAGCTGGCGTTCGACCACCATCTGCGTGGCAATGCCCGCATGATCGGTGCCGGGCTGCCACAGCACGTCCTTGCCGCGCATGCGCTCGAAGCGGCACAGGATGTCCTGCAGGGTGTTGTTGAGGGCATGGCCCATGTGCAGCGAGCCCGTCACGTTGGGGGGCGGGATCACGATGCAATAGGGCGCAGCCTTCGCTCGCTCCGGGCGGCCGGCGCGAAAGGCCCCGGCCGCCTCCCAGGCGGCGGCCACGCGCGCCTCGACCGCGGCCGGGTCGAAGGTCTTGTCCATCATGGGGGTAAAACCAAAAGTTCGCGTCAAATCGAATGCACCGCGCGAAATTCCATCCGCGGGCGCAAGCCTCATGGTTAGAAAGCCAAGCGATCTGCAGGTGTCAACGGCGCGCGCGCCATTCCGACGCGATTGAGGCCCCTGCGCGCCGAGCCTGGCAGATCGGGTGCCGGCGATCAGCGTCCGCCGCGAGCCACCCTCTCGATCTCGGCACGGACGAGGCGCTCGACCAGCACCGGAAGGTTGTCGTCGAGCCATGACTTGAGCATGGGCCTGAGGAGGTCACGTGCCAGATCCTCGACCGACGGCAAATTCTGGATGAGCATCGTCGCCGCCAGCGTATTGAAGGCAGATGCCACGGAGGTGCTCGTTTCGACCGACAGGATCGGCTCGAAACGATCGCCCCGAGCGGTGGGAGCGGCCCGTGGCGGCTCGTCCACCTCAGCCTCATCGGCCGGGTCGGCAAGATCGGCAGCTTCGAGCTCAGGCTCGGAATCGGCCAGGGCTTCCTCGCCCTCCTCATCTTCGATCTTCGCGCGCGCAGCGAGAGCCTCGATCATCGGGATCTCCTCCGGGGTGGGCAAAGGCTCGGCAAGCAACTCACGCGCCAGCATTGCAATGTCTTCCGGATCCTTGCCGGACGCGGCGCCGTCGAGCAAACCGTCTGGAGGATTGCCACCCGCCTCCGCTGCTTCCGGCGAGAGCGATGGGCGAACCGGGAAAATGACGGGCGAAACCGGGCCGTCCCGTCCTGCAAAGGGGAGCGAGGGACGCGGCGACAGGGGCAGTGCCTGATCGTCGGCGATGATGCGCCGGATCGAGGCGAGGATCTCCTCCATCGAGGGCTCATGGGCACGCTGCTCGGCGAGCTTGCCCTCGTCCGGGGCGTCGAACGACTGGGCGCTCGACGCGGTGGCATTGACTGCGCTCATGGCCTCTGCCGCCTCCCTCGAAGGGTCAGGTTGGCGATCGAGGGCGCTCGACGCGAACCCGGCGGACACCGCGAGTTCCGAGAGCGTTGCCCCGTCGGACACGAATCACGCCTCGATCCGATCCTGCCAATTAGACCCGCGCCTTCGCTGAGCGCAAGGCAGCGGCGTTGACCCTTGAGCGTGACCCAGCGATAATTTCCCCCGTGAGATGCTGCGCCGAGCAGGCGCTTGAGGCCGGTTCCCCTGCGCGTCAGCGGCCATCCGGAGTTCGCAGCCCCCACCACTTGTCCTTGACCTGATCGAAATGGATCGAGGCGTCATAGCGCGCCGCGCGCAAGGCGAGGACATCGACCGAGAGGCGGCCGATGGCGGACAGAAGCGCGTATGAGGCCACCACCTGGTCGTGCTGGGCGGTGACGAGCGACACGCGGGCGTTGAGCAGGGTCTGCTGAGCATTGAGAACGTCAAGCGTGGTGCGCTGGCCGACCTTGGCCTCCTCGCGCACGCCGTTGAGCGCAATCTCGGAGGCGGACACCTGCGCCTGAGCCGATTCGATCTGCGCCTTCGAATTGGCATAGACGCCCCACGCCGACACGACCGCGGCGCGCACGATGTCGCGCTGCAGATCGACCTGCAGGCGCGTCTGCCCGAGCTGTTCCTTTGCCTGACGGATGTTGGCGTAGGTCAGGCCGCCGTCGTAGATCGGGACGGACAGCTGGCCGAGAAGGGAAGCTGAGAATTGCGTCGAGTTGGGCACGCCCTGCACTTCTACCCCTTCGGTGACGGTGCCGACGAGGTTGATGGTCGGATAGAGCGCGCCCTCCAGAACCTTGACATTGAGCTCGGCCGCATCGACGCCGTGGAGTGCCGCCTGGATAGAGGGGTGCTCGATCTGCGAGATCGCGATGGCCGCCTCGAGCGTCTTCGGCAGTCCCCTCTCGACCGGGCGGCCCGGTTCGAGCATTCTTGGATCCTCGCCGATTACCCGGCGGAAGCTCGCGATGCTGGCGCGCAGATTCGATTGCGCGGTCAGGGCGGCGGAGCGCCCCTGGGCAAGACTGGCCTCGGCCTGGGCGACGTCGGTGCGCGTCACTTCGCCGACCGCGAAGCGATCGCGGGTCTGGCGAAGCTGCTCGACCAGCACCTCGACGTTGTTGGTATCGAGGTTGAGAATCGCCGTGTCACGCAAGACGTCCATATAAAAACGGGATGCGTCCTGAAGCGTGTTCTGCTCGGTGTTGCGGAGCTGCTCGCGCGACCCCAGGACATTGGATTCCGCCTGGCGCACGCCGTTTTCGGTGCGGTTGCCGTTCCACAGGTTCTCGGTGACCGACAGGCTGACGTCGCGTGGGAATGTAGTGGCGTTCAACGTTTTCGACCCAGGCGTCGCGGCATTGGTGTACTGGGTCCCCAATTCGCCGTTGAGCGTGACGTTCGGCCGGTAGCCCGACTCCGCCTTCGGCACGCCCTCGTCAATTGCCCGTAAAGCCGCCCGCTGCTGATTGATGTCGGGGTTGTTGAGGTAGGCTTTCGCCAAGGCGCCCGCGAGGCTCTCGGCTCGGGCGATGGAGCCTGATGCGGCCCCGAGCGCGGCAAAGGCCACAATCGCCAGAGCCCCGGCCTGTTGCCTCGCCGCACCGCGACGCAGAGCGCGATCGATCGCGCCTGACCAAACCATCATGAACCCTCGACGCCTCTCAGGCCGCCGCTGCCCGGCATTCCCGGCGATACCCCGACGCGTATCCCGGCCCGGCCATTGCGCCGCTCCATCTGAGCGCCACGCCCGGACCGCCCCCGTGAAAAGGGTAGCCGCCGGCCACACATTAGCGAGACATGATATGAGTCGTCGCGGACTTCGAGAGCTTTTCCGCACAAACTTGTGCTGTGCCGCAAAAATGCGACACCGGCCTCAGAACACGAAGCCTGGAGCTTTGCGAAACCCGTCGAGGACAGGTGCCGCCGCGTCGAACAGGAAGCGCCTGGTCGTCTCGTTTCCAATGCGCTCGAAGAGCACGGCCTTCGGCGCGCCGGCCGAAGCATCGATGGCGATGAGGCGACCTCGCTCGACGAGCTGACCGAGAAGCCCCGTCGGGGCCTCTTCGACCGCGCCATTGACGAGAATGACGTCGTAGGGCGCATCGGCGGGGCAGCCCTTCTCGAGCGGTCCCGTCACGCACAAGACGTTCGCTACGCCAAGCTCGCCCAGCGCCGCCCTTGCTGCCTCGGTCAGACCTAGATCACTCTCCACGGCCACCACCGAGGCGGCAAGCCGTGACATCAGGGCCGCCGAATAGCCCGAGCCCACGGCGACGTCGAGCACGCGCTCGTTTCCGCGCAGCCGCGCGGCCTGAATCATTCGCGCAATCACCATGGGCGCCAGCAACTGGCGCTTGCCGCCGGCCGATGGCAGAGACCGGTCTGCATAGGCGAGCGCGACATATTCAGGCGCGACGAAGCGCTCGCGCGGGACGTCATACATCGCCGACAACAGGGCGGGATCGGTGACATCGACGGTGCGGATCTGACAGTCGACCATCATCTCGCGCTGCGCGGCAAAATGGAGCGACGAACTCATCGCCATCCACGTGATGTCATGGGAACCCTCTCCGCCGCGACAGCGCCGGCGGCAGGCCGCGCTGCACAAACCTACCACGTCCGCCGCCCCCTCGGAGGGCCGTGCAATCCAACTAAGTTTGGCGTCCCGTCAAAGTCAATCGCGGCAGGCCTCATCCGGACGGGTTGTCTGAAATGCCTACCAACCATCGATGTCGCTAGGTCAACTCGACGATCCGGCCCTCCTGCAGGGTGACCCGGCGGCTCATGCGCTTGGCCAGCTCAAGGTTGTGGGTGGCGACCAGCGCGGCCAACCCTGAGGCTTCCACAAGCGTCGTCAGGGTGGAAAAGACATGCTCGGCCGTGTGCGGATCGAGATTGCCGGTCGGCTCATCGGCCAACAGCACGCGCGGCGCGTTGGCGACGGCGCGCGCAATGGCGACGCGCTGCTGTTCGCCGCCCGACAATTCCATGGGCCGATGCTGCAAACGATGGCCGAGGCCGAGATATTCAAGGAGTTGCTGAGCTCGGGCCCGCGCCTCCTCGCGTGGCAGGCCGCGAATGAGCTGCGGCAGCACGACGTTTTCGAGCGCCGAAAACTCCGGCAGGAGATGATGGAACTGATAGACGAAGCCGATGTGCAGTCGCCGGATGGCCGTGCGTCGACGATCCGCCATCCGCGCCGTCGCCTCCGCACCGACATGGACCTCCCCGGCATCCGGCTTTTCGAGGAGGCCGGCGACGTGCAGCAGCGTCGACTTACCTGCCCCTGATGGGGCAATCAGCGCCACCGACTGGCCCGGCAGCAGCTGCAGATCGGCTCCGCGGAGGATTTCGAGCGTGGCCTCTCCCTGGTGATACCGTCGCTCGACGCGATCGAGCGCAAGTGCCGGCGGCGCCTCCATCATTCGTACCGCAGCGCTTCGACCGGATCGAGATTGGCGGCGCGCCACGACGGATAGAGGGTTGCAAGCACGGCCAGAATGAATGCCGTCACGACGACGGCGGCGACGTCGCGCGCATCGACGGTGGAGGGCAGGCGCGACAGAAAATAGAGCTCCGAAGGGAAGAAATCGGTGCTCATGAGCCAGTTGAGGAATTGGCGGATGTTCTCGACGTTCTTGGCGAAGGCAAGGCCAAGCCAGAACCCGGCGAAGATGCCCACGGTGCCGATCACGGTGCCTGTAATCAGGAAAATGCGCATGATCGCGCCGCGCGTCGCACCCATCGTACGCAGGATGGCGATGTCGGGGCTCTTGTCCTTAACCAGCATGATGAGGCCCGAGATGATGTTGAGCGCAGCGACAATGACGATCATCGTCAAGATCATGAACATGACGTTGCGCTCGACATTGAGCGCGTCGAAGTAGGTCTTGTTGCGCTCGGTCCAGTCCGTGAGGATCATCGGCCGGCCCATGGCGGCATCGATCCTCTCGCGGATCGCGTCCATGTCGTCGGGCGTCGTGACGAAACCCTCGATCAGGGTCGCTTCCCCCTCCTTGTTGAAGAAGAGCTGCGCCTCGGCAAGCGGCAGGTAGACGAAGGTCGAATCGAATTCCGACATGCCGATCTGGAAGATCGCGACCACCGGGTAGGACTTGACCCGGGGCGCGACGCCGAACGGGGTCTGCGCCCCCTTGGCCGTCAGGATCGTCAGCTTGTCGCCGATGCGCAGGCCGAGAATGTCGGCAAGGCGCTGGCCGATCGCCACGCCCCCGGCCTGGTCGAAACCGTCGAGCGTCCCGAGCTTGACGTTGCCGGCGATGCCGGGCAGCCGCTTGAGATCGCTCTCGCGTACGCCGCGTACCAGCGCCCCTGATTGATTGAAGGGCGAGGAGACCCCGGCCGGGCTCTCGACGATGGGCATGACGATGGTCACGCCTGGCACCTTGGCAACGCGGGTGACGACATCGTCAAAATCGGTCAGCGGCCGCTCGACGGGTTGCAGGAACATGTGGCCGTTGATGCCGATGATCTTGTCGAGGAGCTCGGTGCGGAAGCCGTTCATCACCGACATGACGACGATCAGCGTGGCAACGCCGAGCATGATGCCGAGAAAAGAGAAGAACGCGATGGCCGAAACGAAATGCCTGGAGCGACGCCCTCGCAGGTTGCGCAGGGCCACCAGCCATTCGAACACCGCAAACGGGCGCGTGTCGGGCGGCCCCGCGGCGCTCATCGCAACATCGGTCATCGGGATGCCTTTCGCTCAGGTCGCAAGCCGCGCCGCAGCATCGTCCGGAGAAAGCAACTCGCGATCGCCCGAGCGGCGGGCCTTCAATTCGACCTTGCCTTCCGCGAGCCCCTTCGGTCCGACGATGAGCTGGTAGGGCAGTCCGATGAGGTCGAGCGTTGCGAATTTGGCTCCCGGCCGTTCGTCGCGGTCGTCATAGAGCACGTCGACCCCGGCTTTCGTGAGGCGGGTGTAGAGGTCGGCGCAGGCTGTCTCGGTGGCGCTGTCGCCGACCTTCACATTCACCAATCCGACCTTGAACGGGGCGGCGGCCTCGGGCCACACGATGCCTGCCTCGTCGTGGTTGGCCTCGATGAGGGCGGCGGCAAGCCGCGACGGCCCGATGCCATAGGAGCCCCCATGGACAGCGGTTTCCTTGCCGTCCGGGCCGACCACGACCGCCTTCATCGGCGCTGAATATTTCGTGCCGAAATAAAAGATGTGACCGATCTCGATCCCCCGGGCGGTTACCCCGGCGCCGGCCGGCAGCGCTGCGAAGGCCGCCGCATCATGTTTTTCCGAAGTTGCCGCATAGAGCGAAGTCCACTTGTCGACGATCGCCTGAATGCTTTTCACGTCGTCGAAATCGACGTCGGCTGCGGGGGTCGCAAAGCCCAGATAGTCCTTGTGGCAGTAGACCTCGCTCTCGCCGGTGGAAGCGAGAATGATGAATTCATGACTGAGGTTGCCGCCGATCGGACCGGTGTCGGCGACCATCGGTATGGCAGTGAGACCGAAGCGCGCAAAGGTACGCAGATAGGCCACGAACATCTTGTTGTAGGAATGCCTCGCTCCGACCAGGTCGAGGTCGAAGGAATAGGCATCCTTCATGAGGAACTCGCGCGAGCGCATGACCCCGAACCGCGGGCGCACTTCGTCGCGGAATTTCCATTGGATATGGTAGAGGGTGAGCGGCAGGTCCTTGTAGGAGCGCACATAGGCGCGAAAGATCTCGGTGACCATCTCCTCGTTCGTCGGCCCATAGAGCACGTCGCGGTCGTGGCGATCCTTGATCCGCAGCATCTCCTTGCCGTAGTCCTCATAGCGTCCCGACTCGCGCCATAGTTCGGCCGGCTGGATCGTCGGCATCAGCAATTCGATCGCACCGGCGCGGTTCTGTTCCTCGCGGACGACGGCATTGATCTTGGCGAGGACGCGAACCCCGAGGGGCAGCCAGGCGTATATCCCGGCCGCCTCCTGGCGGATCATGCCGGCGCGCAACATCAGCCGATGGGAGACGATCTCCGCCTCTTTCGGGGTCTCGCGCAGGAGGGGCAGAAAGTAGCGTGACAGGCGCATGGCGGCTCAACGGCACAAGAACGCTTCGGCCGACGCACATGTCGCGCGGCCTGCGATGATGGGCGCCAACCAATCGCAAGCGAGGCGAAAAGACAAGCCGGGGCCGCGCTGTCGCTTGCGGATCGGCACCGATCGGAACGGCGCCTCGGCGATAATCTTTTTGCCTTTCAATGCGGCAGACCCCTCGACAACTGCGCTGGACATGGGCTAGGGTCTGATTTCTTAAGGAAAGGGGCCGCGGCTCACACAGCGTCGCGTCACGTTCCAAGTCTCGGGAGGAGTGCTTTTCCCAGGCCCGTTGCCGAAGGGCCCGAGTCGTGCGTGACGTGGGATGCGTCAAGACGCGGCCGGGAGGCGTGGAAAAGCCAAGGGGGCGGTCAAAGCAAGGTGTCGGTCGGGACGCCGATCGAGCCTTGCTTTTTTGTTTGCCGATACATCTGCACTAAAGCAGGCGAGGCCTCGCCGCCCGACGCTCGCGAACCCCGCAATCTCTGATCGCGCCGGCCGTCAGCGCCAGTGCTCGGCAAGCCATGGAACCGGGCGGATGGCCTTGTAAATCTTCTTGTACCAGGGTGCCGGCCAACGACCGAGCTGTGCCTCGTGCGGACGCGGATGCCCGGTAAACACCACGATGCGGCTTTGTGGTGGCAGCGCCGCCGGCGCGACGAGATTGAACGGCCAGGCGGGCAGGAGGCTGTGCTTAAAACTTGGGCACCAGTCTGCCGGCCAGAAGCGGATCGGCAGACCGGACTGCTTCGTGACATAGGTCTGCTCGTTGACGAAACGGTAGGATAGTGCCGGCCCATCTCGCTCGAAATCGTCGACGAGATGCGGCGCCGACCCGACGCGAAAGCGCATCACGGACGAATTGCCGATCTCGTCCTTCGCCTGCGTCCAATTGCGGATCAGGCACAGGCAGCCAGGCTCGTAGTCGAAGAAGGCGTCGAGCGGGCCGGTCACCACCACATCGAGATCAAGGAACAGGACGTCGCCCGAAATGCCGCCTGGATCGTGCTGCCAGAGGCCGAGCTTGCGCCACGGCCCGCGCCGAAGCCCGGCTGCCGGCAGATCGATCGCGGGAAGCGGCCTTGCTTCGATCCCCTCCAAGAGGCCGACCTGATCCTCGGTGAAGCACACGAAGCGGGTCGGGCGCGCCATGTGACGCGTGACGCCGCGGTAGAGGCGATTGACGTAGTCGGCGGAATAGGCCGTGCCCCATTTCATGCAAATGACGGTCTGCATGACCGATTGGTCCATTTCCCGCCCGCGATCCAATCGATCGCCGACCTGCAGACGTCCCGGCCCTAGCCCTGCGGCAGGTTGAGGCGGATGTGCAGCTCCCGCAGCTGCTTGGCCGAGACGCTGGAGGGCGCTCCCATCAAAAGGTCGACGGCCTGCTGGTTCATCGGGAACAGCGAGATCTCGCGCAGGTTCTGCACGCCGGCGAGCAGCATGACGATCCGATCGATGCCGGGCGCGATGCCACCGTGTGGCGGCGCGCCATAGTGGAAGGCGCGATACATGCCGCCGAACCGCTCCTCGAGGACACTCGGATCATAACCGGCAATGGCGAAGGCCTTGCGCATGATCTCGGGGCTGTGGTTGCGGATGGCCCCCGAGGCGATCTCGAAACCGTTGCACGCGACATCGTACTGAAAGGCGTTGATTTCCAACGGATCGCGCATTTCGAGCGCCCCAAGCCCCCCTTGCGGCATCGAGAAAGGATTGTGGGCGAACTCGATCTTCTTGTTCTCCTCGTCCCACTCGTACATCGGCATGTCGACGATCCAGGCAAACTCGAACCGGTGCTCGTCGACGAGGTGCAGATCCGCGCCGACCTTGGTTCGCGCCAAGCCGGCAAACTTCGCGAACTTTTCCGGATCGCCCGCAACGAAGAAGGCCGCGTCGCCGTCCTTAAGGCCCAGTTGCGTGCGAATTGCCTCGGTCCGCTGTGCGCCGACGTTGTTGGCGAGGGGACCTGCCCCCTGCCCTTCGCGCCAGAAGATGTAGCCGAGGCCCGGCTGCCCCTCGCCCTGTGCCCAGGAATTCATGCGATCGCAGAACGTACGCTGGCCGCCGGTTGGCGCCGGGACGGCCCACACCTCATTGCTGGTATCCTCAAGCAATCGCGCAAACACCTTGAAGCCGGAGCCGCGAAAATGCTCCGAGACGTCCTGCATGACGATCGGATTGCGCAGGTCGGGCTTGTCGGATCCATACTTGCGCATCGCATCGGCATAGGTGATGCGTGGAAATGGAGCCGTTACGGGCCGCCCTCCACCGAATTCCTCGAACACCCCACGGATGACGGGCTCGAGCGCATCGAACACATCCTCTTGCGTGACGAAGCTCATCTCGACGTCAAGCTGGTAGAACTCGCCGGGCAGCCGGTCGGCACGCGGGTCCTCGTCGCGAAAGCATGGCGCAATCTGGAAATAGCGATCAAAGCCCGCCATCATGAGCAGCTGCTTGTACTGCTGCGGCGCCTGCGGCAATGCGTAGAATCTTCCGGGATGCAGACGCGAGGGCACCAGAAAGTCGCGCGCGCCCTCCGGCGAAGATGCCGTCAGGATCGGCGTCTGAAATTCGAAAAACCGCCGCTCCTTCATGCGGCGACGCAGGGAATCGATGATCTGCACCCGCAGCATGATGTTCTGGTGCATCTTTTCCCGGCGCAAATCGAGAAAGCGATATTTGAGCCGCGTCTCCTCAGGATAGTCGACATCGCCGAATACAGGGAGGGGCAATTCCTCGGCCCGCCCGAGCACTTCCATCGCATCGATGAACAATTCGACCGCGCCGGTCGGAAGCTCGGCGTTTTCGGTCCCTTGGGGACGCTTGCGCAGGCGCCCGTCGAAGCGGACGACCCATTCCGAGCGCAGCTCCTCCACCTCCTTGAAGACGGGGGAATCCGGGTCGGCGACGCATTGGGTGAGGCCATAATGATCGCGCAGATCGACGAAGAGCAGCCCGCCATGGTCGCGGATGCGATGGCACCAGCCGGAAAGGCGAACGGCTTGCCCCACCTGCGCTTCGCGGAGCTCTCCGCAGGTGTGCGAACGATAGCGATGCATGGGAAACTCTTGGATCGGCGCAACCCGCAAAGCGGGGCCGGAAGAGCGCATGCGATGTATCCTTTGTCAAGAATGAGCGGCAAACGGCGGCGGCTCCAGAGTAAGCGCGCGGGAATGTGAAACGCGAGCTGAACGATACGGCTCGCGCCCGCCCGCCGAGCCGGGATATAGGTTGCGCCGCGCGCGGCGGCTTCTTTGGCGCGCCGCAAATGGGAGTAGCACGATGCTCAAGTTCTATTACCATCCCTCACCCAATCCGGCGAAGGTGGCCCTGTTCCTCGAGGAATCGGGCTTGCCCTACGAGCTCGTTCCGGTCGACACCCGCAAAGGCGAACAATTCGATCCGTCGTTCCTCGCCATCAATCCGAACGGCAAGACTCCCGCGATCGTCGATGGCGATGTGACCGTCTTCGACAGCAACGCCATCCTCCTGTACCTCGCCGAGAAAACCGGCAAGTTCCTGCCGGAGAACACCCCTGTAGCGCGCGGTCAGCTGCTGTCGTGGCTGATGTTCGTGGCGACCGGCATCGGTCCCTATTCCGGCCAGGCGGTTCACTTCAAGCACCACGCGCCCGAGCAGCTTCCCTATGCGGTCAACCGCTATCTGTTCGAGGTCAGGCGCCACTACGGCGTCCTCGACGGCCAGCTCGCCAAGCACCGCTACATGCTGGGCGATGCCTATACGATCGTCGACATGGCGGTATGGGGTTGGGCGCGCGCCGTGCCGTTCATCCTCGGCGAGGATGGGTGGTCCAAGATACCGAACTTGAAGCGGCTGTTTGACGAGATCAGCGCCCGCCCCGCCGCCGAGCGCGCCAATGCATTGAAGGACCGGCACGCCTTCAAGGCCGAGCTCGACGAGGAGGCGCGTCGCCACCTGTTCCGCCACGCGCATCCCGCGGCACGCGCCGCCTGAGCGTTTTTGGCTTCGGGGCCGGCAACGGCCCCGAAGCACCGACGCAATAGCCCCTTCAGGTCGGGCGCCTTGCGGAAGACCCGGCGCAGATCACCTGGGAGAAGCCCATATGACCCGAGCGATGACTGCAATCGCGATCGCACTCATTGTCGGGTCGACCGTGCCCGTCCGGGCCGACGACATCGTCACGAGCCGCAAGCTCGCGTGGCGCCTCGCCGCGGAGCTCGCACACAAGGCCGTCGAGATCTGCGAAGGCCAAGGCTATTCGGTCACTGCCGCCGTCGTCGACAGCTCCGGACTCGAACAGGCGCTGGTGAAGAGCGACAACGCGCACCCGCAATCCGTGACCATCGCCTATCGCAAGGCGTACACCGCCTTCGCCTACGGCGGCCTCTTTGGCTACGAGCGCAACGGCGACCTGATTGCCGCGCGCAAGGAGCTCGCGGCCGGGCCCCTGAATACCGTTCCCGCCATTCTGTTCGTGGCCGGCGGAGTGACCATCCGAGCGGGGCAAGCCGCCATCGGCGGCCTGGGCGTCTCGGGCGCGCCGGGCGGCGACAAGGACGAGGCCTGCGCGGCTGCCGCTCTCGACACGATCAGGGACAGGCTGAAATAGCCGCGTGTGCGCTGGCGCACAATCCTCATACCGGCGCGGGCTTCGAGATGCCCCTGTGCGCCCCAGACGACACGATTTTGCCAATTTTGTTGCAGAACATCTGCGCTCAGCAAGTAGAAGTATCGTATCATCTGATTTTCCATCGCTTTTTACATAACGCCGACCCTGTTCGTTCAGGTGGCGCGAGGGGGCACAACGATGAGCGCGTCGCTGCTCGTTCTACTTCCTCTCGGTTTGCTTGTGGTCGTGTCGTTGCTGTGTTTCGTCGGTTGCGGACTGGACGTGACCGGGACGGGGTTTTATGCCTACCAGGCCAGCATTTCGGGAACGAACGGTGTCGTGGGCTTCTGGCCGCTCGACGAGGGCTCGGGCACGGTAGCCAACAACAACGCGCCCAGCCCGCCTGCAAACACCAACGGCACCTATCTCGCCACCACGGTGCCCTATCCGGACGACACGCATGACGCGCTCCAGTCGGCTCCTGCCCCGGGCACCTTCCAGATTGGTCAGAGCCCCGGAATCGTGGGCGGCGACTGCATCGCCAAGATTCCCACTGACCTGAGCCCGTGCATCGTCGTGGACGGCGGCTACGTCAGCGTTCCCGCAAATGCCGCGATCAACCCGGCCCAGTTCTCGGTCGAAGCCTGGGTCCGGCCGGACTGGACCGCGAACGATCCGGCCGCCTACCGCGTCGTGGTCATGTCGCGCGACAACAGCCCGCCGACATTCAAGGGCTTTGCGCTTTATGCCCGGCCGGAGAACGTGTGGGCCGTTTCGGTCAGCGACGGCAACACGCCACTTTCCGAGGTCAAGGCGAACGGACCGTTCGCCTTGGGCCTGACCAATCACCTGGTCGCCACCTACGACGGCAGCACGCTGACGCTCTACGTCGATGCCGACGCCAGCCTGGCACCGAATATCGCCTATGCCCCGAACACCACCAAACCGCTCTACATCGGCACCGGCGCGCCGGAGCTTCCGCTGCGTACCAGCACAATCGTCGACGACCCGACGCACGGTCCGCTCAATCCGTTCAAGGGCGCCATTCAGGACGTCGCCATCTACAACCGGGCGCTGACCTCGACCGAGGTGGCCACACATTTCGCCAACGGCAACGCTTGCGCGACCAGCTAGATGAGCATTCCCGAGGCTCGAATGATGTTGGTGTCATCCCGGCCGGAGCGAAGCGAAGGGCCGGGATCCGGTGCCGGGTCCCGGAGAGCGCTTCCGCGCTTCCGGGATGACAAGGATCGGTTTCATGGGAACGAGGATCTAGGAACCGAAACGCCGAGGAGGCCGAAAGATGCCGTCTGCACAGGACCTGATGAACGAACTGGTGCTGGCCAACCAGCAGCTGGGCAACATCAATACCGGAATTGCCGCGGTCAAGGCCTCGACCGATGCCGTCAAGGCCTCGGTC
>JAFAME010000168.1 GCA_019233695.1 Methylobacteriaceae bacterium
AAGATTTTCGACCGACGCCCGCGACAAGATGTTGCGCGGCGTCGACCTGCTGGCGAACGCCGTCAAGGTGACGCTCGGCCCGAAAGGCCGCAACGTCGTTCTCGACAAGTCCTTCGGGGCACCCCGCATCACCAAGGACGGCGTGACGGTCGCTAAGGAGATCGAGCTCGAAGACAAGTTCGAGAACATGGGCGCGCAGATGGTGCGCGAGGTGGCGTCGAAGACGAGCGACATCGCCGGCGACGGGACGACGACCGCAACCGTGCTGGCCCAGTCGATCGTCAGGGAAGGCGCCAAGGCGGTCGCTGCGGGCATGAACCCGATGGATCTGAAGCGCGGCATCGACCTTGCGGTCGAAGCGGTGGTTGCCGACCTCAAGGGCCATGCCAAGAAGGTGACCAACAACGAGGAGATCGGCCAGGTCGGCACACTCGCCGCCAACGGCGATACCGAGATCGGCCGCTTCATCGCCCAGGCGATGCAGAAGGTCGGCAACGAGGGCGTCATCACGGTCGAGGAAGCCAAGAGCCTGGAGACCGAGCTCGAAGTCGTCGAAGGCATGCAGTTCGATCGCGGCTATATCTCGCCGTATTTCGTGACCAACGCCGAGAAGATGCGGGCCGAGCTCGAGGACCCCTACATCCTTATCCATGAGAAGAAGCTGTCGGGCCTGCAGGCCACGCCGCCGCTGCTCGAAGCCGTCGTTCAGGCCGGCAAGCCGCTGCTCATCGTTGCCGAGGACGTCGAGGGCGAGGCGCTCGCCACGCTCGTCGTCAACAAGCTGCGCGGCGGCCTGAAGGTGGCCGCCGTCAAGGCGCCCGGTTTCGGTGATCGGCGCAAGGCCATGCTCGAGGATATCGCCGTCCTGACCGGCGGCACGGCGATTGCCGAAGACCTCGGCATCAAGCTCGAAAACGTCACGCTGCAGATGCTCGGCCGCGCCAAGAAGGTGGTGATCGAGAAGGAAAACACCACCATCGTCGACGGGACCGGCGCCAAGGATCAGATCCAGGGCCGCATTGCCCAGATCAAGGCGCAGATCGAGGAGACCACCTCCGACTACGATCGCGAGAAGCTCCAAGAGCGGCTCGCCAAGCTCTCAGGCGGCGTGGCGGTGATCCGCGTCGGCGGCGCGACCGAGATCGAAGTGAAGGAGAAGAAGGACCGGGTCGACGACGCCATGCATGCGACCCGTGCCGCGGTCGAGGAGGGCATCCTGCCGGGCGGCGGCATTCCGCTGCTGCGCGCCATCAAGGCGCTTGACGGCGTCAAGCCGGGCAACGCGGACCAGAGGGCCGGTCTCGACATCGTGCGGCGTGCGCTCCAGGTCCCGGCGCGGCAGATCGTCGTCAATGCCGGCGAGGACGGCTCCTACGTGGTCGGCAAGCTCCTGGAGAAGGATAGCTACAACTGGGGCTTCAATGCTGCCACCGGCGAGTACCAGGATCTGGTGAGCGCCGGGGTCATCGATCCGGTGAAGGTCGTACGCACGGCGCTGCAGGATGCAGCCTCCGTCGCCTCGCTCCTCATCACGACGGAGGCTCTGGTCGCCGAGAAGCCGAAGAAGGAGAAGGCACCGGCGATGCCGCCCGGCGGCATGGGCGATATGGACTATTGAGTCCTGCGAAAACGAAAAGGCCCGGCACACCGCCGGGCCTTTTGCTTGTCTGCCAGAACCGCTCTCCGCCTGGGGGCGGCGGGACGCCGCCCCTCCAAAGCGCATCCCGCGCGCTTCGGGCTATGCGCTGACCGCCGCGTTGATCCACTTGACGAGTTCGCTCTTCGGCGCCGCACCGACCTTCTGGGAGGCGAGCTTGCCGTCCTTGAACAGCATCAGGGTCGGGATCGAGCGGATGCGCAGCTTCTCGGAAATCGCCGGATTTTCGTCCACGTTGAGCTTGGCGATCTTGATCTTGCCGTTCATTTCCGTCGCGATTGCCTCAAGCGAGGGCCCGATCGCCTTGCAGGGGCCGCACCACTCGGCCCAGAAATCGACAACGACCGGCTCCTTGGCCTTGAGCACGTCAGCCTCGAAGGAGGAGTCTGTCACTTTTTGGGTAGCCATGAGAATCCCTTTCGCTCCGCGGGGCGATTCCCGCGCCGTTGCCAGGAAGCTAGGGATGCGCTGTCGCAGCGTCAAGGAACGGCGCGACATGGGTGCTTTGACCCCAACGCGCCGGCTGTGAAGCTTTTCCGAGGCGCACGGTCCGCTCGGCCTCATGCGGCAAGAAGCTCTTGCAGCACCGCATCGAGGCGTGCAGGCTCGATCTCGACTAGGCTCGGCCCCGCCGTCCAGATGAGCATGGCCCGGATCGCCTTGCCTGGATAGAGCGGGGCAAGTATCGCGCGATAGACCGCAAGCTGCGCGACGTAGGTCGGCGGGGTTGCCTCGGCGGAGAGCGGTTTTCCGGTCTTGAAATCGGCGATCAGGACCGTGTCGGTGCCGATCGAGAGCCGATCGATCTGCCCGATGACGGGAAGAATGGTTCTGTCGGCCCGTGTCAGGCGGCCCGCGACGCCTACCTCGGCGCGCGACTGCGGGCCGAACAAACCTGAAAGATCAGGATGTGCGAGCACGCCGAGTGCCGTCTCGATGAGGGCTGCCTGGCGGTTTGCCGGAAGGTCTCCCGCGCGCGCGGCCAAAAACCGTGCCGCTGCCGCGCGTCGTCGCTCGACCGCCACATCCGGCAGATGCTGCAAGAGCGTGTGCATCAGCAGCCCTTCCCTGCGCGCACCCGGCTCGCCGGGCGACCAGTCCGGCCGGCGCTCGGCCGCGCCGACGCGGTCGGCGGCAGCAAGCGCGTTCGAGGGCTTCAGAGGTGCGGCGGCGGCGACCTCCATGGCGAGTGGCCGAAAGAGCCAGTCGGGCGGCGCCGCGTCCGATAAATCTGCAGGCGCGCCACCAAACGGCAGCGTGCCTTGATTCCAGAGCTGCCCGCGCCAGAGAATCCTCTCCTTCGCATCCCAATGTGCCGGCATCTCTTCGAGCGTCGGCTGGAGGGCAGCTAGAATCATGTCGTACCAGCAGCCCGCCGGGCGACTTGGCGTTCCACTCGCCGTCGGTTTGTCTTCGAACCCGGCAATGATGAGCCGCTCTTCGGCCCGCGTCATCGCCACGTAGAGAAGGCGGCGATGCTCTTCGAGCGCCTGCCGACGCACCATGCCGCGTGCAGCGCTGACGGCCGGCGGATCGTCTGCCATGCGCGCCGACCAGGCGATGAGCGGCGGCGTGCCCTCGGGCGCATTGACGGGCTCCAGCCGGAAGACTTTGGGATCATGTCGGCCCGTCGGCACGCCACAGGTATCGGCAAGGATGACGATCTTTGCTTCGAGGCCCTTGGCGGCATGCACCGTCATCACCCGCACACTATCGCCTGCCGCCTCCATGTCACGCTTGACGGAAAGATCGATCGTCTCGATCGAGGCCAGGAACCGCGTCAGCGACGGCGCTCCCTCCCGCTCGTGCTCGAGTGCGAGGCGAAGGAACTCGCCGACGGCGTCGTCCGCCTCCGCCCCCAAACGGGCGGCGATTCGCTTGCGGCCCTGCTCCTTTGCCAGCAGCAGCATGTAGAAATCGAAGGGCGTCGCGTGCCTGGCCGCGCGCCGCCAGGCTTCCAGCGTGGCCGCCACTGCGGCGTAGCGCGGATCGCTGTCGAGCGCGTCGGCGAGGCTTCCACGGCGCGTCGGCGCCAACGCGAGAAGATCATCATCCCCGAGGCCGAGGAGGGGGGATTTCAACGTGCAGGCAAGCGACAGATCATCCTCGCGCAGCAGCGCCGCGCGTCCCGCCGCAATGAGATCCATGACCGCGATGTGATCGGAAAGAACCATCCGGTCGGCACCGGCGACCGGCACCGCGTGGTTCTTCAAGGCCCGGATCAGCGCTTCGAAGAGGGACCCGCGCACCCGCACCAGAATGAGGAGATCGCCCGCCCGGATCGGCCGTGCATGGCCATCGGCATCGTGCACGCGCTCGAGCGAGCCGGGTGCAATCCATGACCGCACGGTCGCGGCGATCCGCCGGGCGAGGACGACCGGCGGATCATGCGCTTCGGGCGCATCGACCGGAAGGCGCCAATCCTTGGGGTCGGACTTCTCGCGCGCAACGACCGTGTCCCAGATCTCGATCCGTCCAGGCAGCTCGCTCTTCCAACTCTCGTGTCGGGTGGCGGTCTGTTCGGCGTCGAAGGAGAGGCCGGAGAAATTTTCTGCGAGGGAAAACACATCGTCGACCGCCGAGAGGACGGCAGGCACCGAGCGGAACGACAAGTGCAGCGGCAAATGCCGGAATTTGGCGCCGGCTTCGCCGCGCGAGGGGGCGGACTCGCGTAGCCGGCCCTCGAAGTAGCGGCGAATCCGGTCGAACATCTCCGGCGCGGCGCCCTGGAACGAAAAGATCGACTGCTTTTCGTCGCCGACGGCAAAGAGCGTGCGCGCCACGCCGCGGGCTCCTTCGCCCGCCATGAGGTCGGCGGCGAGGCGCTGCAACACCATCCACTGCTCGCTCGATGTGTCCTGCGCCTCGTCAAGGAGAATGTGGTCGATGCCCGCATCGAGCTTGTAGAGCACCCAGGCCGCATCGGAGCGGGTGACGAGCGAAAGGGTCTTGGCGATGAGATCGTCGAAGTCGAGCACGCCCTGATCGGCCTTGAGGCGGGCGTAGGCGGAAAGGACCGCATCGCCAAGCGCAAGGAGCGCGCGCGTGCGGCGAACGGTGAGGGCGGCGCGCCGGCGATCGACTAGTGGCACCAGCCGCTCGCGTTCCTCGTCAAGCCGCATGCAAAGCGTCGGGAGGCTCCGGCGCAGGACGTTCGGCAGATAGGTGTCGGCGCGCGGCTCCAGGGTCTTCCTGACAAGGAACACCCGCAGATAAGCGTCAAGCCTGGCCTCTCCCTTCGGCGCGAGCGCGGCCTCGGCAAGGCGGCCGGCGGTGCCGTTGACAGAACCGGCTCGTGCCAGGGTCCGGCTGATCTTCCCCCATTCTGACGACGGTATGCCCTCCTCAAGGATCGCTCGCTCGATCGATTGCACGTCCTCGCCGGGATCGAGGCCAAGCTGCCGGGCGAGAGCTCTTCCGACGCCATCGATCCCGTGCTGTCGCACGAGCGCGACGATCGGCCCACGCAATGCGACCATCTCCGCCATCAGGACCCCGAACGTCACCCCGGTCGTCTCGGCCGTGACGATGCGCAGCGCCTCGGCAAGCTCAGGGCTCGTGCCGCTGACGGCGCTCGCCAGCGCCGCGCTGCGCGCCGCTTTCAGGAGATCGGCCTGCCGCAGGTCCTCGATGACCTCGAAACGCGCTGCGACATTGGCCTCGAATGGAAACAGATGCAGCAGACGTTCGCAGAAGGCGTGGATGGTCTGGATCTTCAAGCCCCCGGGCGTCTCGACGGTGCGGGCAAAAAGCCGCCTCGCGAGGACAAGATCGGCGCCGGAGGGGGGTGCCTCGCTCATCGTCGCGATTTCCGATTCGAGCGCGTCGTCCTGGAGGCCCGTCCATTTGGCAAGCTTGTCGAAGACGCGCGCCGCCATGTTGGCCGCCGCTGCCTTCGTGAAGGTCAGGCACAGGATCTTCGCCGGCGGCACCCCTGAGAGCAGCAGCCGGATGACGCGCTGCGCCAGGACATGCGTCTTGCCGGACCCGGCGTTGGCCGACACCCAGGCCGACACGGCAGGGTCGGACGCGCGCGCCTGCGCCCGTCGGGTGGCGGCCGGAACGGGGCGCTCCCGCATCATTCCGGCTCGTCGATGGCAGCGCCCGTCGCCGACCATTCCTTCACACGCGCGAGATGATCGTAGGGGCCTGTGTCGGACACGAACTTCGGATAGGGACGCGACAGATAGGGCGTCTCTTCGCTGGCGAACTCCTCAAGCACCTGCATCAGTCCTTCGAAATGCCGTTCGGCGAGATCGGCAAAGCGGATGCCCTTGATTCGCCTCAGCGAAATTTCGTCGCCGCCGCCGGCCCCGGCGCCGAGCTTGACATAGACGCCGTCTGCGATCGTCCCCGCGGGGACATCTGCGAAGGCGCCGCGCTTCGCCATGGCGGCTTCGAGCGTCAGTTGCGGCGCAAAGCCGACGGCGACCTCGTTCAATCCGGGCGGCTGCCCGGTCTTGTAGTCGATGAAGGTCAGGCTGCCGTCGCGATCACGCTCGATCCGGTCGGCGATGGCTGTCAGCGTGAACGTTTCACCGTCGGGCAGCGCGATGTCGAGCGTGCCCGCGACCTCGCTGAAGATGGTTGCAAGGCCCTGGCGTCGCTCGCTTTCCCAGCGCAGGAAGAAATCGATATTGCGTTCGATCCGCGGCCATTGGAAGGCCAGGAAGTCGGCATCCTCGCCGAGCGCGCCAAAAAGCCGGCGTGCGGCAGCGAGCAACCTGGCGCGGGCATCCTGCGGCAGGACATTCCCCGCGAATTCGCGTGTGAATTCGCCAAGGGCAAGGTGCAGATTTATCCCGAAGTCGCGCGCACCCATGGCGAGGTCGATCGGGTTGAGCGGCGCAAAGCGCAGGATTCTTTCGGCGAAGATCGCATAAGGATCGCGCCGCAGCGTCTCGATGCGCGTGACGCTGAGCCGGCGAGGGCGCAGCGCCAATGGCGGACGGGGCGCCGGCGGGGCGATGCGGATCGCCGCGGCGGGCCTGTCGAGCGCCCGCGCCCATGCAAGATAGCGCTCGCCCGCCGCGCGGCAGTCTGACCAGATCTTCTTGCCCGCAAGCGCCGCCATGCGTTGCAGGAAGCGCGATGCGACGGTCGGCGTGCCGGCACGCTTGAGCGCTCGCGACAGGACGACCCTCGGCGCCCCGAGCGCTGCGACGAAATCATGCGCCGTCTGGCCGATGCGCCGCTCCGGCGGCGGGAGTCCGAGTTCGGCCCGCATCGGGCGATTGAGGAAGGCGTCGGTCTGCGCCTGCGGCGGCCAGACGGACTCGTCGAGACCCGCCAGAAGCATCACGTCGGGCGACAGCAGACGGGCTTCGAGGAGCCCGAGGATCTTGATGCGAGGATGGCTGCCCCGCGAGCTCCGGACCGACACCTCTCCGATGATCCGATCGAAGAAGGCGGCATAGTCCGTTGCCGTGAAGATCAGCGTCGCGGCCTCGGTACCGCCAAGTGTATCGTAGAGATCGGCAAGCATGGAGCCGGCTTCTGCATCGGCCGCCTGCTCGCCCGACACGGCAAGCAATGCCGAGCGGTGGGCGGCGAGCCAGACCCCGAGTGCGGCCCGGCCCTCGATCGAAGCGAGCGGATCGAGGGCCGACCGCAAGTCGACAAGCAGCTGTTCGATCCTGCCCCATGTGGCGTCGCCGATCCGTTTTGCCGCCTGGTGCGCGTGCGGATCCGAGGCCGCCGCTCTGGCGCCCGCAATGAGCGAGGAGATATCGGCGAGGCCTGCTCGCGGGACGGTGCCGCGCAGAACGCCGAGTTCCAGCGCTGCCACGGTCCGACGCTGACCCAGGCGCGCGAGCGGGTGATTGAGCAGCGCCAGAACGTCGACCGGAGCGAACCGGCTCGCGGGGCAGGCCATGACGAGGCGAGCCAGCGATCCGAGGGGTGTTCTGCCGAGCGGCTCGCCGGCCGAGTCCTCGACCTCCAGCGACCAGCGGCCGAGTTCGGCCCGCACCCGCCGGGCGAGATCGCGGTCCGGTGTCACCAGCGCCGCGGTGCACCCCGGCGTCTCCATTGCTTCCCGCAGCGCGATCGCAAGGGCAAGCGCTTCGGCGCGTTCGTCCGCCGCTTCGATCAGGGCAATGTCCGCAAGAGCGGAGTGAACGTCGGCGTCCGCAAGGCGCGCCGTTC
>JAFAME010000166.1 GCA_019233695.1 Methylobacteriaceae bacterium
GGCGGCTGTCGCAAGCGCCGACCGCGGCCCGACGATCACCTCGGCCCGCCCGGCGTCCAGCCTGACAACATAGAGCGGCGCGCCGGCTGCGACGCCGAGCCCGCGTCGCTGGCCGATCGTGTAGTTGATGATGCCTGCGTGCCGGCCGAGGATCCGCCCGTCCACGTGTACGATTTCACCGGCCACGGAAGCGCCCGGCCGCAACCGCTCAATCACATCGGAATATCGCCCCGACGGCACAAAACAGATGTCCTGACTGTCCGCCTTCTCGGCAATCGACAGGCCGAAGCTGCGGGCAAGCGCCCGCACCTCGCCCTTGGTGCGGTCGCCGAGCGGAAAGCGCAGCAAAGCCAGCTGCGCAGACGTCGTGGCAAACAGGAAATAGCTCTGATCCCTCTCGGCGTCGCGCGCCCGATAGAGAGCCCGGCGGCCGGAAGGAGCCTGCCGCGCCGCCACATAATGGCCGGTCGCCAGCGCATCTGCCCCGATGTCCGTGGCGGTCTCGAGAAGGTCGGCAAACTTGATGTGCTGGTTGCAGGCAACGCAGGGAATAGGTGTCTCGCCGGCCACATAGGCCTCGGCAAAGCGATCGATGACCTTGTCGCGGAAACGGGCTTCGTAGTCGAGCACGTAGTGCGCGATGCCGAGGCGCTCGGCAACGGCGCGCGCATCGTGAACGTCCTGGCCGGCACAGCAGGCGCCTTTGCGATGCGTCGCGGTGCCGTGGTCATAGAGCTGCAGCGTGATGCCGACGACGTCATAGCCCTCGTGCTTGAGCAGTGCGGCCACGACCGACGAATCGACGCCGCCGGACATGGCGACGACGACCCGGGTCTCGCCCGGGGGCTTGCCGATATCGAGACTATTCAACAAGGCACGGCTCATTTTGTCGCCCGGACCTGCGGACGCTCAGCGCCCCAAGCGACCGAGCGCTCAGTCTCACAATTGGGCGTTCCGCGGGCAAGTGCAAGAGAAGGCGGCAATTGCCTCGCCTGCTCGCGCACGCCGCTCCACCCCTGATGCCGGCCAGGCGCGGGGCACGCCTGTGCCGCCCCGCGCAGGAACTTAACACAATCAAAAACTTCCTTAAGAAATCAAAGCCCTCGTGGTTAGAAAAGCGCGACATGCAAGGATTTCACTTAGTCAATTCTTAAGCCGCCCCCGGTATCGTCCATGGATGTTTGAGTCCCCAATCGTGTGAGTACCATGGCCGAACCACACCGCCCGAGGGTGAAATATGTCATCGGGCCCGATGGGAGCCCGTTGACGATCGCGGATCTGCCGCCACCCTCGACAAAGCGTTGGGTCATCCGTCGCAAGGCCGAGGTCGTTGCAGCGGTGCGCGGGGGACTGCTGTCCCTCGAAGAGGCCTGCAGCCGGTACACACTTACCGTCGATGAATTTCTGAGCTGGCAGATGTCGATCGATCAATACGGTCTTGCCGGCCTGCGCACGACGCGCATCCAGCAATACCGGCAGTAGCACAGGCGAACCGATCCCTCGCCTATCCGGCAGCAAGAGTCCGAATTTCCCGGCCTGATGTCGCCGAATCGCGGATCGCGGCTCCCGAGCCATCGGGCCGCATTTCGCCATGGACTCCTGTCCCGACAAGCAAGGCGCACGCTCGGTGCGCCTTGCGACGGCAGGCGCGTCACGGTGAGGGACCTCTCTGCCGCGCAGCCCGCAGTGCTTCGGCCAGGCGGCCGCGCTCGAACAGGATCACCACCCCTATGGCGAAAATGAGCGGCACGATCAGGTAAAGGACGCGAAAGATGATCAAGGCTGCCAGGACCTTGGCGGGCGGCAGTCCCGGCATGGCCTTCAGAAACACGAGCTCGAGGACGCCGACCCCGCCCGGCGCGTGGCTCAGAAGTGCCGCCGAAAAAGAACCGAGGAACGCCGCAAGCACAATGAAATAGCCAGGATTGCCGGCCTGCGGCAGGGCGAAATAGATGATCCCTGCGGCGCCGAGCAATTCCAGCGGCCCGGCGGCCAATTGCCGCAACACGATCCCGATGCGCGGATAGGCAAGCTGGAACCTGCCGACGACAAGCGGGCGCAGTCGAAACACAGAGCCCGCGATGTAGAGCGCGACGAAGGCCAGCATGGCTTCGCCGACAAGCCGGAGGCGGGCCGTCCCGACGAGAATATGAGATACGCCGTAAAGCATGCGCCGGGTGATGCCCGGCTCGAACACAAGAACGAGGCCTCCCACCAGCAAGGTGCCGAGCGCGAAGGTGAACGAGCAGAATGCGACGAGAAGGCCGATTTCAGCGATGCTGAGGCCTTTCGTCGAATAGGCGCGATACCGCACGACGGCCCCGGAAAAGACCGAGGCGCCGATATTGTGGGAGAGCGCATAGGTCGTGAACGAGACCAGCGAAATGAAGAGCCACGACAGCTTGTGACCGAGATGCGCAAGAGCGATCCGGTCGTACCAGGCAAGTGCCGCATAGGCGATCAGCGTGGCACATGCCGCAAAGCCATAGCCGAGCGGCGAAATCTCCTTGAAGCTCTGATAGATCTCCCGTGCCGTCAGGCGGTCCAGCGACTGGTCGGTCAGCAGAAGATAGAAGGAGAGAATGACCGCGGCCAAGCCGACCAGCGGCCACAGGAAAGCCGTGAAACGCTTCATCAAGCTCCGCCTCGGCGGCTCGCGCCAATTGCGCGGGCGGCCGCTCTCCTGCGCCAGCGTCGAGGCGCATTGTCGGTGTTTCTGGAACTGCCGGGCCTGGCAGGTGCCGCATAGGTGCACAGCGCGCCCCGTCGCGCAAGACCCGGCCCCTGCGAAAGCCGCGCACCTGGCAACACACTCGCGCGCGAGATAGAACGGGAGGCAGCATGGCACCAGGCACGCAGGATTTCGTCGGAGATCCGCGCAACAGCACCTGCATGAACTCGGCCCTGTCGATTGCCTTGGGCGACTGCACCGACCTGCCGCCGGGCAAGATCGCCAGCATCGTGACCTATCTCGAAATGCGCTCCCGGCCGTCGCCGAGGGCAGGTGCATCGTTCCCGGGCCTCGCGCTTCTGCGCCTGACCGGGCGGGACATGGGCCGCTATCTTTCGATCTACCGCACGCTCGGCGAGCGTTGGCTGTGGTGGAGCCGGCTCGAGCTCTCGCCTGCCTCGCTTGCCTTGCTCCTCGACGATCGCGCCATCGAGGCGTTCTCGCTCACGCACGACGGCGAGGATGTAGGCCTGCTCGAGCTCGATTTTCGCCGGCACCCGGCGGCAGAGCTGGCCTTCTTCGGCTTGGTCGAGCCGATGATCGGGACCGGCACGGGACGCTGGCTGATGGAGCGGGCGATCGAGCGGGCGTGGCACCGGAAGCCGAGCCGGTTCCTCGTTCACACCTGCACCTTCGATCATCCCGGCGCGCTCGAATTCTATCGGCGATCCGGTTTTGCGCCCTACCGATTTGCCATCGAGTTTGCCGATGATCCGCGCCTGACGGGGGTCCTGCCTCGCAGCGCCGGGCCGCACGTGCCGTTGCTTGCGCCGGCTGCCCCCTGACCTGCGCGGCGCGAATCCTCGCGCCTGGAGAACGCCTTGCCGCTTCAGATCCCCGGTGGGATTTCTAGCTGCTGAGTGGGCTTGGGAAAGCGCGGAGAGGCTTGGCGCGGCGGCCACGCCAAGCCGGAGAAGGGGATCGGGTCCAACGAAAGCAGCGGGCTGTAGAAAGGATCGTCTGCGAGCGCCACATGCCATCGTGCTCGCAGGTTCTCCAACTCGCGACTGGCGCGCCCTTCCCTGTCGACGCTATCATCGAAGCCGCGGCTGGCCGATTCGAGGTGCAGCAGCCGCGCGTGCGGCGTAAAGACGATGCGCCGGCCGCGGCTGCGAAGCTTCAGGCAATAGTCGACGTCGTTGAATTGCACCGGGAAGCGAAGCTCGTCCATGCCGCCGACATCGATGTAGTCGCGCTTGCGCGTGAGAAGGCAGGCAGCCGTCACGGCGCTGCATTCGTGCGCGACCGCCAGGAGATCGCCGTATCCCGGATCCGACTCCGGCCGGCCAGTGAAGGCGTGCGCGGCCGAAAACGACGGGCCGAGAACGACGCCGCCATGCTGTACGAGACGACTCGGCCAGAGCAGCAGGGCGCCGACCGCCCCGACGCTCGGCTCGGACAGGCGGGAGAGCATCTCGGCGAGCCAGTCGTTGTCGAGCGCCATGACATCGTTGTTGAGGAGACACAGATGCTCGCCGGACGCGGCGGCGACGGCCGCATTCATGAGGCGGGCGAAATTGAAGGGCCCGGCCGCCCTGATGACGACCGCGCCCGAGCGCCGGATGTCGCCGAGGTAGCGTAGGCACTCGGGATCCGTCGAGTCGTTGTCGATGATCACGAGTTCCGCGCCGTGCAGCTTTATCGTTCCGGCAAGCGAGTTCAGGCAGGATTTCAACAGGTCCGGCCTGTTGCGGGTGGGAATGAGAATGGAAACCGGGCCGGCCGGAACTTGCCGCCGAACCCGCACGCCGGGCAAACCGCCCTTCGCGCCGGGCCAAATCTCGCCGTTCACTCCGCGCGTCGCGAGGTGCGCGGCCGTCGCGCGCCCGAGCCGCATCTGCGCATCCTCACGATCGAAGGCTGGCACGACAGCTGCAAATCCCGGAACATGAAGGAAGTCGGCCTCGCCCGGCGGACGCCCGTCGAGGTGAAGATTGAAGAGGCGGAAGATGTCATCGACTCGCTTTTCCGCCGCCAGCGCCGCGATCGCGTGGCGGATCGCGAAAAGCATAGCCCCGCAACCCTGCTCGATGACGCGCTCATAGTCGAAGGCAGACAGGGCGATGGGCCATTCCAGACCGTCGCCTCCTGCAAGGAGGATGTCGGGATAGACCACTTTGGCCTGATCGTTCTCCTCCAGGGCCTGTGCCAAGAGATTGACTGCGCCGCGTCGAAACCGCGTTCCAGCGAGGGCGACGATCAGCGTCTTGCAGGTACTGCCTGCGCCGGTGAGGAACTCCACGAGATCATCGACCAAGAAATCGACCTGCCCGGACACGGTCGGGAGCACACCCACCACCCACTCGCTGCTCTCCTCGGCAGCCAGGCTTTCAAGCGTTGCATCGAGCGCGTTGTTGCCGATGATGACGACCCCAACCGGGTCCTGGCTCAGGCGAGTGGGTGCAGGAAGGGGATACCGCCTCGACCAGTCGTCGAACGCCGAAAATGGCATCGATTGCGGAAAGAGCCGGTCGAACAGTCGCCCCCGCGCCTCTTCGGGCAAGGTTTCGTCGTGGGCGGCCAGAAACTGGCGCAGCCCGTCGGCAAACGCCACCAGGGCAAGCGGGCTTCCGGACAAGCTCTGGCCGTTGCAGGAGACCGCTACCCTCTTGACGCTCGCGTCAGCGCAGTGGGCAGGCAGATGCATGTCGAAGCTCGGGACGGGATCGGAGCCCACGCCGCGCGCCGCATGGCCCCATTTGTCTGCCTTGACCTCGCAGACCAATTCGCCGTCGATGAAGGCTTGCACGCTCGGCAGCGCTCCGTCCTTCGTCCGCGGCACCCAGCCGGCGAGGCGCAGCCCGCCGAGCCACCACACGCCCCCGGGGCCACCCGAAAGATCTGCGCGCACGGGCGTTGTTTCGAAAATGACAGGCGGTCCGAGGCTCTCGCCGCTGTTGGCAAGCCTCACCTCCCCCGATTGGCTCTCACCGACGAGGTCGCTCGGCAGTCGGAAGACAAATCCGTTGCAGCCGTCGCCGACACCCGCCTGCGCCAGTTCGTGATCATACATCTGCGCGCGGGCGATCTGCGCGGGAATGCCATCGATCAAGAGCTCAACGACAAATCTGCGGTCAGGATCGGCAGGATCGATCACGTAGCCGGCAATGCTGGACTCGCTCGGGCGGGTAACCCTGGTCAGCAATCGGCCTTTTGCGGGCGAAGTTGCTTCCTGGGTTTGAGCTGATTTCATGCCGTTTGTCTTGAAAGCACGAAAGAGCTCCATGCCGAGACCTCGATCGCGACTTTGTCGTCGCAAATTCGTGGGTCCAAGGCAAGATCGCCCGGCTTGCGTTCGGCAGCACCGAACGACCAGTCGAAATATGCCTTCGGCAGCGACGCGTTCGCTGCAAGGCGCTCGATCAGGAAGAAGAGATCCATTCGATACGGAAGAAACAGAGCGCCAATGCGATATTGACGGATGACGCGCTCCTGCTCGTCTTCCTCGACTTTGCCGGTCACGAAAATGTTGTCGCAAGACATCAGTCGTAGATTGTCGACCGCATTGCCGATCACGACGATGGGCGTGGCAACCCCGGTTTGCTCGAAAGTCCGGCCGAGCTTCAGCAACAGGCGATCGACGACCGCAGCGCGGCCAGGCGTGACGATTCCGAGCGTTTCGCCCCCTCCCCCAGGCGAGGTCCATGGGGAGCCGCGAAGCGGCTGCGGCTCAACGATCGCTGCGGAAGACAACTTTCTGAGCGCTCTCTCCGCAAATGCCCGGCTCACCGCATCCAGCGGGATGATGCGTCCTACCCGGTTCAGGACTTTCCACCAGCGGTTCTGCTGATCGACAAACACCCGATCCTTCGCGTCCGGCCGCGTCGGAAAGCGCTGCAGGCAAAGATCGCAGGCCTCTTTCGAGGTGCGGTCCGCGCAAGGACCAGGCAACGGCGACCAGCCAAAGCTCAAGGCCGATCCATCCATGACCAGCAAATCCATCCGCTCGCGTATCCCGATCAGGACGTCCAGGACCTCTTTCGGTATGGTCGCCGGGTGCGCGACTTCGACGCGATCGATCGACAACCGCCTCAGATACCTGGCAAGTGCGGCGCGATCTGCTCCCGAATCCGCGGCAAATTCCAACGATTGAGGGATGTCGCCATCGGGGCTTCGGAGGAATATTTGGATCTCGTCCGGCCCGCCCCGCCATGACAGGATCAACGATTGATGCCCTGCAGCCGCCAATTGCCTCGCCCGTTCGAGAAGACCGAACTGCGGCAGCCCCTGACGGCCTGCAAGGATAAAAAATGAGCCGCGCAGCTCGAGGAGGCGCTCGATCGCGTTTCGCGCGGGACCCAGCGGATCGGCCCGCATGAAGTCGGCGCATTCGGCCCGATAGGTCGGATATCTCGCCTCGAGGATCGCGAGGTTCCGGACAACGAGCGCGCGCTTAGCCGCGCCGAAGGACCGCGCGCCCGCATGGGCGACGAAGACAGACGGGGCGCACACATTGCGGAAGCCTGAGCGCCGCGCCTGCAGGCAAAACTCGACGTCTTCGAAATAGCCGTGCCGATAAAGTGTCGAAAGAGGGCCGACGGCATCGAAGCAGGCTCGCTTTATGTACAGGCAAAAGCCGATCCCGTTGGGAATATCGGTGACCACTCCGGTGTTGGCTCGCGACGCGATCCTGTCGAGTTCCCGGGCCTCCGCGGCAGACGGCATGGGGTTGGGTCGATTGGGCAAGGGAAAGCTCGTGAATTCGCCATTGTTGGAAATCGGGGTGACCGAGCCGATCTCCGGCGCTACGTGGGCGATGGCCGCCAGCCGCGAGACCGCTCCGGCGGGCAATATTGTGTCGGCATTAAGCAAAAGGATGTCGCCGCCTCGTGCCGCCAAGAGCGCTCGGTTCACCGACCGCGCAAACCCCAGGTTTTGCGCATTGGTCACCAGCTCGATCCGCCCGGCGGATGCTTCTGCTTCGAGCAGCGCGCGGATGCGCGGGTCAGGACTCGCATCATCTACGGCGATGATGCACAGCGAGGGAACGGTCTGCCTTTCCCGGACCGCGGAAGCGATGCTGTCGCGCGTTGCCTGATAGTCGTTGTAGACGGGAATGATGATCGTGATCGGCTGGCCCCCGCGCACAGCCCTGCGATCGCCACGAGGCTCCTGCCCGGCAGACGACGGGCCTGGCAGCCCCGGCAAGCTTATGGTGCGCGTTTCGACGATCTCCTCATCGAGAAAAAAGGAGAGCGTGCAGCAATCGGCATCCGGCAAGGCAAGGAAAATCTGCGATGCGGATCCGAGAAGATGCGCCAGCGGATGCAGCGGGTCTGGTTCCAGCACGAGGCGCTGCGTTCCCGCGGCGCCGTTCAACGCGGCGGTGATGGGGCGCTCGCCCGACCAGAGGACCCAGCCCGTCACGGCCCGGTTGGTCGAGGCTACGCAGGCAATCACGCGCGAGCCCAGCCGCCGCAGCATCTCCACCGCCCCGCGCACCGATTCATCGTCGGCTCCGGCAGCCGCGAGGATCGCGTGGGCGGCACGCCAGTGGTCCTCGGCGCGATCGGCCGCGCCGAGAACGCTCCTGTTGACAAGGACGTCGGTCGGATCGATCTCGACCGCCTTCTTGAGATCGGCCTCGGCATATCGCGCATCACCCAGGCGACGGGAGGCCTCTGCCCGCAAGAGATAGTGCCGCGCGTCGGCCGCCGGCTCGATGCGGCAGCGCCGATCGGCAAACATGAAGGCGCGGGCAAAGTCGCCTTCATTCAAGCACCGCGCCGCGAGCATGGTCAGCGCGTCGGCATGGCCCTTTTCATCGAGGAACGCGGCCCGGCTTGCATGTTCTCCACTCATGGCGAGCCAGGGATCATGTGGACAGGTTCGTTGCGCGATGTGTCCCGCCGCGCCACGGCTGCCACGCGCGCACTTCTGCCGGGCCGCAGTCGAGGAGCGCGTGCACCAAGCCGCGCGGCGTCAACGCTCGGCGGGGACATGCTTGGCGTTGCAATCAACCTGTCAGGGTTGCCCGCGCGGGCGGCGGCGAGTCGGCTGCCGCCATGTCGCGCAGTCGCTTTGCCGCCGTCTCATTGCCGCCATCGGCAGCCTTCCGGTACCATTGCCGCGCCGCCTCCTCGTTGCGCTCGGTGCCGACGCCGGCGATGTACAAATCGCCCAGAGCAACTTGCGCCGCCGCCAGACCCTGCTCCGCTGCCTTCTCATACCAGCCGATGGCCTCGCCCACATTCTGCCGAGTGCCCTGTCCCTTCAGCAGCATGACGCCGAGGTTGAATTGCGCCAAGCTCTCGCCGTTGCGGGCCGCCTTCCTGTACCAGGCGACGGCGGTTTCGAGGTCGAGCGGAACGCCCTGTCCCGTGCAATGCATGATCGCCAGTTGCAATTGCGCTGGACCAAAGTCGTTTTCGGCTGCCCTTCTGAACCATTCCGCCCCCTGTTTGGCGTCTTGCACCACGCCGCGCCCCTCGAGAAAGTTCCGGCCAAGGATGACTTGGGCCTCGATCTGGCCGGCTTCGGCAGCCGCCCGATACCAGCGTGTCGCGTCCTCTTTGCTCGCCTCGACGGAGTCGCGCTGCGAGAACAAATGGCCAAGCTGCACGAGCGCCGGGGCGTGACCGCGCTCGGCGGCCTTGCGCAGCAATTCTTCCGCCCGTGATGCATCCCGTGGCACGCCCTGCCCATTGAGATGGAGCAGGGCAAGCGCCGTCTCCGCCGCCGGCTCGCCCTTGTTAACCGCCTCGCCGAACCATTTGGCGGCGCGTTCGGGATCGCGCGGTACCTCGTCGCCCCTCAGGTAGAGGCTGCCGAGCTTCAATTGTGCGGCGGCGATGCCATGCTGCGCCGCGCGCTCACACCAAGATAGGGCCTTCTCGATGTCGCGATCGACGCCGGTCCCAGTCAGCAAGAAGACCGCGATGTTGAATTCAGCCGCCGGATGGGCCTGCTCGGCGGCCCGCAGGAACCATTTTGCCGCCTCGCTCACGCTCTTCGGCATCCCCTCGCCACGCGCATAGAACCGCCCCACGATGAATTGTGCCCGGGCGTCCCCGGCTTCGGCCGCGCGCCGGTACCACATCGCCGCCTCTTCGAGATTCGGCGGCACGCCTTGGCCGCGGCTGAAGAATTCGCCGAGCCCGATCATGGCAGGGACGAAACCCTTGTTGGCCGCCTTGCGAAAGCAGGTCTCGGCCTTGTCGAGATCCCGCGCTACGCCCTCGCCGGCGATGTGCAGGAGCGCAAGGTAGCGGAGCGCGCCGGGGTCGCCAACGTCGGCTGCCTTCTGCAAAAGCGCGGCCGCCTCGTCAAATTTGGGCGATCCGTCGATACCCTTGAGATACAGGCGCGCAAGCCCGACCTGCGCGGCGACCTCGCCCTTCTCGGCAGCCTTCGCGTACCAGCCGGCCGCCGCCGCAAGATCCCGTTCGACGCCAAGACCGTTCTCGTACAGCAGCGCCAGCCCCAGCTCTGCCTTGCCGATTCCTTGGTGCGCGGCAGCCAGATAGTGGCGGCGCGCCGCGTCGAAATCCTGGTCGCAGCCCAGCCCGTGCAAATAGAAATATCCAAGGTTGGCCTGGGCCTCCGGTTTGCCTCCCTCAGCAGCCGCGCGCGTCCAGCGCACGGCCTCATCGAGGTCCTTGGCAACGTCGATGCCGTTGGGAAACAGCAACTGGGCGTTCCTTCGCGCCGCGCCCGCGTTGAGTTCCGTCGCCGTCTGGAACCATATGGTAGCCCCTTCGGCCGCGTGCGGTTCGCCGCTGAAGTAAATGAGGCTCAGCTGCAGCTGCGCTTCCAACTGGCCGCGCTCGGCGGCGCGCCGGTACCACGCCACCGCATCCGGCACGCTTCGAATAACGCCCTGGCCGCGCGCGTAGAGCTGACCTAACCGGAATTGCGCGTCGGCATGCCCGGCCGCGCCCGCCCTGCGCCAAGCCTGCAAGGCGTCCGCGTGCCTTCCCTGCTCGTAGGCTTTCAATCCGCGCCTGAAGTTCCGGTGAGCGCGACGGAGCGGCAGCAGTCGCGACAGCCCGCCTGACCACAAGGCTGCCACGGCGACCTCAAGGCTCCCGCATCGATTCGCCCATCCCCCGGAAAAAGCCGCCGAACAGATAGGCCAGGACCGATCGCGTCCCCACGTGGATGTCGGCGGTCAGAGTCATGCCGGGAATCAGGCGGAACGTGTCGGGCACGCCGATGAAATGGATGGCATCGACGCGCACCCGAGCTTTGTAGAAGGCATCGACCGGCTTGCCGTCATCATCGGTGGTGAACGCGCCCTCGCTGATCCATTCGAGCTGGCCCTCGGCGGTGCCATGCTCGAAAAAGTTGAAGGCATCGATCTTGAGCGCGCAGTGGTCGCCCGCCCGGACAAATCCGATGTCGCGGGGCGACAGATGGACTTCGGCCTCCATCGGCGCCCGCAACGGCATGAGCGTGAGGAGCGGATCGCCTTCCTTGAGCACGGAGCCTACCGACAGTTTCGACAAACTGAGGACGACTGCCGGTTCCGGCGCCGTGAGGCGGACGAGATCCTGGTGCTTGGTGGCCTTGACGAGCTGCGTCGCAGCAAGGTCGCGCGCGTTGCGCGCGGTAACGAGTTCCTGGCTCACGTCGGTGAACCACTTCTGCACGTAGGCATCGCGATCCGCCATCAGCGAGGAGAGGACATGCTGGGCTTCGATCAGGCTGTTGTGGCCGAATTCCATCGTCCGCAACAGTTCGAGGCGCTGGTCGCTCGCGATCCAGAGATTGAGCAGACTTCCGGCGCCACTTTTGAGAAGGCTGTGGCGCATCTCCTCGATCTGCTGGGAAATCTTTTCGCGCTCCTTGTATCGCGCTTCGTCTCCCTGGTATTTGTCGATGGTCGCTTGGGCCTGCTTGATCTTTTCGTCGTAGCTCTTGATCTGCGCGGCAAATTCGGCTGTGCGCTGCGCGTAGAGGGACTTCTGCAGGGCGGCGTAGGGGGCGAGGTCCGGTCCGGGATTGTCGGGAAAGACCAGCGGTTTGCGCTGCTGCTCCGCCTCGGCGCGGGCGATCTGGGCGTCGAGGCCGGCGATTTGCATCTTCAGCTGGCCGACGTCGGCCGCCGCGAACGTGGGGTCGAGGGTCGCCAGCAATTGTCCGGCCTGAACCCGGTCGCCCTCCCGGACATCGATGCTCTTGATGATCGAGGGATCAAGCGCCTGAAAGACGTTGGCGGCCTGCGTGGACACGACCTTTCCGCTCAAGCTCGTCACCACCCGGTCGACCGAGGCGAAGGCGGTGACGCCGATGCACGCCAGGACCATCGCGGCAAGCGCGAGCACGGCGATCCGCGCCGAGACCGGCTCCGGCGCCTCCCGGATGGCGTCGCTTTCCGACTGGAACTGCCGGACGGCGATGCTGGTCACATCTCTACGCAACGCTCGGCCCCACAAAGCTCTTCTCGCGCGCCGGCGGCGGGGCAGCGACGTGCCGGTTCTGCTGGTACCAGAGCCCGCTGTAGATGTCGCAGCGCTCCAGCAATTCCTGGTGCCGGCCGATGTCGTGCACCTCGCCTCGTTCGAGCACGAGGATCGCATCCGCTGGGACCAGCGACGAAAGGCGATGCGAGATGACGATCAGAGTCCGCCCCTGGCCGATGCGCTGGAGATTGGCATTGATGATGGCTTCGCTCTCGGCATCAAGTGCGCTCGTGGCCTCATCAAGGATGAGGATCCGCGGATCGACGATCAGCGCCCGCGCGATCGCCAGCCGCTGGCGCTGCCCGCCGGAGAGGTTCGGCGACCCCTCGTAGACGTAGGTCTCATAGCCGCGCGGCAGCTTATCGATGAATTCTTCCGCCCCGGCCATGCGTGCGGCAAGCACGACTTCCTCGAACGTGGCGTCGCTCTTGGCGGCGGTGATGTTCTCGCGGATCGTGCCGCTGAACAGGAAGTTCTCCTGCAGGACGACGCCCAGGCTGCTGCGCAAATGGTCGACATCATATTCCCGCACGTCGATGCCATCGATCTTGATGAGGCCCTGATAGTTGGAATGGAGCCTCTGCAACAGGCGCGTGATGGTCGTCTTGCCCGAGCCGCTGCGCCCCATGATGCCGAGCATCGTGCCCTGCGGAACTTCGAATGTGACCGCGGCCAACGCCGGCGTGCTCGATCCCTTGTACTTGAAGCGAACGTTGGAAAACTCGACATGGCCTCGGATCGGCGCGCGCACGCCGTGCGCCGTCCGCCCCTCTTCGGGCGGTTGGTTGACGAGATCGGCAACGAGCCCAACGGCTAGCCGGGCTTCGTCATATTGATGAATGAGTTGGGCCATTTGCACGAGAGGTGCGGCGACCCGCTGGCTGAGCAACAGAAAGGCGAAAAGCGCTCCGATATAGACCGGATCGTTGGTCGTCATGGCGAAATAGACGCCGAGCGCAAAGGTACCGCTGACCAGGAAGCGTTCGAAGGGCGTCACCACCGTCTGGATCAAATTCGCCATCATGCCCTCGGCGAACCGAAGCTTGGCGATACGGGCAACGTGAACGTCCCACTCGTGGCGGTGGCGCGCGTCGAGCGCCAGCGACTTGACCGTGCGGATGCCGTGGATCGTCTGCACCAGGAAGGTGCCTCGCCTGGTTTCAGCCGAGACGACCGCGCTGCTGCGCCGCCGATAGGGCGGCAACATGACGACGATCCAAAGAAAAATGAGGACGCAGCAGGCCAGCACGATGGCCGTCAGGACGGGGCTGAAGAAGAACATGACGGGAAAGAAGACGAAGAGCACGAACGAATCGAGGACCGTTCCAAACAGCTGCCCGGTCAGGAAGTTGCGGATGCGCCAGATCTCGTTCATGTCGTGCGTCACGGCGCCCACAGACGTGCGCTCAAAGAAATCGATCGGAAGGTCGAGAACCTTGTCGAACATATAGGTGGAAAGTTTGACGTCCACGCGGGTCGTCAAGAAAAGTATCAGGTAACGCCGAAGTGCCGCGAACGCCGTTTCGAAGAAGACAAGAACGATCATGAGCAGGCACAGGACCGTGAACGTGCTCATCGCGTGGTAGTAGAGAACGCGATCCGACAACAATCGCCAGAAAATGATCGGAGTAAGGGCGAGGAAGCTCAAGGCAACAGCCGAGATCGCCACTTCGCGGACAAGGCGGCGCTCGCGAAATACCAGGGTAGCGACGAGCCCGATGCTGAACGGCTTGGTCTCGTCGGTAATGTCGTAGTTGCGCTTGACGAGGACGACTTCGCCCGTCCAGGCTTCCTCGAAGCGGACCCGGTCGATGACCAGCAGGGCATCCTCATGCGCATTGGGGTCCTGCAGTACCACGCGGAACGTCTGCCCATCCGCTTCGGTGCGCAGCAGGACCATGCTGCTGCCGTTCTTCAAAATGACGACGGCCGGCAGCGCCTTCTTCAGCTCGGTCAGGCGGTTCCAGCCAAGCGTGATGAGGCGTGCGCGCAAGCCTGACGACCGCGCGCATTTCAACAGCTGCGCCGTCGACACCTCGTCCGTGCTCAAGACGTGGTCGTGGACCAGCTGCGCAGGGGTAAGGTGAAGCCCATATCGGCGCGCGATGATCGACAGACAGCCGAGACCCGAGGGCGTCGACTTGTCGCCGGAGCGGTTGGAAACTGCCAAGTCGGTTCCGGTCATCTCACCTGATCATGAGTGCAGAATGTCGAAATTCAAGAAGCTTGAAAAACCGAGCCTGTGGCTCTGAGCCGGCCCGCCCTCATTGGGCATGATGGCCACCTTGGATTTTAGAGGGAGTTGCGGGAGCCGACAAGCGGAATATCCCGACAGGCTGAACACGGCGGATCAAAGGTCGCCTCGCGCGATGCGTCGAAGATACTGGCCGTAGCTGCTCTTGCCGAGCGCCTCGCCGAGCGCAAGCAGCTGGGCAGCGTCGATCCAGCCGAGGTTGAAGGCGATCTCCTCGGGGCAGGAGATCTTGAAGCCCTGACGATGTTCGAGCGCCTGCACGAAGGCCGCCGCCTCGGCGAGCGTGTCCGGGGTTCCGGTGTCGAGCCAGGCGAAGCCGCGGCCCATCCGCGCGACCGTCAGGCGGCCACGCTCGAGATAGGCGCGGTTGATGTCGGTGATCTCCAGTTCGCCGCGGGCCGATGGCTTCAGCCGGCGGGCGATGTCCACCACGTCCCGGTCATAGACGTAAAGGCCCGTCACCGCCCAATTCGACTTCGGCCGGGCCGGCTTCTCCTCGATCGAGACCGGCGCCCCGTCCGGGCCGAAGGCGACGACGCCATAGCGCGCGGGATCGGTCACATGATAACCGAACACGGTGGCGCCCGAGGGGCTCTTGACCGCTTCGGCCAGGAGCGCCGGCAAACCGTGCCCATAGAAGATATTGTCGCCGAGGACGAGCATGGAACGATCGCTGCCGACGAAATCGGCGCCGACGATGTAGGCCTGCGCCAGGCCCTCCGGACGCGGCTGCTCGACGTAGCTCAGGCGCAGCCCCCAGCGCTCGCCCGATCCGAGCAGGCGGCGAAAGTGCGGCAGGTCGGCAGGCGTCGAGATGACGAGAATGTCGCGCACGCCCGCCAGCATGAGGGTCGAGAGCGGATAGTAGACCATTGGCTTGTCGTAGACGGGCATCAGCTGCTTCGAGACCACCATGGTCATGGGATGAAGCCGGGTGCCGCTGCCGCCGGCGAGGATGATGCCCTTCATGATGCCGATCCTGGCGTGGGATGCGATTCGGCCAAAATGCGGGCAACACAGCTTTCGACCGAGCCCCTCCATGCCGGCAGGACGACGCCGTGGCATTGCGCGAGCTTCCCGCAGTCGAGCCGTGAATTGGCTGGCCGACGCGCCGGCGTAGGATATTCGGCGGTGGTGATCGGGCGCACGCGCGCACCTGGGCCGCCGCGGGTGGCGGAGGCTTCGAAGACCGCTCGCGCGAACTCGGCCCAGTTCGCTTCCCCGCTCCCGGTCATATGGAACACGCCGCGCAACGCAGCTTCGCCCGAGTGTTTCAGGAGATTTTCGGCAACCGCGATGACGCCGTCGGCAATGTCGAGGGCGCTCGTCGGCGCGCCGGCCTGATCGGCCACGACTGCAATTTCGTTGCGGCCCGCCGCAAGGCGCAGCATCGTCTTGACGAAGTTGGCGCCAAACGGACTGTAGATCCACGCCGTTCGCAGAATGGCATGATCGGCCGAACGCTCAGCCACCGCCCGTTCGCCTGCGAGCTTGCTGCGGCCGTATGCTCCGAGTGGTGCGGTTTGGTCGTCCTCTCGGTAGGATCGCGCAGATGAGCCATCGAAGACGTAGTCGGTCGAGATTTGGATGAGCGGAACCCCGAGCGTGCAGGCGGCCGAAGCGACCGCGCCGGCGCCCGCGCAATTGATCGCCGTTGCGAGTTCCGGCTCGCTTTCGGCCCGATCGACGGCGGTATAGGCGGCAGCGTTGACGATCACATCGGGCCGGGCCGCTGCGAGCGCAGGATGGATGGACGCAGGCTCGGCAAGATCGAGCGCCGGCCGGCCGACCGCAACGATGTCAACGCCATGAGCCGGTCCCCGCTCGAGAAGCGAGCAAACCACCTGCCCGCGCGTCCCGGTCACCGCGATGCGCACAGGCTCAGCCTCATTCGAAGACATGTGGCAGGTCGGCCAGGCGCGGCTGACGGCGGTCCTTTGCCGAAAGGATCGCAGCGCCTGCCTCAACCGGCCAGGCGATGCCGAGGGCCGGGTCATCGAAGGCGAGCCCGAAATCGTGTTCGGCCGAGTAGTATGCGGTGACCTTGTAGAGGAGCTCCGTATCCGGCTCCAGCGTGCAATAGCCGTGCGCAAAACCCGCTGGAATCCAGAGCTGGCGCCAATTGGCGGCCGACAGTTCGATCGCGACGTGCCGGCCGAAGGTCGACGAGGCGCGGCGCAGATCGACGGCAACGTCCAATGCGCGCCCACGCGCGACCCGAACGAGCTTGCCTTGAGCGTAAGGCGCAACCTGGAAATGCAATCCTCGGATGGTGCCCGCTTTTGCCGATAGAGCGTGATTGTCCTGAACGAAGCTGTGGTCGCCAAGGCCCGCCAAGGCGCGAGCGTTGAACACCTCCGAAAAGAACCCACGCTCGTCGCCGAAGCGCCGTGGAGTGATGACTTTCACATCGGGTATTGCGGTCGCCTCGATGTCCACGCGCGGCTCCGTTCGGGATCTCAGACCGCCATGCCGAGCCGCTCGCCGCGATAGAGGCCCGTGCGGATACGCTGCCACCAGTCGCGATTGTCGAGATACCAGCGCACTGTCTTGCGCAGGCCCGAATCGACGGTCTCCTGCGGACACCAGCCAAGCTGCGTCTCGATCTTCGACGCATCGATCGCGTAGCGCAGGTCATGCCCAGGCCGGTCGGTGACGAAGCTGATCAGCCTGTCGCGCCGGCCGATGCGCGCGTCCGGCGCGAACTCATCGATCAGCGCGCAGATCCGCCGCACCACATCGATGTTGCGTAGCTCGCTGCGGCCCCCGACATTGTAGCTCTCGCCGGCAACGCCGTGTTCGGCGACGGTGAGCAGCGCCTGGGCGTGGTCGACCACGAAGAGCCAGTCGCGTACGTTCTCGCCGCGCCCGTAGACCGGCAGCGGCTTGCCTTCGAGCGCGTTGAGAATCATCAGCGGGATGAGCTTTTCGGGGAAGTGGTACGGCCCGTAGTTGTTGGAGCAATTGGTGATGAGCGTGGGCAGGCCGTAGGTGTGATGCCAGGCGCGCACGAAATGGTCGGACGCCGCTTTCGAGGCCGAATAGGGCGAATTCGGGTCGTAGGGATGGTCCTCGCTGAAGAGGCCGGTGGCGCCGAGCGAGCCGAACACTTCGTCGGTGGACACGTGGTGGAACCGGAAGGTCCGCCGCCGCCCCTGGTCAAGCCCGCGCCAGTATTTCAACGCCGCCTCGAGCAGCGCGAAAGTGCCGACGACATTGGTGCGGACGAAGGCCTCCGGACCGTCGATCGAGCGATCGACGTGGGTTTCGGCCGCCAGATGCATGATCGTGTCGGGCTCGACGGAGGCAATCAGCGCATCCATCTTCGGCCGATCGAGGATATCTGCTTCTTCGAACCGATAGCGTGGCGAGGTGGCCACCGGCCGCAGCGAATCGAGATTGCCGGAATAGGTGAGCGCATCGACGACCAGCACCTCATGCGGCGTGTCGGCGATGATCTTGCGCACAACCGCCGAGCCGATGAAGCCCGCACCGCCGGTGACCAGGAATTTTTTGGTCCTGCAACCCAAGAACGAACCTGCCGCTCGCAATTCCAAAAAATACCGTCCGCCGTTTTCGGGTTGGGGGCCGCGTTTCCGCGACGCCTGCATCCCCGCCGATGGATGGCGCCCGTCGATTTGAGCAAACAGCACAGGCAGCGCCGCACCGCAATCGCAAATTCGGTCGTCAAGCATGGTTTTGCGGCGGCCGCGACCCACGGCCAAGGGTAACCAGCTACGCCCGGTCGAGTCCGTAGAGCGAGTGCAACGTGCGCACCGCAAGCTCGGTATACGCGGCATCGATCAGCACCGAAAACTTGATCTCCGATGTCGTGATCGCCCTGATGTTGATGCCCTTCTGGGCGAGCGCCTTGAACGCCCGGGCGGCAACGCCGGCGTGGCTGCGCATCCCCACTCCGATCGCCGAGATTTTCACGACGTCGGTCGCGCCGGTCAGGCTTGCGTAGCCGATCGCCCCGCGGGCTTTCTCGAGAATCCCCTTGGCCCGATCGAAATCGCCGGTCGGAACGGTGAAGGTAATGTCGGTCGTGGTCGTATCGTCGGAGACGACCTGAATGATCATGTCGACGTTGATGTTGGCTTCCGCGAGCGGCACGAAGATCGCCGCCGCCACCCCCGGCTTGTCGGCCACCCGACGCAGCGTCAGCTGCGCCTCGTCGGTGGAAAAGGCGATGCCGGTGACGACCTGTTTTTCCAAGATGTCCTCCTCATCGCAAATGAGCGTGCCAGGGCTCGGATCGGCGGGATTCTCGAAAGAGGAGCGCACGAAGGTCTTCACCTTGTGCAACATGGCAAGCTCGACGGAGCGCACCTGCAGGACCTTGGCCCCGAGCGAGGCCATCTCGAGCATTTCCTCGAAGGCGACGCGATCGAGCCGCCGCGCTCTCGGCACTACGCGCGGATCGGTCGTGTAAACCCCGTCAACGTCGGTGTAGATGTCGCAGCGATCGGCCTTGAGGGCCGCCGCCACCGCGACCGCGCTCGTGTCCGACCCGCCGCGGCCAAGAGTGGTGATCCGGCCGGTCTCCCGGTGAATCCCCTGAAAACCGGTAATGACGGCCACCTCCTTGCGCTCCTTGAAGCGCCTGACGATTTCCTCTGCGTCGATGGCCTGGATTCGGGCAGCGCCATGCGCGTTGTCGCACAGGATCGGCACCTGCCAGCCTTGCCAGGACCGCGCCTGGACGCCTTCGTCCTGGAGCACGATGGCAAGCAGACCGGCGGTAACGATTTCCCCGGACGCGACGACCGCGTCATATTCGCGCGCGTCGTGCGCCATGGCGGCCTCGCGGCACCACTCGACGAGCTCGTTCGTCTTGCCGGCCATGGCAGAGACGACGACGGCAACGTCATGGCCGGCATCGACTTCGCGCTTGACGTGGCGTGCGACGTTCCTGATGCGGGCGATGTCGGCGACCGACGTGCCGCCGAATTTCAGGACGAGACGGGCCATGCGAGAGGCTTTACGGCTTCAATCGGGAGGGTTTGTGCGAGCTCGCGTCGCTGGCGGGGCAGCTTGTCACGCTGGCATCCGGCCCTTGGGGCGCGTATACATGACGATGCTGCAACTGACTGTCAACGCCGCGAGCGGCCGATGACTGAAGGCGACACGGTCGCGCCGAGTGCCCGGACCTCCTTCGATCCCGCCGAGGTGGCACGGTTTGAACGGCTGGGCGAGGACTGGTGGAATCCCCGCGGCGCGATGCGGGCACTGCACCGCCTCAATCCGGTGCGTCTTGCCTATATCCGCGACCTTGCAGTGCGCAGCCTTCCGGCCGGCGACGCACCCCAGACAAAGGGGCAGCGTCCGCTGGCCGGCCTTGCAATACTCGACATCGGCTGCGGAGGCGGGCTCCTGACCGAGCCCCTGGCCCGGCTCGGCGCGTCGATGACCGCGATCGATCCGGCACCGGCCAACATCGAGGTCGCAAAAAGCCATGCCGCGCGACACGGCCTTCACATCGACTATCGTGCGATCACGGCAGAAGAGCTTGCGGAGACGGGCTCGACGTTCGATGTGGTGCTTGCGATGGAAGTCGTCGAGCATGTGACGGACATGCCTGCGTTCGTGGCGCTTGCCTGTTCGTTCGTCAGGCCCGGCGGACTCTTCGTTGCGGCAACGCTCAATCGGAGCCTGAGAAGCTTTGCGCTCGCCATCATCGGCGCCGAATATGTGCTGGGCTGGCTGCCGAAAGGCACGCATCGTTGGGAGAGGTTCGTCACGCCGGAGGAGCTTGCCGCCGCGGCCGGCGCGGCGGGCGTGCGAATCTTCGACCGCAGGGGCGCGGTTTACGACGTGCTGCTCGAAGCGTGGCGCCTCAGCCGCGACCTGAGCGTCAACTACATGGTCGCCGGCCGGCGCCAGTGACCTGCCGGCGGCGAGCGATCGCGAGCCTCAGTTCCGTTCTTCGGGCAGCCGCGGGATCGGCATGATCTCGACGCCCTCTTCGAGGAGCGCGCGCGCATCTTCGAGCGAGGCCTCCCCCCGGATCGAGCGGTGCGGGATGTCGCCCTCGTGCATGCGTCGCGCCTCATTTGGAAAGCGCTGACCGACATCGTCGGTGTCGGCGACGATCCTGGCATGCAGAGCGCGGACCATGGCCCGCAGGTTTTGCTGGCGCTCGTCGAGCAGTGCGACAGGCTGGGTTGGCGCCGGCGGCGGCGAGGGTGCAGGGTCGCCCTGCGGCTCGATGATCTGCCTGTCGCGCCGCGCAATCGAGGGCGCCATGATCGCCTTCCCGACCTTCGCCGAGCCACATTCCGGGCAGGTCACGAGCCCGCGCTTCGCCTGGGTTTCGTAGGCAGCGCTGCTCTGGAACCAGCTGTCGAAGTCGTGGGCGCTTTCGCACACGAGCGCATATTTGATCATGCGTGCCGATTATTCCAGCTGAAGATTGCCAAACCCTTCAAGGCGATAAGAGTCCGTCGAGCTTGCCGGCGCGCTCCAGCGCGTAGAGATCGTCGCAGCCGCCCACATGCGTGTCGCCGATGAAGATCTGCGGCACGGTCCAGCGGCCGTGCGCCAGCGCTGCCATTTTCCGCTGAGCTGCCATGTCGCCATCGACGCTGATTTCCTCGAATCGTGCGTTCTTGCCGCTCAGAAGGTCCTTGGCGGCATGACAATACGGACACCAGCTCTTGGTGTAGATGGTGATCGGCGGCATGAAGGGAGGATCCTGGTCGACGGCCAAATTCATATGGGAAGTCCCTGGCCTGCCACAACCCGGGCGAACACGAGCACATCGATCGAGCGCGCGCCGGCGCGGGACAGGGCGCGGGCTGCCGCGTTTAGGGTAGCCCCCGAGGTCAACACGTCATCGACGAGCACGATTCGCCGATCATGTACCCGAGGCCTCATCTCGTCAGGCACCCGGAATGCGCCCTGGACGTTTTCGGCGCGTTGCGTCCGCGTAAGGCGGACCTGCGGCGGCGTGGCCTTGATCCGATGAAGCGCAAAGGATTCGACCGGCACATGGGAAGCTTTCGAAATCGAATGTGCGAGCGCCCCGGCCTGGTTGAAGCGCCTCGACCACAGCCGCAGCCGATGCAATGGCACCGGCACCAGGACATCGGCATCCTTCAGAAGGTCGGCGCCGGCCCGCGCCATCCAGCGCCCCATGGGTCGAGCAAGCTCCAGCCGGTCGCCGTATTTCAGGCGGTGCACCAGTTCGCGCACCGGCCCGTCGTCGAAGACGGCGACCGCACGGGCCCGGTGAAAAACGGGCGGGTTGACCACCGCCTCCGGCGAGAGCAGCTCAGGCCCACCATCCTGCGCAAAAGGAATGCCGAGCCGTTCGCAATAGGGTCGTTCGATGAAGCGGACCTTGCGCCAGCAGATAGAGCAGAGCGTCCCGACGGCGGCCGTCGGAGCGCTGCATGCAAGGCACGTCGGCGGGTAGACGACATCGAGCGCCACGCGTACGCAGCGCCGAACGATCGCCCGCGCACTTGCGATCGCCGCGCCCGGCTGCCGGTTGACGGCTTCAGAGGCAGCAAGCGGCTCAGTATCGGTGGCGATTTCCGTGGGCACGGCTCGATTCTAAGTCAAAAGGCCGCGTCGTGGCATTCGTCCTTTCGGGCAATGCCACATCCTTCCACATCCGCCCGGAGCCGACGGGCAGCCTTTTGACGCGGGCCTGGCCCGAACGCATATGAAGACAATGCAGCACGCGGCCGCCCCGAACGCCGAACGTCTCGTCTTCGATCGGGCGCTGGTGCGCGCGCGCCTCGCCCGCGCCATTCGACGGGGCGCTGTCGATTTTCTGCTGGCGCGCGCAGCAGATGACCTCGGCGACCGGCTGGCTACGGTGCTGCGCGAATTCAAATTGGCTCTCGATCTCGGCACGCCCGGCGGTCACGTTACCAAACGCCTTCTCCAGCGCGACCGCCTCGGAGCCGTAGTCCGAGCGGCGCCGCTAAGGGAGCCGACCGCGCCGGGGTTGCTGGCGCTCGTTGCCGACGAGGAGGCGCTGCCCTTCGCTCCGGCGCGCTTCGATCTCATCGTGTCCGCGCTGGCGCTGCAATGGGCCAATGACCTTCCGGGTGCCCTGATCCAGATCCGGCGCGCGCTCAAACCGGATGGTCTCCTTCTCGGCTGCCTTGTCGGCGGCCGCACATTGTTCGAATTGCGCCAGGCGTTGGCGAGCGCGGAAGTCGAGATCGAAGGAGGCGCCAGCCCGCGCGTGGCCCCGTTCACCGATGTGCGCGACATGGGCGGGCTGTTGCAGCGCGCCGGCTTCGCTTTGCCGGTAGCCGATGTCGACACGATCGTGGTCCGCTACGCCGATCCGATCAGGCTCATGTATGACCTGCGCGCCATGGGCGCAACCAATGCCCTGTCCCAGCGCCGGCGCACTCCGCTGAAGCGGGCGGTGCTGCTGCGCGCCTGCGAGGTCTATGCCGAGCAGTTCGCCGATACCGACGGGCGCATCCGCGCCACCTTCGAGCTCGTATGGTTTTCCGGCTGGTCGCCGCACGAGAGCCAGCCGAAACCGGCGCGGCCGGGCTCGGCATCCATACGGCTCGCCGACGCCCTCGGAGTGGCGGAGATCCGACCGAAGGATGCGAGCTGACCCTCAGCTCGCCAAAAAACCCCAGGCGGCAACGCCGATGCCCACGGCGGCGAATGCCAGCGCGCCGGCGTAGAGCCACATCTTGCGGGTCAGCACGGTGATCGACGCCAGGGCAACGGCGACCTGCAGCAGCGTGACGCCGAGAGCCATCCGCTCATGCGGAACGACCTTGGCTTGCGATTGGCCATCAAGCGATTGGGACTCCGAGGTAAGCTTGTCGGCGTCCTTCTTGATGTCGTCCTTCTCCTTGGCATATCTCTCGGCGTCCGCCTTGAACTTCTCCCGGGCCTTGTCGTCGGCTGCCAGCACGCTCAGGCTCGAGGCGATGAATTCCCGCGTCGATTTTGCCTGGTAGTAGGCCCATTGATCGGTCGCCACCGTCATTTTGCCGATGGAATCGTTCTTCAGCAGCATCGCCTCGCTTTCCACCTGCCCGGATTGGTAGCCGAAGAGCGCCCCGATCGTGGCGAGGATGGCGGTAGTCAGGGCAACCTTCTGGGCAAGGGTGTCGGAATGGGCGCCATGCTCGACCATCTCCTCGTGCGGCGAATGAACGTGAACCCCGGCGTGTTGCTCGGTCATGATGTTCCCTTGCAGAAATGCCAATCTGACTATTTCGACGTGCGTGCCGCCTGGCTCGGTGGCCCGGCGGCGAACTCGGCTGCACCCGGGGCCGATCCTCGTACGCCGTCGCGGGCTTCCCGCGCGGCCAGTCTTTCCCGACGCACTCTCACGTCAGCCGACTTGGCTTGCGGCGCGGAGGTATCCATCGAGCCTGCCAATCGCCGCACCTCGGCCGCGATTTCCAGTATGGTGCTTTGCAGGTCGGCATCCTTCATCGCCGCCGAAAGGGTCGTTGCCGCCGGGACGCCGTCATCGCGGCGCGCAGTGTCGAGCGCAAGCGACTGCGCCGCCTTCTGTTCCTGCAGCAGCGCGTCACGATCGCGCCGCGCCACCTCCAGCGCGCCCTCGAGCGCAGCCTTTTCCGCCCTGAGCAATTCGATCCGCTGCAGCGTCTGCCGTTCGGCCTCGCGAGCCTCCTGGGCGGCTCGGATCAGCTTGTCTTCGAGGTCTGCGACACGCGCCAGCAGCGCCGCAATCGTCTCGTCCCGCTTGCTGATCGTGGCAAGGTGATTTGCCCGGTCCGCATCGACTGTCGCACGCGCCGCCTCCATCTCGGCAATCTGCGCTGTCTGCGAAGTGATGCGGGCCTCGAGCATGGCGTGGCGCGCCTGCATCAGCGAAATCTCAGTGCGGGCTGATTCCTGAGCCGTCGAGACGACTTCGAGATCGTGCAGCCGCCGTTGAATGACTTCGTCGCTTTCCCGAAGCTTTCGGTCGATGTCCTCTGATTTGGCCTGCCCCGCTTCGACGGTCGTCTGCAGCGCCGCGATCGTAAAGCGCCTCTGGTCGGCGAGTTCGCCAAGCCGACGATGGTCCTCGGTCAGCTCGTCCAGGGCAAGGCGCGTGCGCTCAAGAAGGCCGGACGTGTCATAAAACTCCTTGGACACGGCGCCGAGTTCGGCCTCGGTAGCCGTCAGGGTGGCGCCTACCTCGCTGAGGCTGGCGGCGAGCCCGCTCGCGGTCGTTCGGGTCTCGGCCAGATCGGCTTCAAGGACGGTGATTTGCCGCGCTCGTCGCCCGAGTTCGCCGAAATCGAGCGCGCGTTGGCGTGAGACGTGCTCCAGTTTCTGCTCGAGGCGACGCTGAACGACCGCGCTCTCGGCACGCAACCGGTCCCGCTCGGCAACGACCTCCGCCATCGACAGTGGCAGGTGGCGCTCCAGGCGACGCAGCGACAGGCGCACCGCCCGGCCCCAGACGGCAGGCAACAACATGAGGATGATCAGGCCCGCGGCGAGAAACCCGAGGGCGAAGATCATGGCTTGTTCAATCAACGCCCAGTCCGATCCGAGCTAAGGCAGCACGCAACAATGCCATGGCCGGCAGGAAAGTTCAAAACGGCAAGGCTCCCGCTGCTTTTGGCCAATCGAACGCTGCAGTCGCGTTCAACCTCGCCGACATTCGGTGGCGTGCCGATATTTCCTTTGTCCATGCCCTCAGAACGGATTCCACGTCGCGCCCGGCGTGAACTTCAAATAGCCCAGGCTGACGCCGAGACGAGCCCCGAGACCGGAGCGGATCGGGACGACCACAACCTCGGCCCCGGTCAGCGCAGTGAAGCCGAACCCGCCGACGAAATAGGCCGAGCCGTCGATGCCGCCGTAGCGTGCAAAGATCGCCTCCGTCGAGGGCAGATTGTAGACGAGCATCATGGTTCGATCACCGTCGCCTCCGGCGTCGAAGCCGACGGACGGCCCCTGCCAGTAGACGCGCATATCGCCGGCATTGCGCGTATACATCACGCCCTCGCCATAGCGCAGGCCCCCGATAAACGCGCCCGAGGCCTCCTGCCCCAAGATATAGGCGTTCGGGCGCCCCCAGCGGCGCGTCGCTTCCTCGACGACGGATGCGAGGCCCCGCGAAATTGTCCCGAAGAAGCGGTTGCCGTCGTCGATGATCTCGCCCACGCTGAAGCTCTCCGGCGGCGTGGAGGCCTGGGCCAGAGCAAGCGACGGCGCAGCGCTGAGGGCCAGCGTGGCACATCCCCGGAGAATGATGTCCCTGCGCGACGCCTTGTCCATCGTCCATCCCCTCAGCGGACAACGCTCTCAGGCAGCGCTTGCGCCGGCCTCTCGAGGCGCGGCAGCTGACCTGATTCGGGGAAAGGCTAGGGAACAAACATGTCTGCGCGATGGCAGTTCACAGCATTCGGGCTCGCTCGGGGTCGCCCCAGGCGATGAAGCCGCCGTTTCGATACTGCGCTTTGCTCTTGCCGTACTTGAATGGACGGTGGTCGCAACCCTCGACTGTGCCGCCGGCGGCGCGCAGCACCGCTTCGCCGGCGGCGGTATCCCATTCCATGGTCGGGCCAAAGCGGGGGTAGACATCGGCCTCGCCCTGCGCCAGCAGACAGAATTTCAGCGAGGAGCCGGCGCAACGCCGTTCCCCAATCGGGAGCCTTTCAAGGAAGGCCTCGGTCTGCGGATCGGCATGGGAACGGCTGGCGATGGCGACAAGGCCGTTTGCCGGCGCAGGACGAGCGTGAATCGGCCGGACAACACTGCGACCCGGCAGTGCCGCTCCAGGGGTGGCCTCGCACGCGAAGGCGTGGTGACCGGCATACCACAAACGCGCAATGGCCGGAGCATAGACCGCTCCGGCCACCGGCACTCCCTCTTTCACGAGGGCGATGTTGAGGGTGAATTCGCCGTTATGGTTAAGAAATTCCCGTGTGCCGTCGAGGGGATCGACCAGGATGAATCGGTCGCATGGCGCTGGCGTATCGCCGCGTGATGCGGATTCCTCCGCAACGACTGCCACACCGGGAAGCCGCCGCCGCAGGCCCTCGAGGATGATCCCCTCTGCCCGCTCATCAGCCTCGCAGACCGGGCTGGCATCCGCCTTCCTGCGGACGTGACATCCCCGGCCATAGACCTCCATCACTGCCGGGCCTGCCTCGAGCGTCAACGCGGCGCAGATCTCACCCACCTCGTCGCGGTCCCGATCATCCAATCGGTCGCCGGCGGTCGGCACGGAGAGCGTGTGCATACGGGTCCTCATTCGGGCGGCAACGGCCTGGGCGAAGGTGGCCTGTCGGACTGCCCTTGGCAAGCGCCGCGGCAGCTTAACATAGTGTCGCATGCAAAAGATCGCATGCCCGGGCAGCATCGAACCGGCCCTGCCGGGCAGGCTCGGGTGCCAGCGCGGTCAGCGACTGCCCGCCAATATGTAAACCATTAACGCCTTCATTCAGTTGCGGGCGCGAGTCTATAGTGCGAGCAAACGATTCGCCTGCCGGACGCGCCGACCCGGCATCCAGGAGGACTATCATGACAAAAGCCGTCCTCGAGCCGCTCGATCTCGCCGCCCTTTTGTGCTCGCGCGTCTGTCACGACGTCATCAGCCCGGTTGGTGCGATCGTGAACGGCCTCGAAGTGCTCGAAGAGGAAAAGGACGCGGAGATGCGAAAGCTCTCGCTGGAGCTGATCCGAAAGAGCGCCTACACAGCCTCGGCCCGATTGCAATTCTGCCGGCTGGCGTTCGGCGCCGCCGGCTCGGCCGGCGCCTCGATCGACACGGGCGATGCCGAAAACGTGACGCGCGGCCTCCTTGGCGACGACAAGACCAAGCTTGCCTGGCACGCGCCGCGCCAACTCATGCCGAAGAACAAGGTCAAGGTGGTGTTGAACCTTTGCCTGATCGCAACCGCAGCGATCCCGCGCGGCGGTACGATCGACGTTTCGATCGAGGGCGAAGGCGATGCGACCTCGATCCGGGTGGAGGCAAGAGGTGCAAACGCCCGCGTGGCCCACGGCGTGCCGCAGCTGCTCGACGGGCGGCCGGAAGGCGGCACAGTCGATGCGCACGGCATCCAGGCCTATTATACCGGGCTCGTGGCCCGTGCTGCCGGATTGTCGGTGTCGCTCAAAGCGACTGGCGAGTCGGTCCTGATCGAGGCGGTCCCTGCTGGGCAGGCGGCGGTCGCGCCGGGGGAAAAGGCTGGCCACCTCGCCTAAGCGGGCCTGCTTGTCGAGCGGTGGCTGCCTTGCCCGAGGCTTCGCCGGTCCCCAAGCTGCCACGGTCTTTAACGACCGTTAACCGGTCGGGCCGAAACTCCCGCCGCGGGCTCCGGCAGGGACCCGTGCGGGAGGCGCATGGACGAACTTCTCAGCGATTTCGTGGCCGAAACGGCCGAGCGCATCGAGGCGATCGGCGGCGAGCTGGTGCGCTTCGAACACAGCCCCGACGACACCGACATCATCGCCAATGTCTTTCGACTTGTGCATACGATCAAAGGCACTTGCGGATTCCTGGGGCTGTCGAGGCTCGCCGAGCTCAGCCATGCTGCCGAGGGATTGCTGGGCCTGTTGCGCGACGGCGCGGCGGGGACCGCGGAAATCGTCTCCGTCATCCTGGCCACGATCGATCGCCTGAAACTGATCCTGAACGGCATCGAGACGCTCGGCGCAGAGCCGCCGGGAGACGACGCCGATCTCATCGCCGATATCGAGGCGCGCGCCACCGAACTCGCCGGAGCTGGCGGCAATTCGGATAAGGGCGAGGAGCACGGTCCGGTCGCGCGGACCGATCCTGGTTCCCTCTCCCTCCCCTGGCCGGCAACGGAGGCCCCTCGACCGGTGGCGCCCATCGCCGAGGCTCCGTCCATGGACGGTTCGCTCGCCGACCGTCGGACAGAGACGATCCGGGTTTCGGTCGGAACGCTCGAACGACTGATGGCGCTCGTCTCCGAGCTCGTTCTGACCCGCAATCAGCTCCTGGAACTGGTGCGGCATCGCGACGAGGAGCCGATCAAGGGTCCTGTCCAGAGGCTGGCCTCCGTGACGACCGAGCTGCAGCACGGCGTCATGAAGGCGCGCATGCAGCCGGTCGCTCGGCTGTTTGCCGGCGTCCCGCGGCTCATTCGTGAACTGACGAGCGAACTCGGCAAATCCGTATCGCTGATGACCATGGGCGCCGAAACCGAGCTCGACCGTCAGCTGATCGAGCTCATTCGCGATCCGCTGACGCACATGATCCGCAACGCCGTGGATCATGGCATCGAGCCGCCGGACATGCGCCGGGCTCAGGGCAAGCCCGCGAGCGGCACCATCCGCATCCTGGCCATGCAGGATTCCGGCCAATTCGTCATCGAAGTGTCCGACGACGGCAGGGGCATCGACATCGACCGGGTCCGCCGAAAGGCTCTGGCGCTGGGGCTCGCGACCGAGGCGGAACTCGCAGCGATGAGCGAGGAAGTCGTCACCCGCTACATTCTCGCGCCTGGTTTCTCCACCGCCGACAAGGTGACGAGCGTCTCCGGACGCGGCGTCGGCATGGACGTGGTCCGTCGCGACATAGAGGCCATCGGCGGGCTCGTCGGATTGAGGTCGGGCCGTGGGCGCGGCACGACCGTGACGCTGCGCATCCCGCTGACGCTTGCCATCGCGCCGGCGCTCGTCATCGAAGTGGACGGCGACTTCTATGCCTTGCCGCAGCACTGTGTCGTCGAGGTCATCGGCATTTCGGAAGAGGCAGGCCCGCGTGTCGAGCTTGTCCAGGGCGCGCCGATATTGCGGCTGCGCGATACGCTGCTTCCGGTCGCCGACCTCGGCGACATTCTCGGGCTTGCCGAGCGCTCGCGGCCGCGTCCGGCCGAGCACTATGCAGTAACGGTCGGCATCGGCTCGACGCGCTTCGGCGTCATCGTCGATGCAATCGCCGACGTGCAGGAGATCGTGGTCAAACCCCTGCCTCAGGTTCTTGCCGGCCTTCCGCTCTATTCCGGCAACACCATCCTGGGGGACGGGTCGGTGGCGCTGATCCTTGACCCGACCGGTCTCGCGAGAGCGGTCGGCCTGCAGGGCGCCGAACTGCAACGGGCCGCCGCAATGCCCTCCGAGGAGCAGGAGATCGTCCAGGCGGAAAGCCGGGTGGTCCTCTTCCGCGCCGGCGGCAGCGCGCCCAAGGCACTGCCGCTCTCTGCGGTGGCGCGTATCGATCGGGTAACCGCGAGCGAAGTCAGCGTCGTCGACGGGCTGAGGGTCGTCTATCGCGGCGATCGATTGATGCCGCTTGTTCCGGTGGACGCAACCGTCGAGCTGAAGCCTCAGGGGCCCACGCCCATCCTGGTTGTGGATTCGGGGGAGACCGCCATCGGCCTGATCGTCGAGGAAATCATCGATGTCATCGACGGCCGCGCCGTGGTGGAACTTTCCGGACGCGGCGCCGGCGTCATCGGCATGGCCGACATCGCCGGCCGAGCCACCGAAATCATCGATGTCGGCCATTTCATCGACATGGCACGAGCGCATCGCAATTCGCCTGGCCGCGCTGAAAAGACGAGACCGCGCGTACTCGTCGTCGACGACCAGGCGTTCTTTCGCGACCTCCTGGTGCCGATCATCGAGGCCGCGGGCTACACGCCGACCGCGGCGGCCTCGGCCCGGGAAGCTCTGGCTCTATGCGCGAACGATGCGGCCTTTCAGGCGCTTCTTGTCGATACCGACATGCCGGAGATGGACGGATATGAATTGACCCGCGTCCTGCGTCGCGATCCGCATCACCTGGATCTGCCAGTCATCGGGCTCGCGGGGCACGCCAGCGAGGCGTTGCAGCGCAGGGCGCAGGCCGCCGGGATGCAGGGCGTCGTTGCCAAGTTCGATCGGGGGCGCCTCCTCGATACCCTTGCGCAGGAGCTGGCGCGCCGCAGCGCCGCGGTGGGCCGGGCGGGAGCGGCCGCATGAGCGCCGGGCTGGCGAACGAGAGCTCGCGCCACGCCGCTTCTCGTTCGCACGAATTCGTGACGATCAGCTGCGCCGACGAGACCTTCGGCTTGCCGGTGCGCGCCATCAGGACCGTGTTCCGCATCGAGCGGGTGACACGCGTCCCGCGGGCGCCTGCCGAGTTCGTCGGCCTGGTCAATGCGCGCGGCACCATCGTGCCGATCTTCAGTCTGCGGCGGCGTCTCGGCCTCGAACCGGAACGGGCAGTCGTCGGTGCCCTTGCGATCGGGCTTGATCGGCCCGGCGAGGCAGCGTTGCTTGTGGACGGCGTCGGCGACGTGGTCACGCTTCAGGGCGATCTGCGGGTCGAGACGCCGCCCCACATCGGCATGGCGCGCGCCGGCCTCATCAGCGCCGTCTACCGGCTCGACGACCGGCTGCTTTCGATTCTCGACATTGACGCCTTATTTCGACCATATGCGCTCTCGCCGGTCGCCGCATGAACGGAAAATTCATCATCCCTCAACAAAGTTGGAGAACTTCCGGAGATCGGGCATGAAACAGGTTCTCATTGTCGATGACTCTGCGGTGATCCGCAAAGTCGCCAAGCGCATTTTCGAAGGCATGGGATTCCAGACCTCCGAGGCCGAGGACGGGAGGCAGGCGCTCGCCGCCTGTTCCTTTCTCATGCCGGACGCGATCCTGCTCGACTGGAACATGCCGGTCATGGACGGCTTCCAGTTCCTGCGCGAGATGCGCAAGATGCCGGGCGGTCAACGGCCCAAGGTGGTCTTCTGCACGACCGAAAACGACGTGGCTCACATCGCCCGCGCCATGCACGCGGGCGCCGACGAATACATCATGAAGCCCTTCGACCGCCAGATTCTGCAGACGAAGTTCGAAGAGATCGGCTTCACCTGAAAAGAGTGAGGGCTCGGCAGGATCAAGCCAAGGAGCCGAGCAGGGCGGTCAAACAGGAAGGCTTCGTCCGGCGGGTGGCCCGAATATCGGCTCAGGCGATATTGCGTTCATCCGAGGCGCTAGGCTCGCGCAGCACATAGCCGCGGCCCCAAACCGTCTCGATGTAATTGCGGCCTTGCGAAGCATTGGCAAGCTTCTTGCGGAGCTTGCAGATGAAGACGTCGATGATCTTCAGCTCCGGCTCGTCCATGCCGCCGTAAAGATGATTGAGGAACATTTCCTTGGTGAGGGTGGTACCCTTGCGCAGCGACAGGAGTTCCAGCATCTGGTACTCCTTGCCGGTCAGGTGCACGCGGGCGCCGCCGACCTCGACGGTCTTCTGGTCGAGGTTGACCACAAGGTCGCCTGTGACGATCACCGATTGAGCGTGGCCCTTCGAGCGACGCACGATGGCGTGAATGCGCGCGACAAGCTCATCCTTGTGGAACGGCTTGGTGAGGTAGTCGTCGGCGCCGAAGCCCAGTCCCTTGACCTTGTCCTCGATGCCGGCGAGGCCGGACAGAATCAGGATCGGCGTCTTGACCTTGGCGACGCGCAGCGTGCGCAGCACCTCGTAGCCGGACATGTCGGGAAGATTGAGGTCGAGCAGGATGATGTCGTAGTCGTAGAGCTTTCCGAGATCGATGCCTTCCTCGCCGAGATCCGTCGTATAGACGTTGAAGTTTTCCGACTTCAGCATCAACTCGATGCTTTGCGCGGTGGCGCTGTCATCTTCGATGAGAAGTACCCGCATGTCAGATCCCCACCCTCGCCCCGTGGCCTATGACAGCAATTTTCGACGTCCCGCGATCGGATGACGGCTGCACAATTGAACCCAGGCGAGCGCCAGCCCGTCCGACTCGAAACGTTAACGGAGAATGGTTAACAAACTCTGATTCAGAATAGCAAGAGTTGATCCAGCCTCGGCCGGGTAAATGTTTGCTGCCAAATAGAGTTTCCATGAGGGCCTGGCTCCTTCGGCGGATCAACAACACTAGCTAAGTGATTCAACCGACTCGCTCCTGCGAGCTGGCGTGACAGTTAGGCTGCGTGCCGCTCCGCGCGCGGAAGAACTGTTAACCCGTCGGGTAAACAAATGGTTTATGAGGCGCCCGATCCACAGGCGCGCCCCGGCCGGCGCTCCGCCCGGTCCAATCACAAATGCAAGCGGTGAAATCTCGCTTCACGGTAAGGAAGCAGCAACCTCCTTCGCACATAGTGAATCCGTCTCGTGGAAGGCGGCCGCTGGCCCTCGTCGTATTGCCACTTGTGTTCTGGAGTTCGTTGATGAAGTCGCGAGACGGGTTGATCCGGCTGAAGCGTTTCCAGGTCGAGGAGAAGCGGCGGCGCGTGGCGCAGATCGAGGCCATGATCGGCGAATTCTCGCGCATGGCCGGTGAGTTGGATCGTGAGATCGCGCTCGAGGAGAAGCGCGCCGGAATCACCGACCCCAATCATTTTGCCTATCCGACCTACGCCAAGGCAGCGACGGCGCGACGCGACAATCTCAAGCGCTCCAAGGGCGAGCTTGAGGGCCAGCTCGCCGAGGCCAAGGCCAGTCTCGACGAGGCAATCGAGGAATTTCGCAAGGTCGAGGCGCTCGACGGGCGGGAAAAGGCCGCCGAGCGGGTGATCGACCGGCCCGATCTCGATCTCATGGCGATGCACGGCGCCCGCGCCTGAGCAGTCTCTTCAAACGAGGTTCGCGCGAGGCGGCTAAGACCCGACGATCCGCGCCTCAAGCCGCCTCTGCGAGGCGCTGCGTGTCGCCGCCCCTCCTGGCTCGCGCCTGACAGCTCAGCGTGTGAAAGCAATCGGGGGCGGCGCGCGAACCCTCCCCCGTTCCGGCTCTG
>JAFAME010000186.1 GCA_019233695.1 Methylobacteriaceae bacterium
CGGTGGTCGCCCGGCCACCGTCCTTCGACAATTTGCGGCCAACGAGGTCGAGCGCCTGGATGCCGTTGGCGCCCTCATAAATCATGGCGATACGGGCGTCGCGGACGAACTGCTCCATGCCCCATTCGCCGATATAGCCGTGGCCGCCGAACACCTGCTGCGCCTTGACGGCGTTGGCGAAGCCGAGATCGGTGAGCACGCCTTTGAGGACGGGCGTCAGCAGGCCGAGTCGATCTTCCGCCGCTTGGCGCGTGGCGGCGTCCGGCGAACGCCGCGCTTCGTCGGCGGCGAGCGCCGCCCAGAGCGCGAACGCGCGGGCCGCCTCGTTGAACGACCGCACCTCGAGCAGCATACGGCGAACGTCCGGATGGACGAGAATCGGATCGGCCGGTTTATCCGCCGCCTTTACGCCGCTGATCGAACGGCCCTGCAGGCGATCCTTCGCGTAAGCCGCGGCGTTTTGGTACGCGACTTCCGAGACGGCAAGGCCCTGTACAGCCACCCCCAGACGCGCCTCGTTCATCATGACAAACATCGCGTTGAGACCGCGATGGGCCTCGCCGACCAGCCAGCCCTTGGCGCCGTCGTAATTGAGCACGCAGGTCGAATTGCCGTGAATGCCCATTTTGTGCTCGATCGAGCCGCAGGTCACGCCATTGGGCGCGCCGAGCGAGCCGTCTTCACGGATCGAAATCTTAGGGACGACAAAGAGCGAGATGCCCTTCACACCCGCCGGCGCGCCTTCGATGCGGGCAAGGACGAGGTGAATGATGTTCTCAGCGAGATCGTGCTCGCCGGACGAGATAAAGATTTTCTGCCCGGTGATCGCATAGGAGCCGTCCGCCTGCGGGACGGCCTTACTCTTGATTAGACCGAGATCCGTACCGCAATGCGGCTCGGTGAGATTCATCGTGCCGGTCCACTGGCCGGACGCCATTTTGGGCAAATAACGCTGCTTCTGCTCCTCGCTGCCATGCGCATAGAGCGCCGCGATGGCGCCGGCGGTGAGGCCTGGATACATCGCGAAGGCCATATTGGCGGAGATCGCATATTCGCTGACGGCAATGCCGAGGACATGCGGCAGGCCCTGGCCGCCATAGGCCGGATCGAGCGAGACGCTGATCCAGCCGCCCTCGGCGAAGGCCGTGAACGCCTCCTTGAAGCCCCTCGGCGTCGTCACGCGGCCGTCCGGGTGGCGCACGCAGCCCTCGAGGTCGCCGATCCGGTTGAGCGGTTGCAGCACCTCCTCGGCCAGCTTCGCCCCTTCGCCCAACACAGCCTCGACCACGTCGGGCGACGCTTCGGCAAAGCCGGGCAGGTTGTTGTAGCGCTGATAATCGAAGACGTCGTTCAACAAAAACAGCGTGTCCGCGACCGGCGCTTTGTAGCTGGGCATGAGCGAATCTCCCCACGCGCAAAATACCGCAAAACGGGAAAACGCCTGCGATCTTTCGGCAGATGGTTTACATATAAACCATCTCGCCGAGCAAAGCAACGATTTTCCTCTCCGACCGATATTCCGAATTAACGCTTGACCCCGAGACGGGTCAGGACCGCTTCAGGATTGGCGTAAGCCTCCTGCCGGTCGACGCTCCAATAGCGCAGTTCCTCAAGCGGGATCGGCTCGCCGGTAACCGCGCAGCGCACGAAGGCGCCCGGTCGACGGACCCGGAAATCGCCATCGAGATATTCGACCTGCGCCTCGGCGGCGCCGAAATATCGATCCATGCGGTTCATTTAGAAGCCTCGCCGCGCCGCCGCCGCGCGCTCAATCTCGCCCTCGTGGTTCATCTGGGCGGGTGAACGGCCCTTTGCAAGCGCCGGCGTCCGCGATATTGCCACGAAAGTCGCGCCACAGGCGAGTGGGCCCGGCGAGGATTTGAGGAGACGCGGACAGTGAAAATCGACTCGACCATCGCCGCAATCGTCACCGGCGGCGCCTCCGGCCTCGGCGAAGCGACCGCTCGCCGGTTCGCCGGGCTCGGCGCCAAAGTCGCCATTCTCGATCTGCAGCGCGAGCGCGGCGAGAAAGTCGCGGCCGAAATCGGCGGCCTGTTCTGCGAGACGGACGTGACCAGCGACGACAGCGTCGACAAGGCGCTCGCCGCGGCGCGGGCCAAGCACGGCGTCGAGCGCGTTCTTGTCTGCTGCGCTGGCATCGGCGTCGCCC
>JAFAME010000326.1 GCA_019233695.1 Methylobacteriaceae bacterium
AATGCCGGCCCGATGCAGCGCGTAGGCGAATCGCAGTTCGAAGAGGCGGTCTTTGTTCTCGCGTATGAGACCGCCATTGTCATTGATCCCCGCAACAATTGGCTGAGCCCAAGGCTGGTTCGCTAGCTCACGCATGATTGTTTGCGCGAATTCGGCTTCATCCTGGCTCAGGATATCCCAGAAGTTGTCCGTAACGGGCGTCATTGCTAAGATTATCATAGTGGCCAGGAGGGGGTCGTTGTGCGTTCGTCCAACCACGCCAGCAGGTTGGCATATTATTGGTGCGGTTTACGTTTCGTGGCGATGCGCATGGAGTTTTTGTGGCGCTGGCCGAGCTTCGCGATAAGCACCCTTTAGTCTTTCACCCGTCTGTTGGGGGGTGACCGCTCGGGGTTGGGTATTCGCCGTGCAAGCGCGGCGCGAGGTCGGCGGCCGCGGCGCTCATAGTGTGAATACGCAAAAACGCACTATGGCAGTCTCGTACGGCGCCAGGGTAACCATCTCGCCCTTTCAAACGGCCGCTCTGATTTGGGGCATTCGTGAGGGCGCCAGGGACTCTCCCATCGCGGGGGCTCAAGGCCTCCGTTCGAATCACAAAATGACCGTGCGGAATTGCGAGCAAGCGCCGGCTATTGCTCTTTGGTTGTTGCTAGCCTGTAGCTATTCCGGCTTCCGTTTTTGATCCGAGCTCGCTAAGTTACTGAAAAACTTGGTGGAGCTGAGGGGATTCGAACCCCTGACCTCTGCAGTGCGATTGCAGCGCTCTCCCATCTGAGCTACAGCCCCGCGCCTGCGGGTCTTACGGCGACACGGCCCGAAAAGTCAACGCGCTTGCGGGCGGCACGGCGGCCCTAGCCCTCTTGCCAAGCAGATTGCTGTTGCAGTGCGTCAAGTGCCTCGCTAAACCCGGCGATCGTTCGCCTCCGCCCGGCCCGGGGAGTCTATGCGCGCCATCCTCGACGTATTGCTGGTTGCCCTGCATCTCTACTGGTACGTCATCATCGCAACGGCCATCCTCTCCTGGCTCGTGGCCTTCAATGTCGTGAACTATCGCAACGATCTCGTGCGCTCCATCTGGGCGGGGCTCAATGCGCTCACCGAGCCGGTCCTGCGGCCGATCCGGCGGCTGCTCCCGAACCTGGGCGGCGTTGACATCTCTCCGATCATTGCCCTCCTCGGACTCCTGCTGATCGAGGACATCATTCGGATGTATGTCTATCCCTATGTCTTCTAGGCCGACGCCCGACGTGCCGAATGTTCCCTGGACGGCAGCGTCCGGCGGGCTGCGACTGCGGGTCCGTCTCGCCCCCAAGAGCCACCATGACGGCCTGGAAGGTTGCCAATCCGGATCCGACGGTCGGCCGGTGCTGCTCGCTCGAGTACGCGCCGCGCCTGACGACGGCAAAGCCAATGCGGCCCTCATTCGGTTGATCGCCCGCTCCCTTGGCGTTGCTCAATCGAGCGTGACGCTCGCGACCGGAGCGGGAAGCCGTATCAAGGGTCTCTTCATTGCCGGCGATGCCGATGGTCTTGCCCGCACGCTCTCGGCGGCGGCTCTCGGCGCCGCGCGCCGCCGCGCCTAGTGCACCGATGGCGAGCCAGGTGTCGCCGAGCGCGGGTGCTGGGCGGTGCTTCGAGGATTTTCGGCTCGGGCAGACACTCCGCCATGCGACGCCTCGCACTGTTACTGCGGGCGACGTGGCGCTTTGGATCGCCCTCTACGGCTCGCGCTTCGCGGTCCAGTGCTCGACCGAGTTTGCCCAGGCCTCGGGCTATCCGGCAAGCCCGCTCGACGACCTCTTGGTGTTCAATCTCGTCTTCGGTCGGACAGTAGCGGACGTTTCGCAGAACGCGATTGCCAATCTCGGCTACGCCGCGTGCCGGTTCTTGGTTCCCGCCTTTCCAGGCGACACGCTCTCGGCTGTTTCCGACGTCATCGGCCTGCGCGAGACTTCAGGGGGCGAGGCGGGGGTGGTCTATGTCCGCACGCGCGGGATGAATCAGCACGGCGCGATCGTCCTCGACTATGTGCGCTGGGTCATGATCGGCAAGCGCGAGCCGCGCTCGCCGAAAGCGACCGGCTACTTGCCCGACCTGCCGCAGGCGCTTTCGCCGAACGAGATCGGCGGCGCGTGTCCGCCGATCGAGGTTGCACGCTATGATACGACGCTTTCCGGCTCGCCGCGTCGCTGGGGCGACTACGCGGTCGGCGAGAAGATCGATCATTGCCAGGGGATGACGGTCGAAGAGGCCGAGCACCAGATGGCGACGCGCCTCTATCAGAACAGTGCCAGGGTCCACTTCGATCAGCTTGGCGCCGAGAAGGGGCGCTTTGGCCGCCGGCTCGTCTACGGCGGCCATGTGATGTCGCTTGCCCGTTCCCTGTCGTTCAACGGCCTCGAAAACGCCTTCCATGTCGCCGGCATCAATGCCGGCCACCACGTTGCGCCCTTGTTCGCGGGCTCAACCGTGTTTGCCTGGAGCGAGGTTCTGGAGAAGGCTGTGATCCCTGATCGTCATGATGTCGGGGCGATGCGGCTGCGCACCACGGCTGCGAAGGACCGCCCCTGCGCCGATCATCCCGGCAGGGTCGGCGAAGGCTATGATCCGGCGGTCATTCTCGATCTCGACTATTGGGTGCTGATGCCGCGATGAGCGTGCAGCGAGGGTCTCATACGCCTCCCCTCTGATGCGACGCTCCTCGTCATCGATGTCCAGCGCGCGATCGATGATCCGAAATGGGGGCAGCGCAACAACCCGCAAGCCGAGCGCGCCGTGGCCGAGGTCATCGCCGCCTGGCGCGCGGCGGGTCTGCCGCTCGTCCATGTGCGGCATGATTCCGTTGAGCCGGCCTCGCCCTATCAGCCCGGCGGGCCGGGTCATGCCTTCAAGCCGGAAGCCTTGCCGCAGCCGGGTGAAACGGTTCTCGGCAAATCGACGACGAGCGCCTTCGTCGGCACCGATCTTGAAACCATGCTCACCGCCGCCGGCCGCACCACGCTCGTCGTGTGCGGCGTCCTCACGCACAATTCGGTCGAAGCGACGGTGCGGCATGCGGGCGATCTCGGATTTCGTGTGTTCGTCATCGCCGATGCCTGCGCCGCCGTCGACAAGCGGGACCTTGCCGGACGGCTGTGGGCGGCGGAGGACGTGCACGCGCTCTCGCTCGCCCACATGGACGGGCAATACGCAACCATCGTCGATTCTGTGACGGCGTGCGAAGCGGCGAGGATCGTGGCCGCGCGCCGGCGCAGGTAGATGTCCGTCACGGCGAGCTGGGCGCAACCTGCCCGTGTACGCGCAGTCGCCGACGTTGCGCCCGGGCACGGTTTCCAGTAGTCACGTTCAAAGCAGCGCACGGACATGCGGGCCTCGCAATGACGGACGTCAAGGCCAACGGCGGCACGCTTTTGCGAGCGCGGCCGCTGTCGCCGCATCTCAGCGTCTACCGTTGGACGCTGACGATGGCGATGTCGATTGCCCATCGCCTGACCGGGGCAGCGCTCTACGCCGGCACCCTCCTTCTCGTGTGGTGGCTTGTGGCGCTGGCGACCGACGCGGGGGCCTACGAGACCTTTGCCCGGTTCATCGGCTCGATCCTCGGGCGGGTGATTCTGTTCGGCTTCACCTGGGCCCTGTTCCACCACATGTTCGGCGGCATCCGGCATTTCGTCTGGGACGTGGGGCGCGGCCTCGACCACCCGGCCCGCGAATGGATCACCGCGCTGAGCCTCGTTGCGGGGCTCGCCCTCACCATTCTCGTGTGGATCATCGCCTTTCTGATTCGCTAGGAGGACAAGTGGCGCGAAACCCGCAGTCCATGCGCAGCTCCCTTGCCGTCGTCCGTGGCCTCGGCTCGGCGAGATCGGGAACCTCGGAGTTCTGGCATCAGCGCCTGACCGGCATTGCCCTGGTCCCGCTCACCATCGCCTTCGTCTGGATCATCGTCTCGATGATCGGCAAGGATTACAACACGATGCGGAGGATCCTCGCCAATCCGCTCGCTGCCATCCTCCTGCTCCTGTTCATCCTGTCGGGCATCCACCATATGCAGATCGGCATGCGGGTGATCATAGAAGACTATATTCATCGCGAGGGAGCCAAGATCGCTGCGCTCATCGCCAATGCGTTCTTTGCCGTCCTCGTCGGGTTTGTCGCCCTATTTGCCGTTCTGAAGATCTGCTTCTCCTGAGCGCAGGAAGTGCTGCGAGGCTCGAAGGCAAGTTCATGGCCGCCACCGCTACAAAGAAGAACGGCAGCGCCCCCGCCATCAACGGGGCGGCCTACCCCGTCACCGATCATGCTTTCGACGTGGTTATCGTGGGGGCGGGCGGGGCGGGACTGCGCGCCACGGTCGGCTGCTCGCAGGCGGGCCTGAGAACGGCATGCATCACGAAGGTCTTCCCGACGCGCTCGCATACCGTTGCGGCGCAGGGCGGCATCTCGGCCGCACTCGGCAACATGGGCGAGGACGACTGGCGCTGGCACATGTACGACACCGTCAAGGGGTCGGACTGGCTCGGCGATCAGGACGCCATCGAGTACCTGTGCCGCAACGCCCCTGCTGCCGTCTACGAGCTCGAACATTGGGGCGTGCCCTTCTCTCGCACCGATGAAGGCAAGATCTATCAGCGGCCCTTCGGCGGCATGACCACCGACTACGGCAAGGGCATCGCGCAACGCACCTGCGCGGCCGCCGACCGCACGGGCCACGCCATCCTGCATACGCTCTACGGTCAGGCCCTGCGCCACCATACCGAGTTCTTCATCGAATATTTCGCCATTGACCTGCTCATGGACGCTGAGGGGCGCTGCCGGGGCGTTATCTGCCTGAAGCTTGACGACGGCACCATCCACCGCTTCCGCGCCCATATGACGGTGCTGGCGACAGGCGGCTATGGGCGCGCCTATTTCTCCGCCACGTCGGCGCATACCTGCACCGGCGACGGCAACGCCATGGTGCTGCGCGCCGGACTGCCGTTGCAGGACATGGAATTTGTCCAGTTCCATCCGACGGGAATCTATGGCGCCGGCTGCCTCATCACCGAGGGGGCGCGGGGCGAGGGCGGTTATCTTACCAATTCGGAGGGCGAGCGCTTCATGGAGCGCTATGCCCCCTCGGCCAAGGACCTCGCCTCGCGCGACGTCGTCTCGCGCTCCATGACGATCGAGATCCGAGAGGGGAGGGGGGTCGGCAAGGACAAGGACCACATCGATCTGCACCTCGAGCATCTCGACCCGAAGGTTCTGCATGAGCGGCTGCCGGGCATTTCCGAGAGCGCGCGGATTTTTGCCGGCGTCGATCTGACGAAAGAGCCGATCCCCGTCCTGCCGACCGTCCACTACAACATGGGCGGCATCCCGACGAACCATCACGGCGAGGCCCTGACCAAGCTGCGCGGCGACCCCGATTCGATCGCGCCCGGCCTGATGGCCCTCGGCGAGGCGGCGTGCGTTTCGGTCCATGGCGCCAACCGGCTCGGCTCGAATTCGCTGATCGATCTTGTCGTGTTCGGGCGGGCGGCGGGGCTGCGCTGTGCCGAGCTGATCGAGCCGGACGAAAAGCATCCCGACCTTCCCGCCGATTCGGCTGAGCGGGCGCTCGCCCGTCTCGACCGGTTCCGTCATGCGAGCGGATCGACGCCTACGGCCGAGCTGCGCATGAAGATGCAAAAGACGATGCAGAGCAATTGCGCGGTGTTCCGCACCGGCGAGGTTCTCGACGAGGGCTCAAGGCTCATCCACGACGTCTGGAAGGGCGCGGCTGATCTGCGGGTGACCGACCGGTCGCTCATCTGGAATTCCGACCTTGTCGAGACGCTCGAACTCGACAACCTCATCGTGCAGGCCGTCGTGACGATGGATTCGGCAAAGAACCGGACCGAAAGCCGCGGCGCCCATGCGCGAGAGGATTTTCCTCATCGCGACGACAAGGAATGGATGAAGCACACGCTCGCCTGGATCGACGACGAGGCAAAGACAGTGCGGATCGACTACCGGCCCGTGCACACATACACGATGACCAACGACGTGCAGTATATCGAGCCGAAGGCGCGGGTGTATTGAAAGCTGAAGAATTCAAGCAATGGCGATGAATGACTTTCCTTGCATCACACGCGACCCTGCTGTCATGGGCGGCAAGCCTTGCGTGCGTGGGCTGCGGGTCACTGTCGGCATGATCGTCGGCCAGGTTGACGCCGGGGTAACTGTCGAAGAGCTTCTCGCAGCCTATCCATACCTTGACCGGGATGATGTCCTTGAAGCCGTGCGATATGCGGGTTGTTTCGGGAGAAGCGCGACCCGGTGACTTGCAGCGCGGCGCAAAGTGATAAGTCAGGGAACGCTCTTCAATGGCTGAATTCACCCTCCCCAAAAATTCCAGGATCAAGGGCGGCAAGGTCTGGCCGAAGCCCCCCGGGGCCACCAACGTCAAGGAGTTCCGCGTCTACCGCTGGAACCCGGAGGATGCTCAGAACCCGAGCCTCGACACCTATTGGGTGAACCGCGACGATTGCGCGCCGATGATCCTCGACGGCCTCATCTGGATCAAATCGAAGATCGACCCGACACTGACCTTCCGGCGCTCCTGCCGCGAAGGCATCTGCGGCTCCTGCGCCATGAACATCGATGGGGCCAATACGCTTGCCTGCACGCGGGGCATGGACGAGGTGAAAGGGCCCGTCACCATCTATCCGTTGCCGCACATGCCGGTCGTCAAGGATCTCGTGCCGGACCTCACGACGTTCTACGCGCAGCACGCCCTCATCGAGCCGTGGTTGCACACCGAATCCCCGACCCCGGAAAAAGAACGAAAGCAGTCGCCGCAGGAGCGTGGCAAGCTCGACGGCCTCTACGAATGCATTCTGTGCGCCTGCTGTTCGACCTCCTGTCCAAGCTATTGGTGGAACGGCGAGCGCTACCTCGGTCCGGCGGCGCTGTTGCAGGCATATCGCTGGCTCGTCGATTCGCGCGATGAGGCGATCGGCGATCGCCTCGACGGCCTGGAAGACCCCTTCCGCCTCTACCGCTGCCACACCATCATGAACTGCGCCCGGACCTGCCCGAAGGGGCTGAACCCGGCCGCGGCCATCGGCAAGATCAAGCAGATG
>JAFAME010000332.1 GCA_019233695.1 Methylobacteriaceae bacterium
GCGACGTGCCGAAGGCCTCGATCGTTCCGAGCACCCAGGGCTTCAGGCTGTCGACCGTCCACGTCCTGTCATACATGCCGAGGCCGGAGATCTTCATGACGACACTGTTGGCCGCGCTCAAGTCCTTCAGCGCCTTCCGCCAGACCTGAAAATATTCCGGCGACCGGCTGTTCGGGATGGCGCAGTGATCGATACAGATCGGAACGCTCGGATACTTGGCCGCGAGGGCCAGAACCTTGGGCACGCGCTCGATCCTGGTGTCCAGGCACGAAACGAGGCCGAAGCGCCCCAGGAGCCCGAACCCCGCCTGCCAGGAGGTGTCGACAAGATAGTCGCCCGGGCCGAAATCACGGATGCCGCGAAAATTGGCAAACTGCATGTGGCGCTCGAGGACCGGCGCGGCGTCCGGCTGAGCGAGATGGCACTCGCCGATGATACCGTGGGGATAGCCGGTCCGGTCGGCGAATTTCTGCAGCCACTCGGTCTCCTTCACGGGGTCGGGGCTGCCGAGGGCAGCCTGAACATGCACGGCCTTCGGCACGTTCGAGAATCTGATCTCGGCGAGGAAGTCGTCGATCCAGTAGTGCTGCGCCTTGATGGCATCGATGTCGCCGAGAAAATGATGCACGGCATCGGGTTCGAGCCAAGAATAGCGCAATTCCGGGTTCTTCATGTCGTGAAGGTGGAAATGGGTCTCGACGAACGGAATGGCGGCCACGATCTCGCGCTCCCGGTTTGCCGTTGTGTCGGCCGGCTTACGACGCCGGGCGTTTCGAGTTGGTTTTCGGCGTCCCGATAATAACGTTTCCATTCATAGCCAACGGGTGCCGTCGAGGCAAGGTGAACGCCAGTTCGGCCGAGGCCGCGCCAGCGGTGAAAGCGCCAACCGGTTGGATAGTGCTCTTCCGGGCAAACTTCTGGCGTGTCGAGGCAGCCGTGCTGGCGCTCCGCCAACACTCGGCGGCTTCTGGACACGGCGCGCCGTGCGCGATAACGTTTCAATCGCCGCCCCTGGGCGTCAGAACAGGCGTCCGGGCGGTACCGCCTCGCCGGACGCACGCAGGAGGACATGAGCCCGACCTCGACCAGGCGCGCCGTCGTGACCGGGGCGGGCAGCGGCATCGGCCAGGCCGTCGCGCGACCCCTGCGGCGCGAGGGCGTCGGCGTGCTGGCGGTCGACCTCACCGACGCCAAGCTTGCCAAGCTCGCGGCGGAAGGTTGCGAGACGCTTGCGGCCGATCTCGCCGACCCGGTCCAATGGGACGCGCTCGCCGCTGCGGCGGCAGGCGCCGACTATCTCGTCAATGCCGCCGGCATCATCTGCCTGAAGCCGATCCTCGACGTCACGATCGAGGACTGGCGTGCGGTTTTCGCCGTGAATGCCGAAGCGACTTTCTTCCTGTGCCAGAAGATCGGCCCGCAGATGCGCGCCGGCGGGGCCATCGTCAATCTGTCGTCGAGCTCGGCCAAGCTTGCCTCGACGGTCGAGGTCGCAGCCTACGCCGCGTCCAAGACGGCGATCCTCTCGATCACCCGCTCCTTCGCCTACGCGCTCGCCTCCCGGCCGATACGCGTCAACGCCATCTGCCCGGGAATCATCGACACGCCGATGCAGGAGCGTGTGCTCGACGAAGTCGCACATATGCGCGGCATGCCGCGCGCCAAGCTGAGCGAGGTGAGGAAGCAGTCCGTGCCGCTCGGCCGCGCCGCGCGTCCCGAGGAATGCGCCGCGGCCATCTGGTTCCTGCTGTCGGATGAGTCCGGCTACATGACCGGTCAGGCCATCAACTACACGGGCGGGCTCGTCATGTGGTGAATCTTGACCGACAAGTAGACAATGCAGGACTCGAAAAGCTAGACCAATGCCGCCGACGAAAAAAAAAGCCGCGGCCCCGGGGAGGAAGCCATGAAGAAGCCGATGAGGGTCGTCTCCGAGGGCCTCGGTCATCCGGAGGGGCCTTACGAGTTCGACGACGGACGCGTCGTTTTCGCCAATACTTATGCAAGCGCGATCGGCGTCTACGATCCCAAGACCGGCAAGACGGGCACCTACGCCTTTGTCGGCGGCGGCCCGAACGCCTGCATGCTCGGCACTGACGGCTACGTCTACTCGACGCAAACGCCGACGGTCGGCGCCTGGTCGGCGCCCGAGCATCGGCCGCCCTCGATCCAGCGCTCGAGCCCGAGTGGCAAGGTCGAGATCGTCGCCACCGACGCCGACGGAATCACATTCACCGGCCCTAACGACCTGACTTTCGGACCTGACGGACGGCTGTACTTCACCAACTCGGGCGATTGGGATCCGGCGACGAAGCCGCACGTGGGCTATATTTGCGTCATCGAGAAGAATGGCACTGCCCACATCCTCGAAGATCTCGGCAAGGTCTACCCCAACGGTATCGTCGCCGAGCCTGACGGCTCGATCATCTGGGTCGAGTCCTACACCATGAAGGTGGTGCGCCGGACCCCGGACGGCCGGAAAACCGTCATCCACACGATGCCCGATGGCCACATCCCCGACGGCTTGAAGATCGATACGCAGGGCAACCTGTGGATCACGGCGGTCGCGGCGGGCGGCGTCGACATCATCGCCAAGGACGGCACGCCCATCGACTTCCTCGAAACCGGGGGCACGATCCTCAACTGCGTCTTCGGCAAAGGCGGCATCCTCTATTGCTGCGACATGGGGCCGTTCGACGTGAGCGGTGCGGCCATGAGCGGCCGGCTCCTGCGTGTCGAGGTGGGGGCCGAGGGCATGCCCCTTTTCCGCGGGGCGATCGGCTGAGGTGAGCCATGCGCATCCGCTCGATCGAAGCGATCCCGGTGAGCTACCCGGAGCCCAACGACTTCAATGCGTTGCGGCACCTCTGCCTGTGCCGGATCACGGCCGACGACGGGCAGGTCGGCTGGGGCGAATCCGTCACGATGTGGCCGGAAGCAAGCCTCGCCGTGAAGGCGATCATCGAAGGGATGGCGCAAAATCTCCTCGGCAAGGACCCGACGCACACCGAAGTTCTCTGGCAGCAGACCAAGAACCACGCCTGGTGGTACGGCTATGGCGGGGGCATTGCCTCCTTCGCCATCGCCGCCATCGACATCGCGCTGTGGGACCTGAAGGGCAAGGCGCTTGGCGCAAGCGTCGTCGACCTTCTCGGCGGCCCGGTGCACGAGCGCCTGCCGGCCATCGCCTCCTGCCATGCGCACTACGAATCGATCCCGGACATGGCCAAGGAGACGGCCGAATGGCTGTCGAGCGGCCTGCAGGGGCTGAAGACCGGTTTCGGCAAGCGCGGCAACGCCCGCCTCGGCTACGAGCACGATCGCGACGTCGCCTATGTCAAGGCGATGCGCGAGGTGATGGGCGCCAAGTCGCTGATGATCGACTGCGGCATCAATGTGCGATGGGATGTGACCACCGCCGTGCGCCGTGTCCGCGCCATGGAGGACTACGGCCTGGCCTGGATCGAGGAGCCGCTCGGCGCCTGGGATCCCGAGGGCTATGCCAACCTGCGCTCGAAGACCACGACGCTCATCGCCTATGGCGAGAAGGAATGGACGCTCGAGGGGTTCGAGCGGGTGCTGGCCACTGGGACCGTCGATGTCGTGGGCGTCGATCCCGGCCGGGCGGAGGGCATCACCGGCTTCAAGAAAGTCTGTGATCGCGTCGAGACCTGTCATCGCCAGGCCAATGCGCATGCCTGGTCATCGGCCATTGTGACGGCGGCGAGCCTGGCGATCTCCTTTGCCTCGTCCGCATGCAAGCTTTTCGAGTTCAAACCGCTTCGAAACCCGATGCAGCACGATCTCGTGACGAGGCCATGCGATCACGTCGACGGCTGGGTCTACCCCCCGTCGGGCCCAGGCCTCGGCATCGAGGTGATCGAGGAGGTGGTCGAGGCCTATCGCAGCGAGAAGGTCCTCGACCGCCGATCATGACGTGGCAACGAACTGACCAGGGAGGATAGGATGAGAAGAACGCGGATTGTGAAGAACTTGGCTTGCGGTGTCATCCCGGCCGAAGCACCGCGGAGCGGTGCGCAGAGCGGTGATCCGGAACCCGCGCGTGTTCAGGCGCCTGTCTCCGGATCCCGGATAGCGCTTCGCGCTTCCGGGATGACAGCCGGTCATCTGTTCAAGCCCCTGCGGGCGGGCATGATCGGCGCCGCCGTGCTTGCCGCCTCGGCCGTGGCATGGGCGCAAGGCATGTCACAGATCCCCACCTCGGGCGACAAGGTCGAGGGCGCTCCCCTCGAAGTGAAGCGCGATTGGGGGACGTTCAAGCTCTCCGACAAGATCGCCGCCAAGCTCAAGAACGGGGAGAAGATCAACTACGTCTTCTCCTATCAGGCGTCCGGCATTCCGCTGTTTTCGCCGCAGTACAAGGCAGGATTCGACAAGGGCTGCCAGCTCGGCAATGCCATCCTGCCGATGGAATGCGCCAGCATCGCGCCGGTGCAAAGCGACGCCAATCAGCAGGTCTCGCAGATCGATGCGAAGTTTGCTGCAGGCGCCATCGACTGCCTGTCGATCGAGCCGGTCACCTCCGACGCCATGACGGCCATCACCAACAAGCTCATGGCGCAGGGCATCCCGGTCTTCACCGTCGGCGTCACCTCGCGCGGGCACGAGTTCACGAACTTCACGCAAATCCCGATCAAGGAAGGACACAACGCAGCCGATATCGTCCTCAAATGGATGAAGGACACCAACACGGCGCTTAAGGTCTTTGCCGTCTCCGGCGGCGATCCGGCGGAATTCTGGGCGCAGGGCCGCATGAAGGGTTTTCGCGAGGGCATCCAGGCGGCGATCCCGGATGCCACCTTCGTCAACACCGAAGAGAACGGCCTCAATACCAGCTATGAGCCGGGCAAGGCCTATGACGCCTATCGCGCCTTCCTTTCGGCGCATCCCGACCTGCAGTTCATCGAGAACGTCGACATCGGCGCCGAACACGCCGATCGGGCCATCACCAGCCTCAACCGTCAGGGCAAGGTGTTCACGATCGGCTGGAACGTCAGCAAGGGCCAGCTCGACGCCATCGAGAAAGGCATCCAGGTGGCGCTGCTCGATCAGCGCTGGTCGGACCAGGCGGCGTTCGGCGGCCCGGCCTGCGCCCAGTTCCTGAAGAACGGCGTCGTCCTGCCCAACACCCAGACATTGCTGCCCGTAACCAAGGACGGGGTCGCGGCGGCGCGGACCGAACTCGACAAAATCCTCGCCCAGTAACAATCTTCCTCGTCGAGGAGCCGCGGCGCGCCTGCGGCTCCTTGTTTGAGGCAAGCTCGATCGGGGTTTTCATGAGCAGGGCAGATCCGAGCGAGACTGTCCCGACGCCGCACTCCCGGCTCAGCCTGGGCGCGGCGGGACGCGCGACCTTCGATCTTGCCCTGCGCCTTGGCGGATTGTTCATCGCCATCGTGCTCGTAGCGATCCTGTTCATCGCCATCAATCCCGCCTTCATGAACGCCGACGTGCTCGTTTCGGTGCTGCGCTCGATGAGCTCTGTCGCCATCATGGCGCTCGGACTGACCCTCGTCATTGTCGTCGGCGAGATCGACCTCTCCTTCGGCGCCATGTACGGCCTTGCGGCCAATTCGCTTGCCGTCATGTGGATCCTCGACGGCATCTCGGTCTATCTGGCGATCCCGCTGACCCTGGCGATCGGCGCCTTGGTCGGCCTTTTCAACGGCGGCCTGACGACCCGGCTGAAGATCCCCTCCTTCATCGTCACGCTCGGCAGCTACAACCTGCTCTACGGCTTCTCGCTGTGGATCACCGGGGCGGGCACGTTCAATCCGGCCTATCCGCCGGAGGGGCATGCCGTCAGCGAAGGGCAGCTTACGTTCTTCACGAACCTCACGGCCACCATCGGCACCCACAATTTCTCAACCGAAGTCTTCTGGATGCTCGGGCTTGCGCTCGTCGTCGGCTTCCTGCTCCACCGCTCGCTCTTCGGCTTCCGGCTGATGGCGATCGGTGGCAACCCCGTCGCCGGCGAACTCGCCCGGCTCCCGGTCGTCAAGTACAGGATTCTCGCGTTCGTCGCGAGCGGGATCCTGGCGTCGGTCGCCGGCATTCTCGACTTCTCTTTCATTCAAACGTCGCAGCCCGACATCGGCCTCTCGCAGACGTTTCCGGTCTTTGCCGCCGTGATCATCGGCGGGGCGAGCCTGTCGGGCGGCAAGGGAACGGTGATCGGCACGCTCGGCGGCGCCCTCCTTCTGGCCGAACTCCAGATCGGCCTCGCCCTTCTCTCTCCCGGGCCGCATGTCCAGCAGCTCTTCCTCGGGTTCGTCACCATCGGTGCCGTCGCCCTCGACATCGGCCTGACTAAGCTCCGATCGCGCAGGGCGGCATGAGCCCGCCTCCCGACGGCGCCCCGAGGATTGAGTTGCGCGGCCTCAAGAAGCGCTACGGCAGCACGATCGCACTCGACGGCGTCGACCTTGACCTGGAGCCCGGCGAGGTTCTGGGGGTGGCCGGCCCGAACGGCGCCGGCAAGAGCACGCTGGTGCGCATTCTGGCGGGCGAAGAGCAGGCCGATGCCGGCGAACTGCGCTTCGGCGGCGCGCCATGGTCACCGGTCGCGGACTGGATGCAAGTCGCCGTCGTGCACCAGGAGCCGCAGCTCTTTCCGAACCTGAGCGTCGGCGAGAATGTCCTTGCCGGCCGTGAGGGCACGAAACTGGCGCGGCCACGGCTCGGCGTGGACGACCTGCGCCTCATGGAGGCGCTCGGCATCGGCCACCTCGCCAGCATGCCTCTCGAAGACTGCACGCTCGCCACCCAGCAGAGGACGGAAATCGCCCGGGCGCTGGCGCGCAACGCCCGCGTCTTCCTGTTCGATGAGCCGAACTCGGCGCTGACGGATGAAGAGTCGGACGAGCTCTTCTCGGAAATGCACAAGATCGCCGCGTCGGGATGCATCGTCATCCTGGTCACCCACCGCCTGAGCGATCTCGTCGAGCACGCCGGGCGGGTCGCCGTCATCCGCGACGGCAAGGTCAGAGCCCTCCTCGGCCGCGCCGAGCTGACGCAGGAAGCCATCGCCGAGCAGCTCGTCCTCGGCTCGACTCGCGAGGCGGGCGCCGAGGAGACGCGCGCGGCAGCAATTGCCGGCGACGCGCTCCTCGCGACGCGGCAATGGTCGCACGCGTCGGAGTTCCACGAGGTCAACCTTGCCGTCGGCCGCGGCGAGGTTCTGGCGCTGATCGGCGTGGAGGGATCGGGCGCGCGCGAGCTGTTACGCTCGCTCGCCGGGCTGGAGCGCTGCTCCGGCACCATCGCGATCAACGGCATGAGCGGGGATGCCGCGATCCGCCGCCAGACGGCCTATGTCCCGGCGGCGCGCCAGGTCAGCCTCTACAGCAACCTTTCGGTCGGCGAGAACCTGCTCGTACGGCTCGAAAACTCGGAAATAGGCGGCTTCGCGCTGGCGCTGCGGAAGGGCCGCATGCGGGCGCTCGCGGAAGCGGCGATCCGCCGCTTTCAGGTGAAGGCGCAGGCGATCTCGCAGCCGATCCGCTCGCTCTCGGGCGGCAACCAGCAGAAGGTCGCCATTGCCCAGGCGCTGGCGAGCGGGCCGAGCCTGCTCCTTCTGGAAGAGCCGACGCGCGGCGTCGACGTCGGCAGCAAGCGCGAGATCTACAGGATCCTGCGCCGCTTCGCCGCTGCCGGCAACGCCGTCGTGATGTTCTGTACGGAGGTCCTCGAAGTCTTCGAGACAGCGGATCGCGCCATTGTCGTGTCGGACGGCGAGCTCTCGAACCCGTTGACGGTCGCCGGCTATCCGCATGTCGAGGCGCTAGCCGGGGATGTCGCCAGGCTCGAACGCCACAGCCGCGTGCCCGCCGGAGCGG
>JAFAME010000423.1 GCA_019233695.1 Methylobacteriaceae bacterium
GCGGAGGGGCGGCGTCTCGTCGCCCCTTGGTGCGCGGGACGCGCACCCTCCATGTCACGATCCTACCCCTTCGCCTCGACTTGCAGGCAAGCGCTCGTCAGAACCATTCAGTCCAGTCCGACCACCGGCAAGGGCGTGCCATCGAGCGAGTTGCCCTTGATCTGGTTTGTCTTGAACGATTGCAGCGAGCCGCCGTTGGTGGCGCCGACGCCGGTCGGATTGCCGGTTACCGACGACCCGCCGAGACGGATGAATGTCTTCGGGCCGTCGGCAATGACCCCGAAGCCGAAGACGCTGTGCGATGCGGCGGAACGGTCGATCATCATGACGATGGCCGGGCCGGAGCTGTTGCCGGTTCCCACGATGGCATTGGAACGATTGCCGACGGATATGCTGTCCCGGATCGTCATGTTGATGACGCCGCCGCTTACCTGTGTCGCATCAGCCTTGATGCCAAAGAAGTTGTTTCGAACCTCCACCCTGTTGAGCACGGCTTTGGTGAGAGAGTTCGACGCCAGGAAAGGCGCGATGAGAATACCGCCCCCATCCGAAGAATTGCCATTGTTCATGACGGTCGTGTCTGAAACGAAGAACTCCAGAGGCGCGGCGTTGATCGTGGCAGCGACAATGCCGTAAGGCACACGGGCAGGGTCTGGATTGCTGAAGTCATGGACCACACATTTCTCGACTTGCAAAGCGCCCGCCGAGTTGACGAATATCCCGGCGACACCGACGCCATTTCCCGAAATGTCAAGACCGCGCAACACCACCCTGTCGGTCGTCGCGGCGGTGACGGCGATCGCGATCGCGCCGCCCGCAGTCGTCACCATGTGGCCTGTCACGCCATCGCAATCGATGGTGATGGACTTGGCTATGTCGAGCTCGCCGCCATTGCCGAACTCACCTTCGTCTGCACAGTTGATTTCCCCGCCGGCGTTGGTCACCAAGAGGGCCTGAGAGAAGGTGGCGCAAGGGCTCGCGCGGGTGCACGGATTGCCGTCGTTGCCGGCGCTCGCCACCCACGATCGCACATTCTGCGCACGCGCGACCCCTGGCAGACTGAGCGCGAGCAGCGCGGCGAGCGCAGCAATCGATAGCGCAATTTTCTTCATGCAGACCTCCCGTGCGTGGCGACACTGCGGGCATGATCGCCGGCAGCGCCATCAGCATAGTCCAGATCTGCGGAATGGCTTCGGGGGGGGAATTCGCGCCGGCGGAGGGATTTCCTCGTAGATGCGGCGAGCGTCTGCGCCGCGATCGGGTTTCGTGGTAGCTCCTGCGGCCGGCTCTCGGTATGCGAGCACTCTGAAATTGGCCAGGACACCAAGAATCGTCGAGCCACGGCAGCCGACCCAGTGCGTTCTGCGCGGGAGCATCCCCGCCATCCCCTTTGCAGCCTTAGGCGGAAGTAGTGGGGGTCGGCGGCCGCGAAGGCATCGCTACCCATTTACTTTGCGTGCACGTGCGAGCATCCTTGACTTGACGCGGTCTGCCCAACCCTTGTTTTGGTGGGGATGATGGCGCTCGCCTTGCCCTCCCGCTTGAGCTATGCGTCGGTGCCGCACTGGCGGCGCATCCACGACGCCTTGCCCCAACGGCTGCGCATTCCGGAGCCCTGGCCCGTTCACGAAGAGTGGCGGCAAGTCGGGCAATTCGATGTTCATATCGACCGCTGGCCGGCAAAGAACCCGCGCGCGAGCGTCATCGTCGTGCATGGTGCCGGCGGCAATGGGCGGCTGCTGGCTATCTACGGCGAGATGTGTCGGTCGCTTGGTTATGATGCGGTGGCTCCCGACCTTCCCGGCTACGGTGTTACGGGCGTGCCGTCGAAGTCGGCGCTTTGCTACGAGGATTGGCGCACCGTTGTTGCGGCCGTCATGGAGGCGGAGGCAAGGCGCGGCCTCCCGATCATTGCACTCGGATTGAGCGCGGGTGGATTGCTGGCCTACGAGGCGGCAGCCCGGACCCGTCTCCCGAAAGGGCTCGTCGTCAGTTGCTTCTTTGACCCCCGCGAGCCGCAGGCCCGCCGCGGCGTTGCTCGCTTTCCCTCCTTGAACTGGTTCGTAGAGCCCCTTTTGACCGGCGCACCTACGCTCATCGACCGGCTGTCCATCCCGATGGCTCTCGTCATCAAGATGAAGGCAATTGCCAATGACGCGGCGCTATCAAACGCGATCGGCGCCGATCCTCGTGCGGGCGGCAACCGGATGCCGGGGCGCTTCCTGCGGACGCTTCTCACCGCCGAGCCGGAGGTGCCTCCGGAATCATTCGACGTCTGCCCGGTGATGCTGGCGCACCCGGCCGACGATCACTGGACGGATGTGTCGATCTCTCGCCTGTTCTTCGACCGACTGAGTTGCGTTCGGACCGAACTTGTAATGCTGGAGAACGGTGGCCACTTTCCAGTCGAGTATCCCGCCCACGAGCAACTCGTGACAGCCTTTGGGCGCTTCGTAGAAGCGACGACTGCAACGTGGCAACCTGTCAAGGATAGTTAATTCTCTGCCCTGTCCGCAGCTCCTACCGCGTTGCGGCTCAGTGCAACAATCGCAAAAGGCGACTATGAGGGCAATTCCGATTTCCCTTGCCAGAATTACGGCGACACGATCGTCTTTACAGTTTTTCCATCCGCAGTCCACCGCTCTTTGCCTTCCGTGCTTGGCAGCCAGCCGCGATCGACGATGCGGGCGATACATGTCGCGCCGGCACGACGTCTAAAACGGTAAATACGGTCATGTCACCGTAATTCGGCGTTGGTCACCGAGAGGGCCTGAGAGAAGGTGGCGCAGGGGCTCGCACGGGTGCACGGATTGCCGTCGTTGCCGGTGCTGGCCACCCATGAGCGCACGTTCTGCGCATGCGCGACCTCCGGCAGATGGAGCGCGAGCGGCGCGGCGAGCGCAGCAATCGATAGCGCAATTTTCCTCATGCAGACCTCCTGTGCGTGACACTATGGACAGGATCGCCCGCAGCATCATCAGCATAGTCCAGATCTGCGGAATGTCTGGGGGAATTCGCGCCGGCCGAAGGCTTGCGATAGGCTTGGCGAAGCCGTGAGAACATCGCCGGGCAACGTCGCAACACTGGGGCGCTGGCTGCGCAAGCGCGCCGTCGCGTGGCTCACGGGCGCTGTGCTGCTGCTAGGTGGATTGTGGTTCATCGAGCGCGATCCTTCGGGGCTTGCGGAGCGCTGGCGCGGTCTGGCGTTCGACGCGCTCGGAACGGCGTTTCCGAGAGAAACCGCTTCGAACCGCGTGGTCGTCATCGACATCGATCGCGCCGCCCTCGAGAAGATGGGACCGTGGCCGTGGCCCCGCGACGTGCTCGCCACTCTTGTCGCGAAGGTTGCGGCGAGCCGCCCGGCGGCGATCGCGCTCGACATTCTTTTGGCCGACAAGGGAAGCGCGGGAGGATCAGGCGACGAGGCCCTGGCGGCGGCCCTGCGCCGAGCGCCGAGCGTCCTGGGCGTCGTCCTCGACCCGGATGGGAACGCCGGGATCGACGGGCCGCCGATCGTCACGACGGGCGCGATCGACACGCCCGACATTCTCGCAGCACCCGGCCTAGACGCCCCTTCGGCACGCCTGCGCGACGCGGCAAAGGGGTGGGGCGTTCTGTCGCTCGCCGCCCCCGAAGGGCAGCCGGTCCGCACCGTGCCGCTGTTGACCGTGGCTGCCAGCGGGGTGCAGGACGGCCTCGCGGTCGAGGCCGTCCGCGTCGGGCAGGGCGATGTCACCCTGATTGCGCAAGCGCGCCCGCCGCGGCTGCAGATCGGCCCGCTTTCGGCGCCGCTGGAGCAAAATGCGTCGCTGTGGCTGCATGCCTCGACGAAAGACCATCGGATCGAGAGGACGATCCCGGCAACCGCGCTTCTGGCGGAGAAGGGGGCGGGGCGCGTCCCTGAAGGAAGCATTGCCTTCATCGGCGCCAGCGCCCCCGAGGCCGGCGGCCTGCGGGCGACCGCCGCCGACCCCTTCATGCCCTCGGTTCAGATCCAGGCCGATGCCGCCGAGCAGCTCCTCGATGGCGCCTTTCTGACGCGGCCTCGCGCCGCGGTCCTTGCGGAAAGGGCGGGCTCGGCGATCCTCTCGGTCGGTGCGATCGTCGCAGGCGCGATGCTCGGTCCATTCTGGGCGAGCCTCGTTGCCGCATTGTTGATCGTTGCGTGGGTGGCCGCGGCAACTCTGGCCTTCGTTCGCATCAGCCTGTTGATCGACCCACTCGTTCCGGCGCTGCTTGCCGTTTTCGCGTTTCAAGGCACGGCGCTGGCGCGCTTTGCCATCGTCTGGCGCGAGCGCCGCGCCATCGAGGCCCGCTTCGCCCAGCATCTGTCGCCGGCAATCGTGCGGCGCATCGCGCAGAACCTGGATGTGCTTCGCCTTGAAGGGGAGGAGCGGATCGTGACCGCGCTCTTCACCGACATCGAGGGCTTTACCGCCCTCACCGAACGGGGCCGGCCGCAGGAGGTCGGGTCCTTGCTCAACGCCTATCTCGACCGCGTCTCCTCGCTCGTCGTCGAGCACGGCGGGATGATCGACAAGATCGTCGGCGATGCCGTCCATGCCTTCTTCAACGCGCCGCTCGATCTTGAGAACCACGCGCGGTGCGCGATCGCCTGCGCGCAGGCCATCGTCGGTGCGACCGATGCCCTGCGCACGAAGCCCGAGGCGGCACGCCTGGCCTTCGGCCGCACGCGGATCGGCATCGAATCGGGGCCTGCGGTCGTCGGCGACTTCGGCGGCAGCCGCAAGCTCGACTATACGGCGCATGGGGCCGCGATCAATACGGCCGCCAAGCTCGAAGCCTCGAACAAGCTCTTCCGTTCGTCGATCGCCGTGGGACCCGGCGCGGTGGCGCTCTGTCCCGGCCTGGCGTTCCGGCCGCTCGGCCACATTCGTCCATCATCCGAGTCGCAGCCGATCCTGGTGTGCGAGCCCTGGCCGGAGGCGAACCAGGATGACCTCGCCGCTTACATCGAAGCGTTCGAGACGAGCCAATCCGACCCGGCGCGCGCTGCCCGCCTCTTTGCCGAGCTGGCACACCGGCATCCGAGCGATCCGGCGCTGCGCGGCTGGATCGAGCGGCTGTCTGGCGAGGGATGAACGCAGATGCCAGCTCAGTTGACCAGCGCCATGGCGCGGTCGATCTTTGGTTGCCCCCATTTCTTGGCGGGCTCGGGCCTGCCGCCGGGGTGGGCAATGTCGGTGCCGTCGCCCGGCCCGAGGTCGACCGAAACCCCGCCGGCGCGCACCCGCACCCCGCCGCGCTCGACGAAGACCGAGAAACCCCGGTCGAGCTGCCCGGCAAAGAATTTCGTGCCCCTGACCGCAAGCAGCGCATAGGGGCTCGAAACAATGAGCCCGCGAGGAAAGCCACCCTCAGGTCCGTCGAGGAGCAGCTGGCCGGAGCCGAGCCGCAGCTCGCCCCCGGCATTGACGATGAAGCGGTCGATGCGCAGCTTCGAGCGCGCGCCAAGCCGCACCGAGGTGGTCTCGCCGAGCCGCAATCCCAGGCGGGACTCGTCACCAGTGCGCAGGAGCTCCTCGAGAAACACCGAGCCGTTCTCGGCGAGCGCACGTGGCGTCGGCCGCGTTTCGGCCACGGCCACCCCCTGGACGGCGGTCACGATGCCGGCCTCTTCCGCCGCTTGCGCAGGCCCGAGCGTCAGAAACAGGGATGCGGAGGAGAAAAAAAATCGTCGGCTGAGCTTGGCTTGTCCGATGGGGAGAATGTCCATTGCTGCCTCCGCGGGGGCGGAACGATGCTGCATCCTAGTCTGATGCGGGATGGTTGCAACGAGTCCGTTCGGCCATCACGCCGCCTTTCCGCTGATGGCCGCCTCCATCGCGGCGATGGCGGGATGGTTCTCGCCCTTCAGCCTGTCGATTGCAGAGAGCGCCCAATCGTACGCCGCATCCACCACCTCGGCATGGCGGCTCCAGTTCATGTAGCTTGAGCCCGGAAAGGGCGGGGGATGCAGCAGCAGGTCCGAGGGCCCGAGCGGCAGGGGGCCATGGCGAACGTTGGCAAAGATGCTCTGCTGGACGACCGCCGCGGGACCCGGAAAGGCCGGCAGCGTCTTCCGCGCAAACGGGTTGAGGAGCTTTGCCAGGAGCTCGCGGCGGCCGGGCAGGCTGTCATAGGATGCCGCCGGCCTGGAGACCGGCAGGTCGAGATCGACGATGACGTTCGGCCCCGTCTTCAGCGACTTCATCGCATCGAGCGGCAGGTTCTGCGCAATCGAGCCGTCGACCAGCATGTGGCCGTCCTCGGAAAAGATCGGCGGAAGGACGCCCGGGATCGAGCATGAGGCGCGCACCGCCCGCCATAGGGGGCCGCGACGGATCACCCGCAATGCCTGCTCCGAAAGGTCCGTCGCGACCGCGAAATAAGGCAGCCAGAGGTCTTCGATGCTCGTCTGCCGATAGAGATACTGGAGGGCGCGGTCGAAGGTGACGTGGTCGATGAGTGAGTAGCGCGGGAAGGTCATGCGCCGGAAGGCGCGCCGGCGGATGAAGAGCTCGTGGACCCCGGCATCGACCGCCTCCGGCGGCTCGAGCTGGGCAAAGCCCGCCACCATGCCGGCGCCGACGCTGGCGCCGCCGAAAATATCGAAGACAAAGCCCCGCTCGCACAGCGCCTTGTAGATGCCGATATGGGCCGGACCGTGGGCGCCGCCGCCGCCGGCGACGAAGCCGACCGCATCGCCCGTGAGAAAACGGCGCAGCCGGTAGAGGTCCTTGTCGTCCTCGAGCGCGAGGTGGTGGACCATTGCGACCTCGCGGTCGCTGAGCCAGCCGCTCGCCGGCGCGCAAACTCCGGTGCGGCGTTCGTGCAGGCACACGAGCTTGCGGCGGGAGGGCGGGAACAGGCCAAATGCGAAGGTTTCGACCGGATTGAGAGTTGCCGCCGAGGCCCCTTCGACCACGATCAGCAACTGATTGGCGTTGCCGAGCACGCATTTCGTCCACTCGGTCAAGGCCGCATCGGCGATGCACACGACGAGGTCGCACGCCGTCTCCGACTCTGTGAGCCACGCGGAGATCGAGAATTCATCCTTGTGCGACCCACCAAGCTGCCCGTCGAGATCGCTGGCGCTCAATACGCGCGTGCCGGGGCGGGCCATGCAAACCGCCCTCCATCGATCGATGAACCGCGGCGGAATTGCATTGTCTGCGCCGCCGCCAATCACCGCGAGCGTACGCACCTGGCTGAATCGGCGTGGATTGCGCCGCCTTTCGGTCATCTCGCCGAGCCGGCGGGCCATGGCCCTCAATATGGCGCGGTAGATCTTCGGCTGGCGCATTGCCAGCCCGTCGAACGCCTCACGATCGAGTTCGAGAACGGCGGAGTCGCGTGCAGCGACGACCGATGCCGTTCGCGGGCCTCCGGCGAAGAAGCCGATTTCGCCAATCGGCTGGTCCGCGCTGATTTCGGCCACCGGCGCTTCGCTCTCCGAAACGCGGACTTCGAACAGCCCGAAGGCGACAATGAAGAGCGCGTCCGACGCCGAGCCCTGCTCGACAAGCGTCTCGCCACGCGCGACGCGGCGCAGCCGCATACTGACCAGAAGCTCGTCACGTTCGGCTGCGGAAAGCTCGCCGAACAAGGCAATGCGGCGCAGGATTTTGGCCTCGTCCATCGAAACGCCCCGTTGAGCGGTCGCCGCGACCGCGTCGCCTCGCCTTCTCCGGCCGATGCACCCTGGGTGCCGGCGCGCGGCACTATAGCGGGGGCGGCATTCAGTCGAAAACGATCCGGCCGAGCGACCAAGCCGCCGCGGCCGACCGCCGTCCGGGTTGACGGCATCGGCCTTCGGGCATCTCCTGCGCCAGACCTTGCCTCGGACCAAGCATGTCGAAGATCGATGTTGTGATCGGCTATCTGCGGGCGGTCGATCTGTTCCGTGATTTCGAGACCGGTGTGCTCGAAGCAATTGCTGCGGGCGCGCAGGAGCGCCGCTTCGCTGCGGGCCAGACGATCTTCCTGCGCGGCGATCGAGGCGATGCCATGTTCATCGTCACCGAAGGCAGAGTGCGGCTATCGGTGGTTTCGGCCGAGGGGCGGGAGCTCACGGTCCGCCACGCCGAGCGCGGCTCGATCTTCGGCGAGATTGCGCTCCTTGACGGCGGCTCGCGCACGCTCGATGCGACGGCGCTGCAGCCGACGAGCCTGCTCGCCGTGTCACAGGGCAGCTTCCGCCGTGTGATCGATGACAACCCTGCCGTGCGCGACGCTCTGATGCGGGGCCTGTGCACGCGGCTTCGTGGCACGACCGACCAGCTCGAGGCCATTGCCTTGATGCCGCTCGAAGCGCGCCTCGCCCGGCTGTTCCTGCAGTTCTGCAAGGCGGCCGAGCTGTCCGGCGGGCGCGTTCAGGTGCCGCTCGACATCTCGCAAAGCGAGCTTGCATCGCTGATCGGCGCCAGCCGGCCGAAAGTGAACCAGGTGCTTTCCGCGTGGCATTCGAGCAAGGTTGCCGTCCGCGGCGCGAGCGCGTTCACCATCGACCCGCCGGCGCTCAAGCGCATCGCGCTCATGGATGAGGAGTGAGGAGGACGCGGAATGCAACGCTTCGCCTTCAAGATGTATGTCAATCCCGGGAGCGCTGCCGAATACAAGCGCCGGCACGACCTGATCTGGCCCGAATTGTCGCAGCTTCTGACGGCGAGCGGCATCCGCAACTACTCGATTTTCCTCGATGAGCCGACGAACACGCTGTTCGCCTATCTCGAGCGCGGCGACGACCATCGCATGGCCGACCTGCCTGGCGAGCCCGTCATGCGGCGCTGGTGGGACTACATGAAGGATCTCATGCGCACCGACCCTGACGGCATTCCGGTTGCCGAACCCTTGCCGGAGATGTTCCATATGGCTTGAATGCGCCGGGCCGAGCAGTCGAGCCCGCGCCAAACAAGCAGGAAACGCCCATGCCCGAAAGCCCTGACGACGCTTTCCAGCGCTGCGCCATGCCGAGGCCTCGGGCAGCGGAGCGATGATGGGCGCCGGCAAAGGCTGGCAACGACGTGGCTACAATGTCGCTGCCATGCGGGAGCTTGCCCGCTCAGTGCTGCCGCGGCCGGTGTTCGAGTTCGCCGACGGCGGCGCCGAGGACGAGCTCACGTTGCGCCGCAACGAATTGGCCTTCCAGGCGTGGGGATTCCTGCCGCGGCCGCTGCAGGGCGCCGCAAACCGCGACCTTACCATCGAGCTTTTCGGCAAGCGCCTCACTCTGCCGGTGATCATTGGTCCGACGGGACTTGCCGGGCTGTTCTGGCCCGACGGCGAACGCGCTGCGGCACGCGCCGCCAGGGCCGCAGGCACCGCCTATTGCCTCAGCCACGGCTCGGTCTGCACCCTGGAGGCCCTGGCGCAGACAGGGGCCGCGCCGCGCTGGATGCAGGTCTTCATCTACGAGGATCGCGCCTTCACCCGCGAGCTCGCCGAACGTGCGGCCGCGGCAGGCTACGATGCGCTCGTTCTGACCGTGGACAATCAGCTTCTCGGCAATCGCGAGCGCGACCTGCGCAACGGCTTTGCCATTCCGCCCCGCTTCAGCCCGACCGACGTTGCCGCGATGGCCCTGAAGCTGCGCTGGCTTGCCCGCATGCGGACCGAATTGCCGCGCATCACCTTCGGCAACTACATAAAGCCCGGCGAGACGGCAGATCTGAAGACGCTTGCCGGTCGCATGGGCGGGCTCCTCGATCCCTCCATGTCCTGGCGTGACGTCGACGAGCTGCGGCGCATCTGGCGTGGCCCCCTCATCATCAAGGGCATCGTCCATCCGACCGAGGCCCGCGAAGCCGTGGAGCACGGTATCGACGGGATCATCGTATCGAACCACGGCGGCCGCCAGCTCGACGGCTCCGCGGCATCGATCGAAGCCCTGCCGGCGGTCGTTAAGGCGGTCGGTGGCCGGCTCGCCGTCCTGCTCGACGGCGGGGTGCGCCGGGGCGCCGACGTCGTCAAGGCGCTGGCGCTCGGCGCCCGCGCCTGTCTCATCGGGCGGCCGCAGCTCTGGGGGCTCACGGTGGCAGGCGAACCGGGCGTCGCCCACGTGCTCGACGTCTTCCGTCGTGAGATCGACCGCGTCATGGGGCTTTGCGGCATCAGCCGGATCGCGGATCTCAGCCCGGACATCCTGTTTCGGCGTCAGTCGCCCGATCTTGACGACATGGCGCGATAGCGCTCATTTCGTTGCAAAAACCGGCCGGCACAGGCCCCGTGGACGGTGCGGAGAACGTCATGCCGAACTTCCCGATAATCGACAGCCATGTCCATCTCTACGACGTCGGTCGGCTGCGGTACGGGTGGCTGCAGGGCGTGCCGAAGATCAACCGCACCTATGTGCTGGAGGATTTCGATCGCGCGCGGGGCGAAGCGGAGGTCGACAAGATTGTCTTCGCCGAGGTCGCCGTCGATCCGGGCCTGCATTTGGAAGAGGCCGCCTTCATCCAGAGCCTCGCCGACAAAGATCGGCGGCTTGCGGGCATGGTGGCGCATGCGCCGCTTGAAAAGGGTCCGGCGGTCGAAGGCGACATCGTCGCGCTCAAGAAGAACCGTATCCTGCGTGGCATTCGCCGCCTGATCGAGACCGAGAGGGACCCCTCATTCTGCCTGGAGCCGGGGTTCATTGAAGCGATAAAACTGTTGCCGAAGCACGGCCTCACCTTCGATATCTGCGTCAAGCACTGGGCCCTCGTCTTCGGGCTCGAACTCGCCCGCCGCTGCCCCGAGGTGACTTTCGTTCTCGATCACATCGGCAAGCCCGGCATCAAGCACGGCCTTAGGGAGCCCTGGTGGGGCCAGATCGTCGAGATGGCGCGACTGCCCAACGTCGTCTGCAAGGTGTCGGGGGTGATCACCGAGGCAAACCACGCCAAGTGGAACAAGGAGGAGGTGAAGCCCTACATCACCCATGTGATCGAGGCCTTCGGTTTCGACCGAGTGATGTACGGAAGCGACTGGACAGTCTCCGAGCTCACGCATCCCTACCCGACGTTCGTCGACATTCTCGACGAGGTGGTGGCGCAGGCAAACGATGCGGAGAAGCGCAAGCTCTATCGCGATACGGCGATGAGGATTTACCGGCTGGAGTAGGCAGTCGGCGTTCGGCAGTAGGCAGTAGCTAGCAGGCGACCGCCGATTGCCGACTGCCCATCCCTGCCTTACTCAACATACCGTACCCTCTCCGACCGCAAAAGCGCATCGATCGGATCGAGTACGGTCAGGCCCTCGGCGATGCGCGCCTGCAGCGCCTGCTCGGCCTTGATCACCTCGGCGAGGCGCTTGACGACGTGATCGAGCATGCCGCGCGGCACGACCACGATCCCGTCGACATCGCCGACGATGACATCGCCCGCTTCGACTGCCACGCCGCCGCAGACGATCGGAAGCCCGATCTTCCCCGGGCCGCTCTTCACGCAGGAATTCGGCGTGACGCCGCGGGCGAACACCGGAAGGGCGGCCGCCACGATGCCTGGCGTGTCGCGCACCATGCCGTCCGTCACCAGCGCCGCGAGGCCGCGGTTCTTCGCCATCATGGCGACGTTGTCGCCCATCACCGCCGTAGAGCCGAAGGCATCGGACGCAGCGATGATCACGTCGCCCGGCTCGGCGAGGCCGAGGGCCGCCAGGATGGCAAGGTTGTCGGAGGGGCCGGTCTCGCAGGTCAGCGCCGTTCCCACGAAGCCCGCGCAGGTCCGGTCGATCGGCTTGATCGCCGCATCGAGCGCACCGCGGCCTTCCATTGCGTCGATCAGGTGCCCGGTTTGCGCGCCGGCAAGGCTGCCCACAAGCTCCTTCGGCGGGCGCGAGAACGTGCGCCGGACGGTGAGCAGGGGCGGTTCCTCGATCATTCGCTGGCTCCTTTGGAAGGCATCGCACTCAACCGGAACGGCGGGGGCTTGCAGCGCCCACGCCCCCAGGCGCAGGCTTGCGCTTTCGTTCATCGCCGTGTCATGCTAGCAGCCAAGTACCGGCGCAGGCAAAAGCGCCGGGGCCAGGGGGGCACCCCGCCAAGATTGTCAGGGACGAAAGCTGAGGGAGGATCTCCAATGAATTGGGCAGTTCGCATCTCGGGCCTCGCATTTGCGAGCCTGTTGTTGTCGTCAGTGGCCGCCTTCGCGGGGCCGAAGATCGTCTCAGGCCCGGGCGCCAATCCCGAATGCTTCAAGCCGTGGTCCGACAAGACCAAGTTCTTCCAGTGGGACAAGAAGCCCGGACCCTATCGCATCGCGCTCGTCAACGGCTTTGTCGGCAACACCTGGCGCATCCAGATGGTCAAGACCGCCAAGGCTTTTGCCGAGCAGCCCGGCATCAAGGAGAACCTGAAGGAGTTCAAGGTCGTCTCCACCGGAACCGACGTTGCCGCCCAGCTCGGCGCCATGGAGGACTTCATCAATCAAGGCTTTGACGCGATCATCACCATCGCGGTTGCGCCCGACGGCTTTGATCGCATCATCCGCCTTGCCGACAAGAACAACGTGGTGGTCGTTCCCTTCGACAACATCCTCGACACCGACAAGGTGATGATGGTCAACGAGGACCAGAAGGAAATGGGCCGGATGTCGGCCAAGTGGCTGATCGACGAGTCGGGCAAGACGTCCGGCGACATCCTCGAAGTGCGCGGCCTGCCGGGCAATTCGGTCGATCGCGACCGCCACCTCGGCTTCCGCGAGGTGATGGAAGCGCCCGGGAACAAGTTCAACATCACCGAAGTGGTGGGGAATTGGGACACGGGGACCTCGCAGAAGGTGACCGCGGACGCGCTCGCCGTGCACGGCCATTTCGACGGCGTGTTCACGCAGGGCGGCTCCGACGGCACCGTGCGCGCCATGATGGATGCCAAGCAGCCATTCGTGCCGATGTCGGGCGAGGGCGAGAACGAGTTCCGCAAGCAGATCATGGAGCACTACAAGGAGGGGCTGAAGGGCATGTCCTACGGGCAGTCCCCGGCCCTCGTCGCCATCGCCACGAAGGCGGCGATCTCGGCGCTGCAGGGTAACGTGATGCCGCAGCTGATCTCGATCCCGATCCCGGTTGCGACCTACAAGACGCTGAAGGCCGGCGAGAACTACTGGCCGGACCTCAACGCCAACTTCTTTGCGCCGAACCAGTTCCTGCCGTGCGGCGTGACCTTCACGGCGCCGGAGATCATGGCCCAGTCCGAAGCCAACAAGTGATCCGATCACCGGTGGTATTCTGGCGGCCCGGCTTCATGCCGGGCCGTTTGCTTGGCTGCAATTTCATGTCAAACTTCTGACGTTGAGCAGGGCCCGCCATGGTTGCGCCGACGGGAGAGGATTTCCTCGTGCTTGCGGGGATTTCGAAGCGCTACGGCGGCGTCCGGGCGCTCGAAAACGTCGACTTTGCCTGCGCGCGCGGCAAGATCCATGCCGTGCTCGGCGAGAATGGGGCCGGCAAGTCCACCCTGATCAAGATCGCGGCCGGCGTGGTGCAGCCCGACGCAGGCCACATGCGCCTTGACGGCAACGCCGTCAGCTTCGCCTCGCCCTCCGCAGCCAATGCCGCGGGGGTCGTGTGCATCTTCCAGGAACTTTCGTTGCTGCCGGACCTCTCGGTTGCCGACAACATTTCGATCGCCGCCCCGCCGCGGCGTTTTGGCCTGATCGACGCGAAGGCCCAGCGTCGCCGCGCGGAGGCGCTGCTCACCGAGATCGGCTGCGAGGACGTGAACCCGCTCTTGCGCGTGCGCGACCTGCCGCTGTCGCGCCGCCAGATGGTCGAGATTGCCAAGGCTCTGGGGCAGCGCCCGCGCCTGCTCATTCTCGACGAAGCGACCTCGGCATTGACCAGCGCCGACGTCGAGCGCGTCTACACCATGCTTGCGCGGTTGAAGGCCGAGGGCGTTGCGATCCTTTATATTTCCCACCGCATGCACGAAGTGGAGGCGCTCGCCGACCGCGCTTCCGTGTTCCGCAACGGCCGGCATATCGAGACCTTCGAGAAGGGCGCGCGGTCCACCGCCGAGATTGTCCAGTTGATGATCGGGCGCGACATTGCCACCCAGTATCCCTCAAAACCGCGCCGGCCCCGTCCGCAACCCGCCCTCAGAATCGAAAACCTGAGCTGGGAAAAGCGTCTCGACCAGATCTCGATCGATGTCGGCGCCGGCGAGATCGTCGGCCTCGGGGGCCTTGACGGGCAGGGTCAGAAGACGTTGCTGTTTGCGCTTTTCGGGGTGCTTCGGGGCGTCACCGGCACGGTGAGTGTCAACGGAAGGCCGGTGCGGCCGGGTTCTCCCGCCGGCGCCAAGGCGCCAGGCGTCGGCATCGCGCTCGTGCCGGAGGACCGCAAGACGGAAGGCCTCATGCTGCCGATGTCGATTGCCGACAATCTGGCGATCGCCTCGCTCGATGCCTTGTCGAACGGCCCGTTCGTGAATCGCGTTAAGGAGCGCAGGGCGGTCGAGGGCGGCATTTCGCGGCTGCAGATCAAGGTCGGCGACAAGAACGATGCGGTCTCGACGCTCTCAGGCGGCAACCAGCAGAAGGTCGTCATCGCCAAATGGCTCATGACGCAGCCGCGTATCGTCCTCCTCAACGACCCGACCCGCGGCATCGATGTCGGCACCAAGCAGGAGCTCTATCGGCTCATGCGCGAACTCGCCGACCAGGGCGCCGCCATCCTGTTCTATTCGACCGACTATGACGAGCTGATCGGCTGCTGCGACCGCGTCGCCATCATGTACGACGGCCGTATCGTGCGCGAGCTCGAAGGCGCCGAACTCACCGAGACCAACATCGTCGCAAGCTCGCTCAACATCGATGCCGCAAGCTCAGCTGCGGCGCCCGCGAGAGTGGCCGCCCATGTCTAGCGCGGCCGAGGTTCCGGCGCCGGCGCGGTTTCGCTTCGAGGATTCCTCGCTCGCCATCAAGCTGCGCCAGAACGTCGGCCTCGTGACGGCGATCGCTCTCTTCTGCGTCATCTATCTGCTCTATCACGTCGCCCATCCCAAAGGCTTCTCGTCGGCCGTGCTCGTCCAGAACGGCGATGAGATCTTTACGCTTGCCATGGTGGCGATGGCGCAGACGGTTCCGGTTCTCGCCGCGGGGCTCGACCTCTCGGTCGGAGCGCTCATGACGATGGTTGGCTGCTTTGCAAGCTATCTTCTGAGCGGGGCGCCCGAGGGAACCCCTATCAATCTCGACCTCGGAGGCCTGCATCTGGTGCTCGCCACTCTTCCCGGCGGCACGACGGGCCTGATCGTCGGCATGATCCTGTGCCTCGTCATCGGAACGCTCGCGGGCTTGCTCAACGGCTGCGTCGTCGTCTTCGGCCGTATTCAGCCGATCATCGCCACGTTGGCAACCGGCGCGATTTACATCGGCATCGCGCTGTTCCTGCGGCCGCAGCCGGGCGGCAAGATCGATGACGATCTGAATTGGGCGATGACCAATTCGCTCGGCGACTTCGCCTCGACCGTCCACATCTTCAACGACGGCGCGGCGCCGTGGTTTGCTCCCTTGGCCTGGATCCCGGTCCCGTTCGTCCTGATTATCCTGATCGCCGCCTTGGTATGGGTTCCGTTCCGGCGGTCGGTCACCGGCCGGGCGGTCTATGCAGTGGGCTCGGCCGAGGGAGCAGCCTACATGTCCGGGCTCCCGATCGAGCGCGCCAAGATTGCAGCCTTCACGCTTGGCGGCTTTTTCGCCGGTTGCGGCGGGCTGTTCCTCGCCATCCAGACCTCCTCCGGCAACGCCGATCTCCCGCAGGCCGGAGCCTATACGCTGAATTCCATCGCCTCGGTCGTCATCGGCGGCACGTCGCTTCTTGGCGGCTCGGGGGGCGCCATCGGCTCGATCTTCGGCGCCATGATCCTGCGCGTCATCTCCTTCTTCTTCCGCATTTTCGACATCGCACCCCTCTTGCAGCCGCTGTTCGAAGGCATCATCCTTTTGGCGGCCGTCAGCATCGGTGCGCTGCGCATGCTGCGTGTCAGGAACACGCTGGAGCTGTTCCGGTGACCGCCGTTCCGGCAAATCTGATCCTGTCGCGCGACGATCGGCCGATCGTGATCGCCGCCCTCTTCATCATCGTGATCCTCATCGGCGGCACGGCCTACACGTGGATGCACTTCGGCAGCGCGCCGCTGCTGTCGCCGAACTACCTGCTGCAGCAATTGCAGATCGGCTCCTTCCTGGGGATCGTCGCGGCGGGAATGATGATCGTCATCCTTATCTCGCAGATCGACCTGTCCGTCCCCTGGACCTTGGCGGCAGCCGCGATGCTGGCAACCGCCATCGGCGGCCCTTGGGCCATTCCGATCGGCCTTGCCGTCGGCCTGATCGTCGGCATCGTCAACGGCATCGGGGTTGCCTACCTGCGCGTGCCCTCGATGATCTTCACGCTCGGCATCAACGCGGTCATGCGCGGCCTGATGGTGGCCCACACCGGCGGCTTTGCCCCGCAGACCGCCGCCACCGATCTGATGCGGTACCTTGCGGCCGAGCGCACCTTCGGCATTCCCAATGCCCTTTTCGTCTGGCTCGCCGTATCGATTGTCGTGGTCGTCATCCTGCAGCGCACCGCCCTCGGCCGCTATATCTACGCGATCGGCAACAAGGAAGCCGCAGCCTATCTCGCGGGCGTCAACACGCGGCGCGTGACGGTGATCTGCTTTGCGCTGTGCGGCCTCACTGCCGGTCTCGCCGGAGTGCTTCTCGCCGGCTATTCGGTCAAGGCCTATCAGGGGATGGGCGATGCCTATCTTCTGCCTTCGATCGCGGCGGTGGTCATCGGCGGTACCAATATTCTGGGCGGGCGCGGTCGCTACCTCGGCACCCTCGTCGGCGTCATCCTGATCGTGCTGCTCAACAGCGTTCTCTCGATCATGGAAATGCCGGAAGCCGGCCGCCAGGTGATCTACGGCGCCGTCATCATCCTGATGCTGCTCGTCTACGGGCGCGGCGAGCGGGTGACGAGCTAGAGCTTTCTGTTGCCCGCTCATCCCCGCGAAGGCGGGGATCCCAGCAGGCCGAAGCGCTGAGACCTTCACCTATGGTTCCCGCCTTCGCGGGAACGAGCGGAGTTGGCCGGTTCAACGCGCGCGAGCTGGAAACAGAGCTGATGCGTCTCACTCGTCGTTGGAGGCGTTGAGCTCTTCGAGCGCCAGCGTGGCCTCATCAGAACCGATGGAGGTTTCCGGCCGGCGCAGCCGAACGCCAGCCCCGCCGCCATTCTCGGCGATGAACACGACGCCAGCCAGCTCGAAAGCTGCGAAGACCTTGCCGGCGCTTCGAGGGGACAGCGCCGCCCCGGCTTCGGACTCGAAGGCTTCGAGGAGCGCCACCGAAACGCCCGATTCGCGCGCCGCATCGTCGAGCTGCCAGCCGACAAGTGCACGGGCGGCTCGCAGGAGTCGCGGCGAGAGCCTTGGCGTCATTTAAGCCACCTCGTCGAGCGAGCGGGCGTCAGCTTTGCTGCCAACAATTTGAACATAAGCGGCGCCGCCCGGAAGGCAACGCTGGCGCCCTCAGTGCCGCATGTCGTGCGGCTAAAAGGCCGGAACCTTCCTCCGCATGGGCCGTTACCCGGCGAGCCGGCTCGCGCCGAGCCGCGCCATTCGCACATCCACGTTCGGAACCGGGAGGAGAGCATGTCTCCTGCACACCCCGACGGCGGGTCGCCCCGCGTCGATCGCCGCGGCTTCCTCACAGGGGCGACGATAGCTTCGGCCTTCCCCTTCGCACGATCGTTCGCCCAAGAGGCCAACGCATCTGCTTTGAACGGTCCGGATCCTCGCGGACCCATCGACCTGACGCTGCGTGTCAACGGCCAGGATCACCGGCTTTCGCTCGACCCGCGCACGGCTCTTCTCGACGCGCTGCGGGAGCGCCTCGGCCTGACCGGATCGAAGAAAGGCTGCGATCACGGCCAGTGCGGGGCCTGTACGGTGCTGATCGACGGCAAACGCGTGCTCTCCTGCCTGACGTTGGCTGCCGTCGCGGAAGG
>JAFAME010000007.1 GCA_019233695.1 Methylobacteriaceae bacterium
TTCTCGACGAGCCGCTCGGCGCCTTGGATCTCAAATTGCGCAAGCAAATGCAGGTGGAGCTCAGCCGCATCCAGCGCGAGGTCGGCATCACCTTCATTTACGTGACCCATGACCAGGAAGAAGCGCTCGCCATGTCCGACCGGATCGCGGTGATGGATCGCGGGGCCGTGGTGCAGGTCGGAATGCCGCAGGACGTCTATGAACGTCCCGCAAACCTGTTCGTCGCCGATTTCATCGGCTCGTCCAACAAGTTTCCAGGAAGAGTGCTGGAAAGCACAGGCGGCTCTGCGATGATCGAACTCGACGGCGCCGCCCGCGTGCTTGCGGCGACGCCGCACCGCCTGGCGGCAGGTGCGCCAGCCGTCGTCGTCGTGCGACCCGATCACGTCGTCATCAGCAAGCCAGGCGGCGTGACCGGCGGTGCGGTCGCCCTGAGCGGACGGGTCGTCAAGGCGGCCTATCTCGGCACGCACCTCCAGATCGAAGTGATGCTGCCCGATGGCCGGGCGGTCACCGTAAGGCAGTCGCTGGCGCCGGGAGAGCGGCGCCAGGCAGCGTCAAGCGCAGGCGATGACGTCGTCATCTCCTGGCCGGCGGCGCAGTCCATCGGCTTTTCGCAAGAGGAGCTGGTCAAGGGGGTAGCATGAGCGATGGCTGCCCCTTTCGGTGCAAGCAAGTCGCCAATATCGGAGGAGAGGACGATGCGCAGGACAGGTTACGGAACTTCATCATCTGGGGGGACCCGGCGAGACTTCCTTCGCAACGCCGGCTTTGCCGGCATCGGGGCGGCCGCCGGCTTGAGCTATCCCGGCTCCTCCGGCAGCCCTGCCCGCGCCGCGGCGCTCGAAGGGCCGGTCAATGCCTTCACCTGGGGCGGCCGGATCATGCAGAAGGAGGTCGCCGATTTCGAACAGGAGACCGGCGTCCATCTCAACTTCATCGGGGCCTCGGGAAATTCCGAGAACCTGGCCAAGGTCAAGCTCGGCGGCGGCGACCAGTACGACATCGTCGGCGTCGATGCGCTCTGGGTCCCGAAATTCTACGAAGAGGGCGTGATCGAAGTCTTCGACATGGCGTCATGGCCGCAATACGGCGACATGTTCGATCAGTTCAAGAACCTCAGCATCTGGAAGGTCGGCGACAAGTTCATGGCGCAGCCCTGGGCCTGGTCGCCGCTGGTGCTGTGGTACAACACCAATCACATCAAGACCCCGCCGACGAGCATCAAGTTCCTTTGGGATCCGGCGCTGCGCCAGCGCATCTCCTTCACCCGCCAGCAGGAGGACGTGATCGCCTGGATGGGCATCGCCACGGGCGCCAAGAAGCCTTATGCGATGACGAAGGAAGAGCTCGCCAACGCCAAGGACGCGCTGAAGCGGCTCATGCCGAACGTCCTGAAGTTCCCGCCGCAGGAGGAGGAACTCGTCAAGCTGATGGCCGACGAAAGCATCTGGGTCACCGCCCTCAGCGCGGGCGGCGCGCTGCGCATCAAAGATGCCGGCGGCCCCGACTGCAAGGGCTTCCTGCCGCCCGAGGGCTTCATCGGCTATTTCGACGGGGACTGCATCGTCAAGGGCGCGGCGCATCGCGAAGCCGCTTTGGCCTGGCTGCAGCACCGCGTCCAGGCGAAGTACATCATCGACAACTTCATGAAGTATCGACGCCCCCTCGCCTATCGCGGCCCGCTCGATCTTCTTCAGAAGCAGGGCAAGTCCGACTACGCCCATCAGCTCTTCTACGACCAGCCCGAGATCCTGTCGAAGATGGTGATTATCGGGCCGCCCCCGAACATCGGCGAATACGTCGATGCCTTCAACGAGGTGGCGGGAAGCTAGGCGCGTCAGTCATTGCGAGCGAAGCGAAGCAATCCAGTAGACAGCGCGCGAGCTGGATTGCGTCGTCGCCGCGCCGCTCGCAACGACGGCTCCCCCGGGCCATCCGGCGGGCGTCCTTGGGAGCGAGGCGCGCGGACTTGAAGGTTGCCTCCGGCCACGGGGCGAGGACGCCAAAAAGCGATGTCGATGAGCCACACCCTAACGCTCGGACACCGGGTTCAGCGGCCCGGGCCGCTGAGCCCGTTCATCGGGATTCTGCCGCTCACCGCTCTCGATCTCGTCCTGTTCGTGCTGCCGATGATTGTGATGGGGCTTGCCAGCATCCTGGTCATCCACGAATTCCACGTGACGCCGCAGCTCACGGCAGACAACTACCTCTTCTTCCTGAAGAATCCGCTCTATCTCAACATCCTGATCAAGACCGTGCTGCTCGCGGCCGCAGTCACCGCACTGTGCCTGATCATCAGCTATCCGTTCGCCTATTTCCTGACGAAGCTGCCGCGATCCATCCAGTCGACCATGCTCGTGCTCGTTATCCTGCCGTTCTGGACAAGCTATCTCCTGCGCGTCTACGCCTGGATGACGATCCTGGGCGAGCGCGGGCTCATCAACCGAGCCCTTCTCGCGACGGGCCTGCTGGACGAGCCCGTCCGCTTCCTGCTGTACAACAATTTTTCCGTCGTGATCGTCTCGGTATATCTCTACATTCCTTATTGTACACTAGCGCTCTACACGTCGCTCGAGCGGCTCGACACGTCGCTTCTGGCGGCGGCGATGGATCTTGGGGCACGCCCATGGCGCGTTTTCGTGCATGTCATGGTGCCTCTGACGCTTCCCGGTATCTTCACCTCCTTCATCTTCGTGTTCATCCCGATGCTCGGCGAGTACGTGACGCCGACCCTGGTCGGCGGCGCCCAGGGAATGCTGATCGTCAATGTCGTGGTGTCGCAGTTTCAGGCCCTGCGCTTCGGCGTCGGCTCGGCCATGGTTTTCGTCATCGCGGCGCTCACCATGTGCCTCATTCTCGCCCTGCGTCGGGCAGCGAGGCTCGAGGAGATATTCGGTGGCGGCCGCTAGATCGCGCATCGCCGCGCCCCTATGGATCCACGGCGCGGCCGTCTATGTCTTCCTGTACCTGCCGATCGTGCTTCTGATTTTCTTCTCATTCAATAAATCGCCGCTCGGAAGCTTTCCGGTCACCGGCCTTACGCTCGACTGGTACCACGAGCTTTTCGGCGAATACTTCTTGATCCAGGCGTTCCGCAATAGTCTGGTCGTGGCGGCCCTGACCGTGCCCGTCGCAACCACCATCGGCACGCTGTGCGCCTTTGGGCTGGCGCGAAGCGAATTCCCGCTGAAGGGCATTTTCAGCGGCTTCATCCTGATGCCGATGGTGGTGCCCGGAATCCTGCTGGGCGCTGCCCTGCTGATCGTGTTCGTGCCGGTGCTCGGCCTTAAGCTTTCCATCTGGACGGCCACCGCCGGCCACGTCGTCGTCACGACGCCCTACGCGGTGCTTGCCGTTGCGACGCGCCTTTACGGCTACGACCGGCGGCTCGACGCTGCCGCGGCCGATCTCGGCGCCCGACCCCTGCGCGTCTTCCTGCACGTCACGCTGCCGCTCGTCATGCCCGGGATCATCGCTGCGGCCCTGATCGTCTTCACGGTGTCGCTCGACACCTTCGGCGTGACGTTCTTCACTGTCGGCACGCAGGGCACACTCCCGATGTACATCTGGGCCCAGGTCGAAAACGGCGTGACGCCCACGATCAATGCCCTCGGGACGCTGCTGATCGTCTTCTCGATCGTCGTGCTCGGATGCGCCAATCTCCTGCTGCGCCGCAGATAGGGCAATCAGGCGATTGGGGCTGCAAGGGCTCTTTCCGCCCTCTGAGGGCATCGCCGCGAGATCGACATACTTCGCCCGTACCAGCCCGCCGAAGGGCATCATGCCCTGGAGGCGGAGCCGGCGCATGAAGCCGATCGGATGTCTTCTCCTTGGAGTTCTGGCTGCCTGGCTGTCGCCTGCCGCCGCCTTACGGGCGGGAGACTCGGCCTTCCGCAAAGCCCAGGCCGAGGCCGCCGCCAGGACGTGCGAAGCGCGCCACCTCCCGGGATTCATCTATATTCCGGCGACCGACACCTGCGTGAGAATCGGCGGCAGCGTGACCTACGAATATCGGATAAGGCGGTGAGGCGCTGGCGCTGGGGTCCGCGCCCGTCGCGAGGCGCGGCACGTTCAACAGCTTGAGCGCCTGTGAGCTCGCCCGCGGCAGTGCGCTATGCAACGCACACGCCGGCGGGCGTGCGGGTGAGCACCTCGGGTCCGTCATCGTCGAGCAGGACCGCATTGGAGACGAAGAAGTCGCCGCGGCCGGTTCCCATCAGCCAGGACAGCACGTGGAAGGTCATGCCGGTCTTGACCTTGATGTCGCTGTCGTGGCGAAGCCCGGTGACGCTATTGCCGCCGGTCCAGCTCGGTGGGACGCCGATCCCGACGAGATAGCCGCAATGATGGCGGCGATAGTGCGACAGCCCTGCCCTGTCGACAACGCCCTGCCAGGCGGCATAGACATCGCGAAAGAGGGCGCCCTCGCGCATCGCCCCAAGCACGGCATCGAAGGCCTCGCCCGCAATCTCTGCCATTTTGGCCGCACCCTCCGGTACGTGACCGACGTGGACGAGCCGTCCGAGAGGCGCGTGGTAGCGGGCAACGCAGCCGGAGAGCTCCATGAAGACCGCCTCGCCCGCCGCAAATCGGCGGTCGGTCCAGGTCGTGTGCTCCTCGCCAAGCCGGATAGTCGAGCGAATGAACGGTCCGAAGCCCGGATAGGTGCCGCCCGCCTCGATCATGGCGCGCTCGCATTCGGCCGCGACGTGTCTTTCGCTCGCGCCGTCGCCGATCGCGGAGATTGCGGCCGCAGCACCGGCGTCCGTGACCTGCGCGGCGCGGCGCACATAGGCCCGTTCCGCCGGGCTCTTGACCCTGCGCAGCGCATCGATCAGGCCGGAAGCGTCAAGCCAACGCACGCCTGAAAGCTTGCCCTTCAGGACCTCGGCGAGCCCGTGCGAGAGGCCCGACGACCAGAATTCGGCGCCGATCCGCGCCTGCGTGTGTCCGGCGCCGAGGAGGCGCCCGGCGACATCCGCGGCAGTCTCCGAGTCCTGATGACCATAGAAGCGCGCGTTGCGGACCTGATTGGCGATCGTTATCTTCTCCATCGACCGTGTGACGAGCGCCATTTCGCCCTCGGCCGGCACGATCAGGAGATGCGGCGCGAAATAGCCCCAGTGATCGAGGCCCGTGAGGTAGAAGATGTTTTCCGGCGTCGAAACCAGGAGAAGGTCGATGCCCTTTGCCGCCATGCCGGAGCGAACGGCCTCCAGTCGCGCATCATATTCCTGCGGCGTAAAATACCCCTGAGCGCCCGGCTCAAGTCCGTCCAAGTCGCTCATCCCTTGCCTCGCTGCCGTCTGGCGATAGGATCGGTGCCCGATCAAAAGGCATACGTTGTATACATCACGGCTGAAAATCAAGGCAGGGTGGCCACCGTCAGCTGCATCGTTACCAGATCTCTTCACGGTGTTGTGCACATCTCTTGCAAGGAACGCCGGCGCATGGCACGCTGTCCGGGCTCGCCGCCGAGCCTGTTGAAGGTCCGGACGCATGAATGCCACCGACGCTGATCAGCGACCGCGCGCGCCGAGCGGGACAGCAAGGGGAGAGACGAGATGATGAGGCATTCACTATCGCGGCGCGCTTTGATAGGCCTGATCGCGGGGCTCGCCGGCATCGGCACGATTGCCGCGGCACACGCCGAGACCACGCTCGAGCGCGCCAAGCGCGAAGGCTATATCCGCGTTGGTTTTGCGAACGAAGCGCCGTATGGCTTTGCCACTCCGGACGGCAAGCTGACCGGCGAGTCGCCCGAGGTCGTCCGCGCCGTTCTCAAGAAGATCGGCATCAATCAGGTCGACGGTGTCCTGACGGAATTCGGCTCGCTCATTCCAGGATTGCAGGCCGGGCGCTTCGACATCATCGCCGCGGGCATGTTCATCACTCCCAAGCGCTGCGCCCAGGTCCAGTTCTCCGAGCCGACCTACGGCATCGGTCAGGCCTTCCTCGTCAAGAAGACTAACCCCAAGGCGATCAAGGACTACGGTTCGATCGCCGCCAACAAAGACCTGAAGCTTGCAGTGATGGCCGGCGCCGTCGAGGGCGGCTATGCCAAGGACTCAAGCATCGGCCAGGACCAGCTCGTCATCCTTCCCGACCAGTCGAGCCTCGTCAAAGCCGTCCAATCGGGCCGCGCCGATGCCGCCGCCCTGACCGCCCTGTCGATCGCCGACATGGCCTCCAAGAACGACGGGGTCGAATCGACGCCGCCCTTCGGCACGGTCGCCGGCAAATCGGTGGTGGGCCACGGCGGCATCGCCTTCCGGCAGGACGACAAGGACCTCTACGAGGCGTTCAAC
>JAFAME010000306.1 GCA_019233695.1 Methylobacteriaceae bacterium
ATCATTGCCGATTTCGAGACGGAGGAAGGCAGGGTCCTGGTGAGGCGCCTTGCCGCCCATGCCGACGTTCTGATCGAGAACTTCAAGCTCGGCGGCCTTGCGAAATACGGCCTCGACTATCCAAGCTTGAAGGGCATCCATCCGCGGTTGGTCTACTGCTCCATCACCGGCTTCGGCCAGGACGGACCCTACGCCGCGCGCGCCGGCTATGATTTCCTGATCCAGGGTCTTGGCGGGGCCATGGCGGTGACCGGCCAACCGGACGGACCGCCGACCAAATCAGGCATTTCGATCGCCGACACGTTCACCGGTCTCTACGCCGCAAATGCAGTCCAGGCAGCCCTGATCCGCAGAGAGCGAACCGGCGAGGGCGCGTTCATCGACTGCGCACTCCTCGATGCGCAAGTGGCGGTGCTCGGCTATCAGGCGCTGAACTATCTCGTCAGCGGTCGGGTCGGAAAGCGGGTCGGCAATTCGCACGTCAATATCGCGCCCTACGACGTCTTCCCCGTCGCCGATGGCGACATCATCATCGCCACCGGCAATGACGCGCAGTTTGCCAAGTTGTGCGAGGCCCTCGATGCCCCGGAGCTTGCCGCCGACCTGCGGTTCAAGGTGAACACCAACCGCGTCGTCAACCGGGCGGAGCTCGACGCCGCGCTTCACGCCTTGACCAGACGGTTTCCCCGCGCCGAGCTCTTGGGACGACTCGAAAAGGCGGCGGTGCCGGCAGGTCCGATCAACACGATCGAGGACGTCTTCGCCGACCCGCAGGTGCGGGCGCGCGGCATCGCGCTGAAGCTTGCCAATTCGGCCGCCGAGGCGGGCGTCACTCCCGGCGTGCGGTCGGCCGTCGTCATGGACGGAGCGCCGGCCGCGAACGCCCTTCCGGCGCCGCCGCTCGGGGCGCATCAGGAAGAGGTGCTGCGCGATCCGAATTGGGGCGGCGGCGCGTAGATGTCATATATCAGGTGACCAGCCTGCCGTCGCAGCCGGTCCCCTGCGGCGTGTCGAAAGAGGGTTGATCGAAGGTGAAACATTCGCTCCCGAACGCCCGGCCCGGCGGCCGCATCCTGGTCGACCAACTCGTCGCTCAAGGCGTGGAGCACGTCTTCTGCGTCCCGGGCGAGAGCTACCTGGCGGTGCTCGATGCGCTGCGTGATGCGCCGATCAAGGTCACCGTCTGCCGCCAGGAGGGTGGCGCGACCATGATGGCGGACGCCATCGGGCGCCTGACCGGACGGCCCGGCATCGTTTTCGTGACGCGCGGGCCGGGCGCCACCAATGCATCTCCCGGCATCCACATCGCCGAGCACGATTCGGTGCCGCTGATCCTCTTCGTCGGCCAGATCGATCGGGGGATGCGCGGGCGCGGCGCCTTCCAGGAGATGGACTATCGCGCCTTCTTCGGCTCGACGACGAAATGGGTTGCCGAAATAGAGGATCCGGCGCGGATCCCGGAGTTCATCGCGCGTGCATTCCACGTGGCGATGCAGGGGCGGCCCGGGCCCGTGGTGCTCGCTTTGCCGGAGGACATGCTCGTCGAGACCGCCGCCGTCGCCGATGCGCCGCGCGTCGAGCCGGTTGCGACCTGGCCCGGGCTCACGCAGATGGCCGAACTGCAAAAGCTCCTGTGGGCCGCGCAGCGGCCGATCGTCATTCTCGGCGGCAGCGGCTGGACGGAAAAGGCGCGCGCCGCCTTTCAGCGCTTTGCCGAGCGCTTCGATCTGCCGGTTGCGACCTCGTTCCGCCGCGCCATGCTGTTTGATGCCGACCATCCGAACCATGCCGGCGAGATCGGCATCGGCCCGAACCCGAGGTTGAAGGCGCGGATCGGTGAGGCCGACCTCGTGCTTCTGGTCGGCGGCCGCATGGCGGAAATGCCCTCGCAGGCCTATACCCTGTTCGATGTGCCGACGCCGCGCCAGGCGTTCGTTCATGTGCATGCCGGCGCCGAGGAGCTCGGCCGCGTCTATCAGCCGACGCTCGGCATCCATGCATCGCCGGCCGCCTTCTGCGCCGCCGTCGAGAGCCTGCAGCCACCGAACGAAATCGGCTGGCGCGAAGGCACGCGCCAGGCGCATGCCGAATATGACGGCTGGACGCTGGCGCCGACCGCCATGCCGGGTTCGATGAACCTCGCCGAAGCGATGATCTGGCTGCGCGAGCACATGCCGGGCGACACGATCTACACCAACGGCGCCGGCAACTACTCGGGCTGGCCGAACCGGTTCCTGCGCCACCGCTGCTTCGGCACGCAGCTTGCCCCGAATTCCGGATCGATGGGCTATGGCGTTCCGGCCGCGGTCGGCGCCAAGCGCCTCTATCCCGAGCGCACCGTCGTCGCCTTTGCCGGCGACGGCTGCTTCCTCATGAACGGGCAGGAGTTCGCAACGGCAGTCCAGCACGACCTGCCGATCCTTGTCATCGTCATCGACAACGGCATGTACGGCACGATCCGCATGCACCAGGAGCGCGAATATCCGGGGCGCGTCTCGGCCACGTCCCTGAAAAATCCGGACTTTGCCGCCTACGCCCGGGCCTTCGGCGGGCACGGCGAGACGGTGACCGAGACGGCCGGTTTCGGGCCCGCGGTCGAGCGCGCGGTCTCGACCGGCAAGCCGGCCGTTATACACATCAAAATCGATGCCGAAGCGATCACGCCGACGACGACGCTGACGAAGATTCGCGAGGCGGCGCTGGCAAGGGCACGATCCGGGTAGGGGGCATTTCGGATCAAGTGAGCTGTGAACGCCTTGCATTCGCCGCGGCGCTCGCCCGCGGTGATTGGGGCAA
>JAFAME010000351.1 GCA_019233695.1 Methylobacteriaceae bacterium
CGCAGAGCCGGATCGGGAACATGCACGTCCTCAGGAGCTTGTCACCGATCCCGGATAGCGCTTTGCCCTTTCGGGAAGACGATCGGTCGTTTTTCTTTACACGCACTCATGCTGGCCCAGGGAATGGTCTCATTCCCGGCCCGCCCACCCCTCACGCCTGTGCCGCCCGCTTACGGTCGCAGATCGCGCCCGGCTGAAAGATGGCGAAATCGGCGTGAAGCAGCAGCAGGAGCTCACGATGCTTCGGGCAGGAGTCGGGGGCGTTCCGGTGCGAAATCGGCGAGGCCGTCCGCTCCCGAACAGGTTCGGAATTCCGAGCCCCGCTCCCGAGCCCGAACGCCGCCTGCAGCATCCGGGGCCGCTCGGTGAAGTCGATCATTTCAATCATCCGTATCTCAAGTAATGTGAGGCCGAGGCCTATCAAGTGCCTCGCCCCTTTCCGCCCTACAATTACGTATGAAGTCATGGGCAGTTTTGCACCGCACCATAACGAATTCGTGAAGTGCCGCTGCGGGGCGCTCAGTGAAGGATCTGGCTCAAAAACAGCTTCGTGCGTTCGTGCTGCGGGTTGGCAAAAAATTCCCGCGGCGTGTTCATTTCGACGATCTGCCCGAAGTCCATGAAGATGACGCGGTTGGCGACCTGCCGGGCAAAGCCCATTTCGTGCGTCACGCAGATCATGGTCATGCCTTCCTGTGCGAGGGAGACCATGGTGTCGAGCACTTCCTTGACCATCTCCGGATCGAGCGCCGACGTCGGCTCGTCGAAGAGCATGATCTTCGGGTTCATGCACAGCGCCCGTGCGATGGCGACGCGCTGCTGCTGGCCGCCCGACAACTGCCCGGGGTATTTGTGCGCCTGCTCGGGGATCTTCACCCTGGTCAGGAAGTGCATGGCCACTTCGTCGGCCTGCTTCTGCGGCATCTTGCGCACCCAGATCGGTGCGAGGGTGCAGTTCTGCAGGATGGTCAGATGCGGGAACAGATTGAAGTGCTGAAACACCATGCCGACCTCGCGCCGCACCTCGTCGATGCGCTTGAGGTCGTTGGTGAGCTCGATGCCGTCGACGATGATGCGGCCCTTCTGGTGCTCTTCGAGGCGGTTGATGCAGCGGATCATGGTCGACTTGCCGGAGCCCGACGGCCCGCACACGACGATGCGCTCGCCGCGGCTCACCTGCAGGTTGATGTCCTTCAGCACGTGGAACTCGCCATACCATTTGTGCATGCCGATGATGGCGATGGCGGTCTCGCCGGCGACCTGGGAGAACTCGGGAACGGTTGCGGTGGATGTAGCCATGAGGGATCGGTCCTTCAGCGCTTCTTGCCGGCGGCAAGCTTGCGTTCCATGTACAAAGAATAACGCGACATGCCGAAGCAGAAAACGAAGTAGAACGCAGCCGCGAAAATATAGCCGGTCGTCAGCACGGAAGGGCCGTTCCAGACAGGATCGTGACTCTGCGCCTCGACGGCCGCGAGGAAGTCGAAGATGCCGACGATGGCGACGAGCGTGGTATCCTTGAAGAGGCCGATGAAATTGTTGACGATGCCCGGAATGACGAGCGTCAGGGCCTGCGGCAGGATGATGAGGCGCATCATCCGCCAATAGTTGAGGCCGACCGCCATCGCCCCCTCGTACTGGCCCTTCGGTATGGCCTGCAGCCCGCCGCGGACTTCCTCGGCCATGTAGGCGGCCGAAAACAGCGCGACACCGATGAGCGGCCGCAGCAGGCGGTCGGGCGTGAGATAGGGCGGCACGAACAGCGGCAGCATGGTGTTGGCCATGAACAGCACCGTGATGAACGGGACGCCGCGCACGAATTCGATGAACACCACCGAGAGGAACTTGACGATCGGCATTCGCGAGCGCCGGCCGAGCGCCAGGAGCACGCCGGCAGGCAGCGAAAAGACGATGCCGACGGTGGCAATCAGCAAGGTGACGAACACGCCGCCCCAGAGGCTGGTGTCGGCGAACGGCAGGCCGATCGCCGGCCATCCGACCAGCAGAATGCAGCCGAAGATCGGATAGGCGATGAAGAACAGGAGGCCGCCGAGCCCCTTGCGCGGCAGGCCCGGCCACAACAGCCAGACCACAAGAAGGGCGCCGACGATCAGCGTCGTATCGACCCGCCAGCGCTCGTCGATCGGATAGGAGGCATACATGAAATACTGCCATTTCTGGGCAATGAAGGCCCAGCAGGCGCCCGCTCCGACGACGCGACAGGGGCCGCCGTCCTTCGCCGACCAGACGGCATCGAGGAAAAGAAAGCGGACGAGGCCGGGCAGGACCCAGACGAGGAAGGCGATGGCAGCGACCGTGAGGACCGAAGACAGGATGTCCGAGAAGAAGTTTTCCCTGAACCAGGCGAGGGCGCCGCGCGCATAGACCGGCGGCGGCAAGGTCTCCGTCGGCGTGTCACGGACATAGACGAGGGGGGCCGAAGGCTCGGTGGCGGGCGCCTGGGCCATGCTCTAGCGCTCCACCAACGCCTTGCGGGCGTTGTACCAGTTCATGAGGGCCGAGGTCACGAGCGAGATCGTGAGATAGACCAGCATGGTGATGGCCATCACCTGCACGGCAGCGCCGGTCTGGTTGAGCACCGTGCCGGCGAAGACCTGGACCAGGTCGGGATAACCGACGAAGACGGCGAGCGAGGAATTCTTGGTCAGGTTCAGATACTGGCTCGTCAGCGGCGGGATGATGACGCGCAGGGCCTGCGGAATGACGACGAGATTGAGCGTCGGGCCCGCCCGCAGGCCGAGCGCATGGGCGGCTTCGCTCTGGCCACGCGAGACGGCCATGATGCCGGCGCGCACGATCTCGGCGATGAACGCCGCCGTGTAGATGACAAGGCCAAGAACCAGGGCCACGCGCTCCGGACGCACCCGCAGGCCACCCACGAAATTGAAGCCCTTGAGCATCGGAAAGCTCAACGAAATCGGCTGGCCAAGGACGAAAAAAGCGACCACGGGCAGACCGATGATCAGGCCGAGCGAAACGAGCACGACCGGCGCCTGCTCCCCCGTCCTGATCTGCCGCCGATGGGCCCAGGTAGCGTAGAGGATGGCTGCCGCCGCCCCGACGAAGAACATCATGACCACCCAACCCGCCTGCGGGCCGTACTGCGGGTTGGGGAAGATGATGCCGCGGTTGTTGAGAAAGATGCCGCCCGGCCAGGCAATGGACTGCCGCGGTTCGGGCAACGGCTTCAGCATCGCGTTGTACCAGAACAGCAGTTGCAGCAGCAGCGGGGTGTTGCGGATCACCTCGACATAGGCCATCGCGAGCTTGTTGATGACGAGGTTCCTGGAGAGGCGTGCCACGCCGAGAACGAAGCCGAGAAAGGTCGCGAGCACGATGCCGACCGCCGACACCAGCAAGGTGTTGAGAAGGCCGACCCAGAACGCGCGACCGTAGGTATCAAGTGCGCTGTAGGGGATCAGCGTGTCGTCGATGTCGAAGCCGGCGACATTGTTCCAGAAGCGGAAATCGGTCGGGATGCCGCGAGTACGCATGTTCTCGCTGGTGTTGATCGTCGCTCCGATGATCAGCAGGACGAGAACGGCAAGAAGGAGCGCCTGGAAGACGTACCCGCGGATAGCTGGGTCGTTCAGGGGAGAGACTTTGGGCCTCTCCTGGCCGACGGCTTCGTTTGCCATGTTCCCCTTCGGCGCCGATCAGCGGGACCACCCCGTCGACGTTCTTGAATGCATTTACCTTGCCACCGCCCACCCTGGGCCGTCTCCGCAGGAACGGGTGGGCGGCGGTTTGCTGCCAGGCTAGCGGATCGGCGGCGCGTACTGCAGGCCCCCCTTGGTCCACAGCGCATTGAGGCCGCGCTTGATCTTCAGCGGCGTGCTTTCGCCGACGTTCTTTTCGAAGATCTCGCCGTAGTTGCCGACCTTCTTGATGATGTTGTAGGCCCAGGCGTTGTCGAGGCCGAGCGATTTGCCGAAATCGCCCTCGCTGCCGAGCAGCCGCTTTATCTCCGGATCGTTGGAATTCATGCTCTGATCGACCGTCTTCGAGGTCACGCCCTTTTCCTCGGCAATCAGCATGGCGTAGTGGGTCCAGCGGATGAGATCGAACCATTTGTCGTCGCCGCCACGCACGGCGGGCGCGAGCGGCTCCTTGGAGATGACCTCCGGCAAGACGATATGCTCGTCCGGATTGACGAGCTTGGCCCGTTCGGAATACAGGCCGGAGGCGTCGGTGGTGTAGGCATCGCAACGGCCGGAATCGTAGGCCTTGACCGTCTCTTCGTCGGTCGCGAAGACGACCCCCTCATATTTCATGTTGTTGGCCCGAAAATAGTCGGCAAGATTGAGCTCGGTCGTGGTGCCCTGCTGCACGCAGATCGAGGCGCCGTTCAGTTCGAGCGCGGAAGACACGTTGAGTTTCTTGCGGACCAGGAATCCCTGGCCGTCGAAGTAGTTCGGCGGCCCGAAGACGAGCCCGAGCTGTGTCTCGCGCGACATCGTCCAGGTACTGTTGCGCGCGAGGAGGTCCACTTCGCCCGACTGGAGCGCCGT
>JAFAME010000366.1 GCA_019233695.1 Methylobacteriaceae bacterium
AGCGTGTCACCGGATCCCGGATAGCCGCTGCGCGGCTTCCGGGATGACATCGCAGGGCGGCGCCGACCCTAGACCCAGCCACCTACCCTACCCCGCAAAGGGAACCTCAGCGATGCCGTGCACTCCCGGCCGAAAGGCAAAGAGGCCGCCCGCCAGCGGTTCGTCCTCGATTTCGGCCGCAGTCAGAGTTTCGCGCGCCGAGGTGACATACATCGTGCCGAGATCATCGTCGCCGAAGATGCAGCTCGTGCAGCGCGAGACCGGCGTCTCGACGATCCGGTCGAGCTTGCCTTGCGGATCGTAGCGCACGATGCGGCCGAACACCGGCTGTGCGTTCCAGACGTAGCCCTCGACATCGATCGTGAGCCCGTCGGGAAAGGCGCCGGAGCGCGGATCGAGCGCGGCGAAGACGCGGCGATTGCCGATCGTGCCGCTCTTTGCATCGAAATCGAAGGCGTGGATCATGTAGGCGAAGCTCTCGGCGTAGTAGAACGTGCGATCGTCGGGGCTCCAGGCAAGCCCGTTCGAGCAGCGGATTTCGGCACGCATTCTTTCGGGGGCGCCCTCGCCTGCAAGCCGATAGAGCGAGCCGCAGGGTGAATCCCAGGCGATCTTTCCCATCGTGCCGGCCCAGAAGCGGCCCTGCCGGTCGCACTTGCCGTCGTTGAAGCGGTTGTCGGGAAGCTCCGGCTCGACAGAAAATCGATCTTCGAGCCTGCCGCTGTCCGGATCGAAGAAGGCAAAGCGGCGCTCGATGGTCACGATCAGCCCGCCGCGCCGCGGCGCAAGCGATGTGACGACGCCCGGCAGATCGAAGGTGTCGAGCCCACCCTCGGCAGGCCGGTAGCGATGGATCTTGTGCCCCTGATGATCGACGAAATAGAGGCACTTTTCGGCGACGCTCCAGACGGGCGACTCCCCGGCAATCGAACGGGTCTCTGCCACGCATTCCACTTTGGTGGGCGTGGGCGTGATTTCGTGGGCAAACGGCGACCGGTTCATGATCTCGGCCCTGATTCAGTGCGTGTGAAGAAATATACTCGAATGCTTGGCGCGCCCCCTCTCCCCGCCCCTTGCGGGGAGAGAGTTGGGGTGAGGGGCCAGGCTATTGGCCGCCACCTTCGCACCGACTCATTGCGCTGCGCGAACTCGCCAAGCCCCTCACCCTAGCCCCCTCCCCGTGAAGAACGGGGAGAGGGGATTTATTGACGCGAGCCTCATCGGGATTGCGCTTGGAGATCCGGGCATGCGTTGACGCGTTGCGGAACGGCGCCGATACTCCGCCGAAACACATCCAGCGCCGCCGCGAGCGGCCGGAGCTGCAGGGAGGAAGCGCGATGACGAAGAGGATACCGGGCCGCGGCCGAGGACATCTCGCCATATGTCTTGGCCTTGGGGCTGCGATCCTGGCGCTAATGCAGACAGGTGCGCGGGCCGCCGATCCGCAGGCGGTGATCGACCGCGCGATCGAAAACGTCAAGAAATTTGCCGGACCCCAGACGACGTGGGACGGCCCGACCTCGGCGCCGCCGCTGGCCAAGGGCAAAAGCATCGTCTTTCTCTCCGGCGACGAGCAGAACGACATTTCCCATCTCTACGGCGTCTACATGAAGAATGCCGCCGACAAAATGGGCTGGAAGCTGACGGTCATCGATGGGCACGGCAGCCCGACTTCCTGGCTCGCCGGCCTCAACCAGGCCATTGCCTTGAAGCCCGACGGCATCGTCATGTTCGCCGACGCTGCGAGCCTGCAGGATCCGATGCGCACGGCTGCTGCCCAAGGCATCGCCATGGTCGGCCTGCATGCAGCTGCAACGCCGGGGCCGCATCCCGAGATCAATCTCTTCTACAACATCCAGCAGGACACGGTCGCCATCGGCCAGGCGGAGGCCGATTGGGTGATTGCGGATTCGAAGGGCAAGGGCCGCGTGGTTATCCTCAGCCACAACGAATATGCGATCGCCGCCACGAAGTCCGGGGCCACCCGCGACCGCATCAAGGAATGCACCGGTTGCGCCGTGCTTGACTATGTCAACTCGCCCGCTTCGGAAGCTGCCCAACGCCAGCCGCAGCTGACGACGAGCTGGGTGCAGCGCTTCGGCCTGCCGCTCTATGCGACCTCGGTCGGCGACAACGACTGGGATTTTGCCGTCCCCGTGCTGCGCAGCGCCGGCGTCAAGCCCGACGAGGTCAAGCTCGTCGCGGCCGACGGCAACCGTTCGGCCTATGACCGCATCCGGCAGGGCAAGTCCTATCAGCTTGTCACCGTCTCGGAGCCGATCGAGTTGCAGGCCTTCCAGGCGCTCGATGAACTGAACCGCGCCTTCAACAAGGCGCCGCCGAGCGGCTACGTGCAGAGCCCTTATCTCGTGACCCCGCAGAACGTGAACGCCGAGGGCGGCGACAAGAACGCCTTCTTCCCCAGCAACGGCTACAAGGAGCACTATTTCAAGCTGTGGGGCGTCGAGGCCAAGTGAGGCGCCGGAGCGCCTCTCCGCCCTTGGCGGGGAAGGAGCCAGCATCGTAGACCTCAGGCCAGGATCGACCGAGGGCTTCGGTCGTGCCCGCCATTGTAGATCGTCATCCCGGAAGCGCGAAGCGCGCTATCCGGGATCCGGGGACAAGCTCCTGAAAGGGTTTCCTGTTCCGGACCCCGGCTCTGCGCACCGCTTCGCGGTGCTTCGGCCGGAATGACACCTCAGAGTGTTTTTCACAGTCGGAAACGACCGAAGTTGGGCCAGCTCAAGGCCGGTTCGGGAGCCGTTTGCCTGAACGCCCGCTCTAGCGCGCCTTCCGTATCCAGATGTGGTTGTCATGGAAGGCGGCGCCGCCGAACGGCGCGATGCAGTCGGCCCCGGTCAGCGTATTGATCCCTTTGCCGTCCTCGAAGGCGACGTTGGGCCATACGCCCTCGGAAATCACGACCCCGCGCCGCACGCCGTCGAACAGGCGGGCATTGAGCTTGACCTCGCCGCGCCGGTTGCCGAGCACGACCTTGTCGCCCTCGCCGATGTCGAGGCCGGCCGCATCCGCGGGGTGGATCATCACTGTCGGCCGGCCCTCGCGGGCGAGCGATGACGGTGTCTCGTTGAAGCTCGAATTGAGGAAGCTTCGCGCCGGGCTCGTCGCCAGCCGAAACGGATGGTCGGCGTCGGCCTCCTCGATGACGGGCCAATGGTCCGGGAGCGAGGGTATCGCCTGCCAGGGACCCATCATGCCGACATTGGTGAAGCGAACATTTGGCCAATCGGGCTTGAAGCGGAATTTGCCGTCGGGATTGGCGAAGCCGTTGATGAAATGCGCCTCGTCGAACGGCGGCTGGCAATCGATCCACTTGTCTTCGTCGAGCCGTTCGATCCCGCCCCAGCCGGAATTGCGCAGCGTGCGGTCGACAAGCTGGCGCGGTGTCAGCCGGAAACCTTCGTGTTCGGCCCCGACTCGCTTGGCGATCGCGCAGATCACCTCATGGTTCGACCGGCATTCGCCCGGCGGATCGATGAGCTTGCCGCCGAGCATGATGTACTGGTGGCCCCCGCCGGAATAGATGTCGTCGTGCTCAAGGAACATGGTGGCGGGCAGCACGATGTCGGCCATTGCCGCGGTTTCGGTCATGAACTGCTCGTGCACCGCAACGAACAGGTCCTCGCGCGCAATGCCCTGCTGCACGCGCGTCTGATCAGGTGCAACCGAGACGGGATTGGTGTTCTGGACGAGCATCGCCTTGACAGGCGGCCCGCCATGGAGCGCCTCGGCCTCGCCGCACAGGATCGCGCCGATGCGGGACTGGTCGAGGACGCGCACCGCAGGGTCGCGCACGTCCGTTCCTTCGATGATCGTCTGGTCCCAGTGATAGATCGCTGCATTGTTGTGAAAGGCGCCCCCGCCTTCGTGCTGCCAGGCGCCGGTCACAGCGGGGATGCATGAGGCCGCATGCATGTTCACCGCGCCGTTGCGGCTGCGGGAAAATCCGTAGCCGAGCCGGAAATAGGTTCGCTTCGTCGTGCCCACGAGCCGGGCGAAGGCTTCGATTTCGGTCCTCGGAACGCCGGTGATCGCCTCGGCCCAGGCCGGGTCGCGGGTTCCAACATGCGCTTCGAGCTCGTCCGGCACGTCAGTATATTTACGCAGGTACGTCCGGTCGGCATGGCCGTCGCGAAAGAGGACATGCATCACGGCGCAGGCGAGCGCGCCATCGGTGCCCGGCCGCAGGCAGAGGGCAAGATCGGCCTGCTTCATCGTATCGTTGCGGTAGACGTCGACGACGACGATCTTGGCGCCGCGCTCCCGGCGGGCGCGTATCGCGTGGGTCATCACGTTGACCTGCGTCGAGACCGCGTTTGTGCCCCAGATGACGACGCAGTCGGCTTTTGCCATTTCGCGCGGATCGGGGCCCATCATCTTGCCGGTGCCGGCGATGAAGCCGCTCCATGCCGGATTGATGCAGATCGTCGAGAAGAACCCCGAATATTTCTTGGCATGGCGCAGCCGGTTGATGCCGTCGCGCATCACCCGGCCCATGGTGCCGGCACAGTAATAGGGCCAGACGCTCTCGGCACTGAACTGCCGCTCGGCCGCAAGGAATTTCTCGCTGATCGTGTCGAGCGCCTCGTCCCACGAGATGCGAGCGAAATCGCCGCCGCCCTTCCGGCCGACACGCTTCAGCGGGTGCAATAGCCGATTGGGATGATGGATGCGCTCGGCGTAGCGCGCGACCTTGGCGCAAATGACGCCGGCGGTGTAGGTCTGGTCCCTGGCGCCGTGCACCCGGCCGATGGTCCTGCCCTCGACGACCTCGACATCGAGCGCGCAAGCCGACGGACAGTCGTGCGGGCAGACGGACGGAAGGCGGGCGATCCTGGCAGGGGCGTTCATATGGGTCTTCTCAAGTCCAATCCCATCATGCCGACAGGCAGATCACGTGTCGAGGCGGCCTGGGACCATAGATTGGATCAGGGATACCGGCTGGCCGTCGTCCCGCAAGCAGCCGCCTATGCGCTCGCGCTGTCGCAGCCCTTTGTCAAGGACCATCACAGGCGCCTGCTGACGGCACACGCCGCCGCCCCCGGGCTGATCGTGGGGGTGGAAGAGCTTGCGCTGCGGATCGGGGCGCGGGGGTGCTCCTATGTGAACCTGCACTATGGCGTCCTCGGCCACAGGGTCGCGAGTTTCCTCGATCTTGCCCCGCCGTGCTACTCGCAGGGTCCGCTGTGGACGACGGCCGTCGCCGAAGGGGCGAAGATGGGCCTTTATCGCAGATGGTACTGGCGGCTCTACCCCGAAGTCCACGACGCCCTCGAAACCCTCGGCTGGACAGCCGAGGAGGCGCTGTCGGAACGCCGATAGTCTGACCGGCGCCGGGTCGTCGCCCTTCCTCAGGTCCAAGATGCAGGCAACCCCAGACAAGACCGCAGCGGCAGCCGCGAAAGTGCTTTTGCTGCCGCACGGCAAGACGCTGACACTCGCTCGGCCAGTCGTGATGGGCATCCTCAACGTCACGCCCGATTCCTTTTCCGACGGCGGCACTTTCGTGTCGGCGGAGGCGGCGGTCGTGCATGGCGTGCGCCTGGCGAGCGAAGGCGCCGCGGTCCTCGACATCGGCGGCGAATCGACCCGTCCGAAGGCCGGCTCGGTCAGCGCCGAGGAAGAGAAGGCGCGCGTTCTGCCGGTCATCCGCGCGCTCGCCGCGCGCACCGACATCCCGCTTTCGATCGACACGATGAAGGCCGAAGTCGCATTGGCCGCGCTCGACGCCGGCGCTTCGATCGTCAATGACGTATGGGCCTTTCAGCGCGACCCTGAGCTTGCAGGGGTTGTCGCCCGCGCCAAGGCGGTCGCCATTCTCATGCACAACCGCGGCCATTCCGGCGTCGACCCGACGATCGACATCATGGCCGACATCCTGCGCTTCCTGGAGCGCTCGATCGAGATTGCCGCTCGCGCCGGCGTCGCGCGGGATCGCTTGATCGTCGATCCAGGCTTTGGCTTTGGCAAGAGCGATGCGCAGAACATGCTTCTCGTACGCGAGTTGCGCCGGCTTGAAGCGCTCAGCTGCCCGATCCTCCTCGGCGTATCGCGCAAATCGAGTCTCGGCCGCCTTACGAGCCAGGCGGTTGCAGCCGAGCGGCTTCCGGCAAGCTTGGCGGCCGCCCTGTGCGGCATCCGTGCCGGCGCGTCGATCATCCGGGCGCACGACGTGGCGGCGCATGTCCAGGCGCTGAAAGTCTGGCAGGCGATCGAGGGCGCCGCCTGAAGCGGGATCGGCGCCGCGCAACCGTTCGATCCGGGCCGAAGTGACAAACGGCAAATCGGCAGCAACCCCGGCGCGATAGTCCGGCAATCGAGGACGATCACAGGCCGATCGTGCTCGAACGATCATGCTCCAGACGATCCTCGAGCAGGAATTCGGACCGGCGCTCGCCGGCTGCAAGGATTTTTATGTCGCGTATCAGGGCTCGGGCTTCTTCAGCAGCGAGGACTTCTCCTACTGGGACCTGAACGACAGGCAGGTCTCGAAGTGGCTCTCCAACAGCACCGATTATCGCAAGGCGAGGGATCGGCCCGTCTCCACTACGTCGCTTTCCCCCGCGCAACTTCCGTCCCTTCGGCTATCGCCTCACGCGCTCTTCGCCTGCAGCGACCCCTGCCGGCGGGCCATGAGCGACTTCGCCGTCTCGACCGCCACCGCGGCATCGCGGCAGTAGGCATCGGCCCCGATCGCATTGGCGAATGTCTCGTTGAGAGGCGCGCCGCCGACGAGCACGATGTAGTCGTTGCGAATGCCCTTCTCCTTCATGGTGTCGATGACAACCTTCATGTAGGGCATGGTCGTCGTCAGCAGCGCCGACATGCCGAGAATGTCCGGCTGATGCGTGGCGATCGCGTCGAGGTATTTTTCCACCGGATTGTTGATGCCGAGGTCGATCACCTCGAAGCCGGCGCCCTCCATCATCATGCAGACGAGGTTCTTGCCGATATCGTGGATGTCGCCCTTGACCGTGCCGATGACCATTTTGCCGACCCGCGGCGCCCCGGTCGCGATCAGCAGCGGCCGCAGGATCGCCATGCCGGCCTTCATCGCGTTGGCCGACATCAGGACTTCCGGCACGAACAAAATGCCATCGCGGAAGTCGATGCCGACGATGCGCATGCCCTCGACGAGCGCCTTGGTTAGCACGTCATAGGGGACCCAGCCGCG
>JAFAME010000457.1 GCA_019233695.1 Methylobacteriaceae bacterium
TGGTCAAGAACATCACCGACTACGGCGCCTTCGTCGACCTCGGCGGCATCGACGGCCTCCTGCACGTCACCGATATCGCTTGGCGGCGCGTCAACCACCCAAGCGAAGTGCTGAGCATCGGCCAGCAGGTGCGGGTCAAGATCATCAAGGTCAACCACGAGACGCATCGCATCTCGCTCGGCATGAAGCAGTTGCTGGACGATCCCTGGCAGGGCATCGAGGCGAAATATCCGGTCGGCGCGCGCTTCCGCGGCCGTGTCACCAACATCACCGACTACGGCGCCTTCGTCGAGCTCGAACCCGGGATCGAAGGTCTCATTCACGTCTCGGAAATGTCCTGGACCAAGAAGAACGTCCATCCCGGCAAGATCGTCTCGACCAGCCAGGAGGTCGACGTTCAGGTCCTCGAAGTCGATCCCTTCAAGCGCCGCATTTCGCTTGGCCTCAAGCAGACGCTCGCCAATCCCTGGGAGGTCTTCTCGGAGAAGCATCCGAAGGGCAGCACGGTCGAGGGCGAGGTCAAGAACAAGACCGAGTTCGGCCTCTTCATCGGCCTCGACGGCGACGTCGATGGTATGGTCCACCTGTCCGATCTCGACTGGAACCGCCCGGGCGAGCAGGTCATCGACGAGTACAAGAAGGGCGACATGGTCAAGGCCGTGGTGCTCGACGTCGACACCGACAAGGAACGCATCTCGCTCGGCATCAAGCAGCTTGCCGGCGATCCGTTCGCCAAGTCGAGCGAAGATGGCGGCATCGACCTGAAGAAGGGGGCAGTGGTGACCTGCGAGGTCACGCAGGTCAACGAGGGCGGCATCGAAGTGAAGATCGCCGGGACCGACCTGACGACCTTCATCAAGCGCAACGAGCTTGCCCGCGACCGTCCCGACCAGCGCCCCGAGCGCTTCGCAGTTGGCGAGAAGGTCGACGCACGCATCACCCAGTTCGATCGTCGCGCCCGCAAGATCGCCGTCTCGATCAAGGCCCTCGAAGTGGCCGAAGAGAAGGAGGCGATCGCCCAGTACGGCTCGGCCGACTCGGGTGCATCGCTCGGCGATATTCTGGGCGCCGCGCTCAAGGCGCGCAGCGAGGCCGAGGGTCCCAAGAAGGGCAAGAAGAAGGTCGACGCCGAGAACGAGTAGGCAGCGGCGGAAGCGGGAACCGCCGCACTCCAGGCGGCGGCCTGCCATGCATTTGCGGCGCACATCAGTGCCTTGCGTGCGCCGCAGCACAACACTACGGTCGGCGTCACCGCCGCATGTCCCCGAACGCTGATCGAGCCGCTTCATGACGATGCCAGGCCAAGCCGCGCCTTTCGCCTCCACAGCCGACTATCTCGTCGATCGGCGACGCCTGCGGCGCCGTGTTTTCTTCTGGCGACTTGCCACGCTACTCGTGGCCATTGCGGCGATCGTGGGGCTCGCGGCGGGCTTCGGCTGGATCGGAGGGCCTGGGTCGCTGCAGCCCCACATCGCCCGGGTCGCCATCTCGGGATTCATCAGCGGGGACGCCGATACCCTGAAGCTCCTGAGGGATGTCGCCGACTCGCACGCCGAAGGAGTGATCCTGACCATCGACAGTCCCGGAGGAACGACGGCGGGATCGGAACGGCTCTATGATGAGATCCGTCGGGTGGCGGCAAAGAAGCCGGTCGTTGCGGTGGTCGGCACGCTGGCGGCGTCAGGGGCCTATATTGCCGCCCTCGGGGCAGACGAGATCGTCGTGCGCGGCAATTCGCTGGTCGGCTCGATCGGTGTCCTCTTGCAAAATCCGAATATGACGAAGCTTCTCGACAATCTTGGCATCAAAGTCGAAGAGGTGAAGTCGTCTCCCTTGAAGGCGGCGCCAAGCCCATTCGAGCCGACGAGCGATGCCGCGCGCGACGCGGTCGCCGCGCTCATTGCCGATTCATACGATTGGTTCAAGGGTCTGGTGAAGGATCGGCGCAAGCTCTCGGATGAGGAACTGGCGCGGGTCGCCGACGGACGGGTTTTCACCGGCCGCCAGGCGCTGCCGCTCAAGCTCGTCGATCAGATCGGCGGAGAGCGCGAGGCAATCGCCTGGCTCGAACAACAGAAAGGCGTGACCAAGGGCCTCCCCGTGCGCGACTGGCAGCCGCGCGGAAGCCTGGAACGGTGGGGGTTTCTCAGCACGGCCGCAGCCCTGTCGCAGGCCCTGGGATTTGATGACCTCGCCCAGGTGCTCGATAGAGCCGCAAGTGAGATCGATGCCCGCGCGCTTGACGGGCTGGTATCGGTTTGGCACGCTGGCTCAGGCTCTTGACCCGTAGAGCGGGCGTGGATCGGGCCGGCGTTCGATCGCGCCGCGCAGGGCGGACGGGGAGAATCTCAGGTGATCAAGTCCGAGCTCATCAGGCGGATTGCCGACCGCAATCCGCATCTCTATCAGCGCGACGTCGAAAACATCGTGAAGGCCATTCTCGACGAGATCACGGCCGCCCTTGCCCGCGGCGACAGGGTCGAGCTGCGCGGCTTCGGCGCGTTCTCGGTCAAGAAGCGCGACGCGCGGCTTGGGCGCAACCCACGCACCGGCGCGCATGTCCCGGTGGGCGAGAAGCATGTTCCCTTCTTCAAGACGGGCAAGGAAATGCGTGAGCGCCTCAACGTCGGCGCCCATGTGTGATTGCGGCCGGCGCCTTGGAGGGGTGCGATGAAGGCGATTCTCAAGGCTCTGGTGCTGCTTCCCGTCGCCGCCGTCGTGTTGGCTGTGGCTTTCGCAAACCGCCATGCCGTCCGCATCTCCTTCGATCCGTTCAACAGCGAGATGCCGGCCTTCG
>JAFAME010000475.1 GCA_019233695.1 Methylobacteriaceae bacterium
TAGGCGGCGCGATGGGTGCGGGTCCCGGGCACTGCCGATCCTGATGGCACGCCGACGACGGGCACGATCCCTCCCCCGGCCGCAAGATGCGCGACGGAGCTGCGATGGTTGTGGCCGTGGACGACAAGCTCGGCGCCGTGGCGGTGAATGATGTCTTCGAACTTGGCTGCATCGATCAGGCCCCGCCCGAGCGTGGCGCCCGCCCGATAGGGTGGGTGGTGGATCATGACGATCCGCACAAGCCCACGCCTCTGCGTGTCCTCAAGCAGTTCGCCGAGACGCTGACACTGTTCGGCGCCGAGCGCGCCGGAAGCAAGCAATGGGGCTGTTGGGCGCGCCGAGGAGAGCCCAATAAGGGCGATGTTCTCGCGGACCCGAAGGTAAGGAAACATCGGTTCGGATGGCGCGCCATCGCCGACCCACGCCACGAAGGTATCCGCGAGATGTGGCATGGCGGCGCGCACATAGGCGTCATGGTTGCCTGGGACGAAGCTCACATTCTTCGGATCGCCCAGTGATTCGAGCCAGGCGCGGGCGAGCGCAAACTCCTCCGGCAGGCCGATGTTGACGATGTCGCCGGTCATGGCGACGTGGTCCGGCCTTTGCGCCTTGAGGTCGGCGACGAGCCGCGCCAGGACGGCCATATCGTGGATGCGATGGCGACCGCGGGTCCAGTTGACGTAGCCGGTGAGCCGCTTGCCGAGGAGCTCGCGGGCACGCGGGCGGGGAAGCGGCCCGATGTGGACATCGGAGAGATGGGCGAGCAGAAAGCGCATGGTTGGCTGTCGTCCGGCCCCGCACTTGCGTCAAGCGGCGCCGATGAGAATCCCGGTCAGAAGGACGAGCACGCCCCCGACGACGATCTGGAAGGCGGCTTGGAGAAACGGCGTGTCCATGAAGCGCGCCCGGATCCAGGCGATGATCCAAAGCTCGAAGAAGACGACGATGGCCGAGATCACGGTGGCGATGTAGAAGGCGTTCGGCCAGCTGTTGGGCACAAGGTAGGGCAGCGTGTGCCCGAGCCCGCCGAGGGCGGTCATCACTCCCGTAACCGCACCGCGTATCCATGGCGTGCCGCGGCCCGTGAGCGAGCCGTCGTCCGACAGGGCTTCCGCAAAGCCCATGCTGATCCCGGCACCGACGGATGCGGCGAGACCGACCAGGAACGTCGCCAGCGTGTTGTGCGTGGCGAATGCCGCGGCAAACAACGGGGCGAGCGTCGATACCGAGCCGTCCATCAGGCCGACGAGGCCGGGCTGCACATACTGCAGGACGAACATGCGCCGGCGGGTCTCGTCCTCCTGTTGGCGCGCATCGGGCGTGAGGATCGCCTCACCGAACTTCGTCGCCATGTCCTCATGCTTTTGCTCGGCTTCCGCGAGATCGCCCAACAGCTTGCGCACGCCGGTGTCGGTCGCCCTTTCAGCCGCCTTGACGTAGAAGCGCTCGGCCTGGAACTCCATCGCCTGGGCCTCTTTGCGCATCCTGTCGAGCGGCAGGTTGCGGGTAAGCCAAATCGGACGGCGCTTGAGGAAGCCTTTGACATCCTCGCGCCGGATCGGCGGCAGATTCTGGCCGAAGCGGCTTTCATAGAGTTCGAAGAGCATGTGCCGATGCTGCTTTTCCTCCTCCGCCATCTCCTCGAACACCTTGGCGGAGGAGGGATAGCGCTCATGCAGATCCTCGGCGAAAGTCAGATAGATGCGGCTGTCCTCCTCCTCGGCGGCGATGGCAACGGCAAGGATTTCGCGCTCGGAGAGATTGTCAAAGGCTTTCAAGGTTCGACCCTCGCAATAGAGATGTCTAGAACAATTCTAATGTAATAGGACGAAGTTTTCCACCCCATGGTTTCGCGGTGACGCCAATTTTTGTCTCCGGCGTCGGCGGGTCGGCGGAAGGACAAGGCGATGAACGATGGATTGCGTACGCCGGGGCTCGCTATGCGGCTAGCGTTTCGAGCGGCGATGTTCGCTGCCCGCTATTCCCGATGGATGCTGCTCGGCGTGCGCGGCATCGTCCTCGACGAAGCCCAGGGGGTCTTCCTCGTGCGTCATTCGTATGTCGCGGGATGGCATCTCCCCGGCGGCGGCGTCGAGGTCGGCGAGACGGTCCACGACGCACTTGCACGCGAACTGGCCGAAGAGGGCAATATCGTGGTCGACGGCGCCCCGGTCCTGCACGGGGTCTTCTTCAACCGGACGCTCGCCAACCGGGACCACATCGCCGTCTTCCTGGTACGCGGCTTTCATCAGACGGCGGCTCGGCTGCCGGACAGGGAGATCGCCGATTGCGGCTTCTTCCCGCTCGACCGGCTGCCCGAAGGCACGACGCAGCCCGTTCGCGCGCGCCTCGCCGAGGCGATCGAGGGGGCGCCGGCGGCTGCGTCCTGGTAGGGCCCGTACTCCCGCGATCGGGCCAGAATGAAGGCCCCTGGGATCGGCGTCGGCGGCGTTTGCGCGCGGCGACGTTCATGCTATTGCGGGATCATGTCCATGCGCAGCACCCGACGACGAAAGTAGCTCGCCGCGCCGAACGCGGCGCGTTCCGAAGGGCCGACACCAGTCCGCCGCTCCCGAGACCTCCTTTCTCGCCGTGTGCTCCATGACCGACCTGCCGCTCGTCATCACTCCCGAAAGTGCCGCCGACTCACAGGCAATCGAGAAGCTGAACGACCGGGCCTTTGGTCCTGGCCGCTTCGCCCGCACCGCCTATCGGCTGCGCGAGCGCGTGCTGCCGGACCTTGCGCTCTCGTTCGTGGCGCGCGTCGGCACCTTCCTGGTAGGCTCGAACCGGCTGACGCCCGTCCTGTGCGGCGGAACGCAAGGCCTCCTCCTCGGGCCGCTCGCGGTCGATCCCGCCTTCCGGTCGCGCGGCATCGGCGAGGCCCTCGTCGAGCGCTCGCTTGCCGCTGCGCGCGAGGCCGGACACAAGCTCGTCATTCTCGTGGGCGATGAGCCCTACTATGCCCGCATGGGGTTTCGCCGCGTTCCGGTGGGGCGGCTAAGCCTGCCGGGGCCGGTCGACCTCCAGCGCCTTCTCTATTGCGAGCTCTTCCCCGGAGCCTTCGAGGGAGTGTCAGGGGCCGTCAGGTCGCCTTAGGATCGCGCCCGCCCGGGCGCGCTTGGTCGACCAGCCAGAGAGCACATGCTCACGGTTGATCCTGACAAGCCTTCGGCCTAGGAAGAACGGCGCTTTGAAATTGGGAACTTCGAACGCGGAAGGAGCGCCGGATGCGCGCCACCGCAATAGTCCTATCCGCTGCCATGTTTGCCCGCGGCTTTTGGGGCGGCGGGGCTTGCTCAGGATAGTTCTCAGAGCGCAAGCACTGCCACTCCGATCCTATCTGACGGAAGTGCTCCGCCACAATCCACCAACCCAACAAGACGCCACCTACG
>JAFAME010000067.1 GCA_019233695.1 Methylobacteriaceae bacterium
TTCGATCGAGGAATAGGCGAACATGCGTTTGATGTCGCCGCGGCGAAACAGCATGAACGCGGCAAAAACCAGCGAGACGAGGCCGAGGGTCGCCATCAGCGGCCCCGGTGCGATCATGGCGGGGTTGGCGGCAAGCAGCATCTTGAAACGCAGCACCGCATAGAGCGCGACGTTGAGGAGGAGCCCGGAAAGCACGGCCGAGATCGGGGTGGGCCCTTCGGCATGCGCGTCGGGGAGCCAGGCGTGCACCGGCACGAGTCCGACCTTGGTGCCGTAACCCAGCATCAGGAAGACGAAGGCGACGTTGAGGAGCTCGGGGCTGAAGCGCGACGCCTCGCCGATGAGACGCGTCCACAGCATGGCGTCGTAGCCCTGCAGGGCAGGGCGCGCCGCCATGTAGACGAGGATCGTGCCGAAGAGGGCAAGGCCGATGCCGACACTACCCAGGATGAAGTATTTCCAGGCGGCTTCGAGCGCCTCGCGCGTGCGGTAGATGCCGACCATGAGGACCGTCGTCAGCGTGGCAAGCTCGATTGCCACCCACATCAGGCCGATGTTGTTGGCAAGGAGCGCGAGGTTCATCGCAAACATCAGCACCTGGTACATGGCGTGGTAGAAGCGCACGTAGCCGCGCGCGAGCTTGCCGGTTGCGATCTCATGGCCGATGTAGCTCGCGCTGAAGGCGCTGGTCGTGAAGCCGACGAAAGTCGTGAGCGCGATGAAGACGACGTTGAGATCGTCGACCTGCAGGTAGTTGCCGGCCGGCGGTCGCCGGAAGAGCAGGGAAAGGGCGGCCAGCAGGGTCAGCCCGGCACACGCGGCATTAAGCAGGGCGGACAGGCGGTAGCCTTTCAGCACCGCGAGCGCCACGGCGGCGCAGGCCGGGACTATGAGGACGGCGAACTGCGCGTTGAAGTCCGGCATGGTCAGATCTGTTCCCCGCGGAACTGGTCGAGCGCGTGCACATCGACGCTGTCGAAGCGCTCGCGGATGCGGAACAGGAAGATGCCGATCACGATGAAGGCGATCAGCACCGAGAACGCGACGCTGATCTCGACGACGAGAGGCATGCCGCTGGCGCCGGCAGCGGCAAGGATGAGCCCGTTCTCAAGCGACATAAAGCCGATCACCTGGCTCACGGCGTTGCGCCGCGTAACCATCATCAGCATGCCGAGAAGGACGACGGAGAGAGCGAAGGCGAGATCCTCGCGCGCCAGCGGATCGGCGGCCGCCGTGGCGCGCAACATCACGATCATCGACAGTGCGACGAGGCCGATGCCGGCAAGCATGGTCGGCCCGACCCCGCCGATGATCTCGATCGACCTGTGGATGCCAAGCTGGACAACCATGCGCCGCAAGGCCAGCGGGATGACGATCGCCTTGAGGACGAGCGCAATCGCGGCCGGCACGAAGAGGTGCGGCTCGTGCCGGGTATAGGCCTGCCAGGCGACCGACAGCGACAGCACGAACGCGTGCAGAGCAAAGGTGTTGATGAGGCCGTACATGCGATCCTGGTAGAGCAGCGTGAAGCTCACCAGGACGAGGCCGCCTGCCAGCAGATGTGCGGTATCGAAAGCGAAGGTCTGCATCAGAAGCTGCCGGAGACGAACAGGAGGAGGGTGCCGAGAAAGCCGAGCATCAGCGCCGCACCGAGGAAGTCGGGCACGCGGAACACGCGCATCTTGGCAATCGACGTCTCGAAGAAGACGAGAAGCACGCCGCCGACCGCGAGCTTGGCGAAATAGGCGAGGACGCCGACGGTCAATGTGCGCGGGCCTGCGCCTTCCGGGGCAAGGCCCCAAGGCACGAAGATGCAGGCGACCATCGAGAGGTAGAGGAGGAGCTTCAGGGCGGCCGCAAGCTCGATGACGGCGAGATGCCGGCCCGAATATTCAAGCACCATTGCCTCGTGCACCATGGTGAGCTCCAAGTGCGTGGCGGGATTGTCGACCGGGATGCGACTATTCTCGGCCAGCGCGACGATGATGAGACCGACGAGGGCAAGGCCGAGCGACACGCGCAGGCTCACATGCGCGACCATGAACGCGGCAACCGTCGAGAGCTGGGTCGAGCCGGCGAGCAGGGCGACGGTGAACACGATCATGATCATCGCGGGCTCGGCGAGGGAGGCGAACATCACCTCGCGGCTCGCGCCGATGCCGCCGAAGCTCGTGCCGACGTCCATGCCGACGAGGGCGAGGAAGAAGCGCGCGCTGCCGAGGAGGGCCGTGATGGCGATGAGGTCGGCCGACCAGCTGAATTCGAGCCCGGTCCCGAAGGTGGGAACGAGGGCGGCGGCAACCCACGTGGCGGCGAAGATGAGGTAGGGCGCGACGCGAAACAGCCAGGAGGCGTTCTGCGCCAGCACGACCTCCTTGCGCAAAAGGCGCGCGAGGTCGCGATAGGGTTGGACGAGCGCCGGCCCGCGGCGGCGCAGCAGCTGCGCCTTGACCTTGCGGGTGAGGCCGAGAAGCAGAGGCGCCAGCGCCAGCACGAGGAACATCTGGCCGCCCTGGACGATGAGGCCGAGGATCACTGCCATATCGCCACCACGACGAGCAGGCCGACAAGGGCAACGAAAACCACGCTCAGGTACTGGCGGATGGTCAGGAACTGGAACCGGTTGAGCTTCAATGCCGTCGTTTCGACCGCATGCGTGACGGGGGCATAGATGCCATGCCAGGCGCGGTCGGTGAGCTCGATCGACAGCCGGGCCGGGCGCATGTCACCGGGCGGCGGCATGTCGAGGCGCTCGCGGGCGCGGAAGGCCGCCGGCCCAAACACGCGCCGGATCGGCTGGGCAAAGCTGCTGGCGGTGTATTGTGTTGCCGGGCTCGGATCAGGAAACCCGCAGTCCCATGGCGGGCCGCGGCGCAGCGCGTGCGACCCGAAACGATGGATGAAACGGGCGGCAAACAGGGCTGAGACCGCGATGAACACGAAGACGAGAAGGCCGTTGTAGGAGCTGCGGCTCGCCGCGACAGGAACAATCGACAGCCACGGTGTTCCGGCCTGGACCGGCATGGGCTCGCCGACGAGTTGCTGTGTTGCCGGCCCGATGCCGTCGATGACGAAGCCCGGCAGAATGCCGGCAAGGAAGCAGAGGCCGGCGAAGCCGAACATCGTCGCGCGCGACCAGGGATCGGTCTCGCTTGCCCGTTCGGCCGCCGGTGTGCGAGCGCGGCCGAGGAAGGTGACGCCGAACGCCTTCACGAAGCAGGCGGCGGCAAGCGAGGCGGAGAGCGCCAGCAGCGCGCCCACGACCGGCACGATGAATTTCAGCACCCAGGACGGCAGCTGCGGACTGAGCAGGATCGCCTGGAAGGTCAGCCATTCGGAGACGAAGCCGTTGAGCGGTGGCAGCGCCGAGATGGCGACGCAGCCGACGAGGAAGGCGAAGGCGGTCTGCGGCATGCGGTGGATGAGGCCGCCGAGATGCTCCATGTCGCGCTCGCCGGTGGCCGTCTGGACGGCGCCTGCTCCGAAGAACAACAGGCTCTTGAAGAGCGAGTGGTTGAAGACGTGGAAGAGGCCAGCGGTCAGCGCCAGCGCCGCGGCGGCTGCCATCCCATGCGCCCGGAAGGCGAGAGAAAGGCCAAGCCCGATGAAGATGATGCCGATGTTCTCGACCGTGTGATAGGCGAGGAGGCGCTTCAGGTCGTGCTGCATCAGCGCGTAGAGTACGCCCATGACCGCGGTGACGCCGGCAAGCACGAGCACGAGGATGCTCCACCACCATGCGGGCGGCCCGAGCAGGTCGAAGACGATGCGGATGAAGCCGTAGACTGCGACCTTGGTCATCACCCCGCTCATCAGCGCCGAGACGTGGCTCGGCGCAGCGGGATGGGCGAGCGGCAGCCACACGTGCAGCGGCACAAGACCGGCCTTGGAGCCGGCGCCAACAAGGGCGAGCACGAGCACCAGGCCCGGCATCCAGGCCGGGTGCGTCGCCTCCCGGATGACTTGGAAGGCATAGCCGCCGGTCGGGCCTGCCAAAAGGCCGAAGGCGAGCAGCAGCGACAGCGTGCCGAAGCTCGCCATCACGAGATAGATGTAGCCCGCCCTCGTGTTCTCGGCATCCTGGTGCCGCGTGTTGACGAGTGCCCAGGACGAGAGCGACATGAATTCCCAGGCAAGCAGGAAGCTGAACGCATCGGCGGCGAGGACCGTGAGGTTCATGCCGGCGAGGAAGGCCGGGAAGAAGGGCAGCACCCGCCAGGGCGTCGCCTCGTGCTCGCCGTATCCGAGCGCATAGAGCGACGCAGCCGCGCCGCCGAGATCCACCACGGCGAGGAAGAACGCGCTGAGCGGGTCGATGCGGAAATGCGCCCCAACCAAGGGCAAGCCGAGGGGGAGATTGATTTCGGTTCCGCCACCGGCGGTGAGGCCGGCTGCCGCCACGGCGAGCAGCGCGAGGCACACGACAAGGCTGCAACCGTAGACGAGGCGACTTGCCTCCTCCATGCGGCTCGCGATAACCCCGAAGACGCCGACACCCAGCAGCACGGCGACGCCAACGAGCGCAGCGACCGTCAGCATTGGAGGGCTATATCTCCGGACCCTGATGCGGGGCCCGATGGCCGACCTGCTCTCATGACTGCCCTGATCCCCCCGACGCCGTCCCTCTCAGGCGCACGCCGCGCCCCCCTCCCTGGCTGATCGTGCCGTCACCGATGAGTTCGACGCCCGCCTCCTGCAGCGCCGCGATGAGCTTGGTCAGCGAATCAACGGTGCCGCGGATCACGCCTTCGCTCGCCTCCATCCTTTGAATCGTCGGCAAAGACAGCCCGGCAAGCTCGGCAAGCGTGCGCTGATCGATGCCGACAAGCGCACGCGCGGCGCGCAGCTGCGCGGCCGTGATCATGCCTGAACCAGCAGATTCGAGTCCTCAAACATCACGATTGAGTGCTAGCGCACGAATTATTCGGTTTCAAGATGGTTTGGCTGGTCTGACGGTTCGCCTTGGCGAGATGCGGCCAAAAAGGGCATAAGACTTGCCTGCGGCCACCTAGGCCTATCGTTCTGCACACCGATGTCGATCCTCGCGAAGCTCCACCACGCCACGCGATATGCCTATGACCGGCCGATCGCGCTCGGTCCGCAAATCGTGCGCCTGCGGCCGGCGCCGCACTGCCGCACGCGGGTGCCGAGCTATTCGCTCACCGTCCTGCCCGAAAAGCACTTCGTGAA
>JAFAME010000157.1 GCA_019233695.1 Methylobacteriaceae bacterium
ACGCCATCCAGTATCTTCTCGGCCGACAATCGCTTGAAAAGCTCGAAGGCTTTCGGGCCTACAAGGGGGCGCAGAGCTATCCCTCGCGCACCAAGGACGCCGATGACGTCGATTTCTCGACAGGCTCCGTCGGCCTCGGCGTTGCCCAAACGCTGTTTTCGTCGCTGACCCAGGACTACGTGCGCGCCCACGGCTGGGGTCTCGACGAGCCGGAAGGCCGCATGATCGCCCTAGTCGGCGACGCCGAGCTCGACGAAGGCAATATCTTCGAGGCCATCCTCGAAGGCTGGAAACAGGGCCTGCGCAATTGCTGGTGGATCATCGACTACAACCGCCAGAGCCTCGATGCCGTGGTGCGCGAGGGCCTGTGGGCCCAATACGAGCAGCTGTTCCGCTCGTTCGGCTGGAACGTCGTCATCCTGAAATACGGCGAGCTCCTCGAGACGGCGTTCCGCGAGCCGGGCGGCGAGCGGCTGCGGACCTGGATCGACGAATGCCCGAACCAGCTCTATTCCGCGCTCGTCTTCCAGGGGGGCGCTGCCTGGCGCAAGACCCTCCTTGACGCCATCGGCGACCAGGGCGCGGTCACGCGCCTGATCGAAAAGCGCTCCGACGTCGAGCTTGCGCGATTGATGACGAACCTCGGCGGCCACGATCTTGCGACCGTCCTCGATGCCTTTGCCCGCGCAGACGATGACCGGCCGACCTGTTTCATCTGTTACACGATCAAAGGCTTCGGGCTGCCGTTTGCCGGCCACAAGGACAACCACGCCGGGCTGATGACGCCCGCGCAGATCGAGGCCCTGCGGCTCGAAATGGGCGTTCGCCCCGGCCATGAATGGGACCCGTTCGAGGGGCTCGCGGGCGAGCCCGCGGGGCTGCAGGCGTTTCTCGATACCGTGCCTTTCGCGGCGAAAGGCACTCGCCGGCGCAAGGCGGCAAAGATCGAGGTGCCGGAAGCTTTGCCGGTGACAGTCCAGACCGTGATGTCGACGCAGGCCGGCTTCGGCGGGCTTCTCAACGAGCTTGGACGCGGCACATCGGAGGCTGCAGCGCGCATCGTTACGACCTCGCCCGACGTGACGGTCTCGACCAATCTCGGGCCCTGGGTCAATCGTCGCGGCCTTTTCGCGCGCGAGACGATGGCCGACGTCTTCAGACGCGAGCGCATCCCCTCGACCTTCGCCTGGGAATTCTCGCCCAAGGGCCAGCATATCGAGCTCGGCATCGCCGAGATGAACCTGTTCATCCTGCTCTCGGCGCTCGGGTTGACCCATTCGATCCATGGCGAGCGTTTGCTGCCGATCGGCACGCTCTATGACCCGTTCATCGCGCGCGGGCTCGATGCCTTGAACTACGCCTGCTACCAGGACGCACGCTTCATCCTGGCGGCAACCCCCTCGGGGATCACGCTCGCCCCCGAGGGCGGGGCGCATCAGTCGATCGGCACGCCGCTCATCGGCATCGCCCAGGACGGGCTTGCGGCCTTCGAGCCGGCCTTTGTCGATGAGCTTGCGGTCATCCTTGCCTGGGCGCTCGCCTACATCCAGCGCGATGGCGAGGCCGACAGCGGCGCAGCGCCCTCAGAGCGCACCTGGCTGCGCGACGAGACGGGCGGCTCAGTCTACCTGCGGCTGTCGACGCGTCCCCTCGAGCAGCCGCAGCGCACGATGTCGCCGGAGCTGCGACAGGGCATCATCGACGGCGCCTACTGGCTTCGGCCGCCGGGGCCGAACTGCTCGATCGTCGTTGCCTATGCGGGCGCGGTCGCCTCGGAAGCGATCCAGGCCGTCGGCCTGATGAGCGAGGACCGCCGCGACGTGGGGCTGCTGGCGGTGACGTCGGCCGACCGCCTGAACGCCGGCTGGACGGCGGCAAGCCGTGCCCGCGAGCGCGGCCTTGCCTATGCGCGTTCCCATGTCGAGCGGCTTTTGGGCGATCTCCCGGCCCATTGCGCGCTCGTGACGGTCATTGATGGCCATCCCGCCACACTGGCCTGGATCGGTGCCGTCTGCGGCCAGCGCGTGCGGGCGCTCGGCGTCGAGCATTTCGGCCAGACAGGCTCGATCGAGGACCTTTACCGGCACTATGGCCTCGACGCGAACTCCATCGTCGCCGCCGCCCAGGCCATCACGCCCGGCCGCCCGATCCGGCACCTGCGCGCCCTGCCATAGAGGTCGACGCGACAGGGGCGGTGCTCGGCGCCCAGCAAGCCACCCGAGCGTTTCCGTTGTTCGACTCATATTTCGTGTCATCCCGGCCGGAGCGAAGCGGAGAGCCGGGGTCTGGAACGGGGCACGGCTGGTGGAGCGCCGGATCCCGGATAGCCGCTGCGCGGCTTCCGGGATGATGATGATCGTCTACTTCGGGCCGAGCATCGTCTCGGGCCGCACCAGCCGATCGAACTCTTCGGCGCTGACAAGTCCCGACCGGGTCGCTTCTTCGCGCAAGGTCGTGCCGTTGTGATGGGCCGCCTTGGCGATCTTGGCGGCGTTGTCGTAGCCGATCTTCGGCGCCAGGGCAGTGACCAGCATCAGCGAGCGGTTCATCAATTCGCCGATGCGCGCCCGGTTCGCCTCAAGCCCTTCGATGCAGTTGGCGCGGAAGCTGTCGGCGGCATCGCCGAGAAGCCTGATCGACTGCAGCACGCAATAGGCAATGACCGGCTTGAACACGTTGAGTTCGAAATGCCCCTGGCTGCCGGCGACCGCCACGCTGGTCTGATTGCCGAAGACCCGCGTGCACACCATCGTCAGCGCCTCGGCCTGCGTCGGATTGACCTTGCCCGGCATGATCGACGAACCGGGCTCGTTTTCGGGCAGGATCAGTTCGCCCAGGCCCGAGCGCGGGCCGCTGCCGAGAAAGCGGATGTCGTTGGCGATCTTGAAGAGGCCGGCGGCAAGGGCATCAAGGCCACCGTGCACGAAGACGAGCGCGTCATGGGAAGCAAGCGCCTCGAACTTGTTGGCGGCGCTGACGAACGGCAGGTCCGTCTCGCGGGCGATGCCGGACGCGAAGGCTTCGGCGAAACGGGGATGGGTATTGAGTCCGGTGCCGACGGCCGTGCCACCCTGTGCCAAGGGAAAAAGGTGGGCGAGCGCCTGACGCAACCGCTCGCTGCCGAGCCTCACCTGCGCGGCGTAGCCGGAAAATTCCTGGCCGAGCGTCATCGGTGTTGCGTCCTGGGTATGCGTGCGGCCGATCTTGACGATGTCGTTGAACTGGACAGCCTTGGCTTTTAGGGCCGCGTGCAGCCGGTCGAGCGCCGGCAGGAGCTTTTGCGTGAGTTCGAGGGCCGCAGCGACATGCATGGCGGTCGGAAAGCTGTCGTTGGACGACTGGCCGC
>JAFAME010000200.1 GCA_019233695.1 Methylobacteriaceae bacterium
GCCAAACTCGCACCGCCCGCTCTTGCCACAGATCGCCGCAATTGTCCCGGCCGAGCGGGCCGGGGCCACCCCCACCGCTCGCCCCCGCCAAGCGTGGGCTTTGCGCGGCACACAGGCAAGGTGCTATTAAAGCAAATGATGGACGGGCATCGGCCGGCCGCCGGTGGATGCCCGCTGCCCCGCCTGGCATCAGGGAGGCGTTGCCTGCGGCAGCGATTGCGAGGGGATCCCCATGGGTCGCAAATATTTCGGCACCGACGGCATCCGCGGACGCGCCAACGGCAGCATCACGCCGGAGCTCGCCATGAAGGTCGGGCAGGCGACCGGGCTCGTGTTCCAGCGGGGCGACTATCGCCATCGCGTCGTCATCGGCAAGGACACACGCCTCTCGGGCTATATGATCGAGACGGCGCTGGTGGCGGGGTTCACCTCGGTCGGCATGGATGTGCTGCTGCTTGGCCCGGTGCCGACGCCCGCCGTTGCCATGCTGACGCGCTCGATGCGCTCCGATCTCGGCGTCATGATCTCGGCCTCGCACAACCCTTACGAGGACAACGGCATAAAACTCTTCGGGCCGGACGGCTACAAGCTCTCGGACGAGGTGGAGGCCTCGATCGAGGCCCTGCTCGAACGCGATCTCGGGCCGAAGCTTGCCAAATCGGCCGCCCTCGGCCGCGCCAAGCGCATCGAAAGCGTGCATGCGCGCTATATCGAGTTTGCCAAGCGCACCCTGCCGCGTCAGCTGTCGCTCGACGGCCTGCGCATCGTCGTCGACTGCGCCAACGGGGCGGCCTACAAGGTGGCGCCGGAGGCGCTGTGGGAGCTCGGCGCGGAAGTGTTTCCGATCGGGGTCGAGCCCGACGGCTTCAACATCAACCACAACGTCGGCTCGACGGCGCCCGAGGCGCTCAAGCACAAGGTGCGGGAAATGCGCGCCGACGTCGGCATCGCGCTCGACGGCGATGCCGACCGGGTGCTGATCATCGACGAGAAGGGCCACAATGTCGACGGCGACCAGCTCCTCGGCGTGATCGCCGCAAGCTGGCTCGAGGACAAACGCCTGTCGCAGACGGGGATCGTGGCAACGGTGATGTCCAACCTCGGCCTGGAACGCTATCTCGCGGGCCTCGGCTTGTCGCTTGCCCGCACGGCGGTCGGGGACCGCTACGTGCTCGAACACATGCGCGAACACGGCTACAATCTCGGCGGCGAGCAATCCGGCCACATCATCCTGTCCGACTATGCCACCACCGGCGACGGCCTCGTGGCCGCCCTGCAACTGCTCGCGGTCGTGCAGCGGCACCGCAGGCCGGTCAGCGAAGTGTGCCATCGGTTCGAGCCGCTGCCGCAGATCCTGAAAAGCGTGCGCAGCACCGGCGGCGAGACGCTGCAGGAGGAGCGCGTCGTGACCGCGATCGAGGATGCCCGCAAACGCCTCGGCAGCGGCGGACGCCTGATCATCCGCCGCTCGGGAACCGAGCCGGTGATCCGGGTGATGGGCGAGGGCGACGACCCCGAACTCCTGGAGCGAGTCGTCGATGACGTCTGCGACGTGCTGACGGCATCCGCGGCTTGAGGAACGAGGTGGCCGCGCGGCCCCGCCGCCGACCCCTTTCCATAAGCAACCGCACTCACACATCAAGCTACGGCACTCACACATCGTTTCACTTGGCGCCTGCGCCGGTGCGATACGAGGGGCGCGCGGGGGTGGCAGCCCGCCCCGACGTTTTGCGTCACCGGCAAAGCCGTGCCATGCAGGATGGCCTTCTGCAGATTCGGCCCTGCACCTTTCGCGAGCCGCATGCGCCCCTGGTTGTTCCTGCTTGCCCTCGCCGGCCTTTGCCTCGCGGCCGCGCTTGTTGCCATCTACGGCGCCGGCGAGGTCGCGGCGGCCTTCGTGGGTGCCGGTTGGGGATTGGCGGCGGTCGTGCTCGCGCGAGCGGTTCAGATCGCTTCAGCCGGGCTTGCCTGGCGGGTGGTCACCCCGCCCGCCCCGCCGGTCGTGCCCGGCCGCTTCATCTTCCTGCGGTTCATTCGCGAATCGATCAACGCCCTCTTGCCGGTCGCCCAGATCGGCGGCGACCTGATCGGCGCCAGACTCCTCACCTTCTACGGCCCCTCCGGCGGGCTCGCCGGGGCGAGCGTGATCGTCGATATCTTCATCCAGGTCACGTCGCAGTTCCTTTACACGCTCCTCGGCTTCGGCATTCTTGCGGCTCTCGGTGGCGACTCACCCCTGATCGCCTCGATCGGCTATGGGCTTCTTGTTGCAATTCCGATCTTGTTTGCCTTTTTCCTGGTGCAGAGGGCGGGAGGCCTGCGGCTGATCGAGCGGCTGCTGATGCGCCTGGGGGCACGCGGCCAGTGGCCCAATCTCGGGCCGGCGCCTGATCTCGACACCAACATCCATCGCATCTATGCGAGACCCGCGGCGCTTGTGCTGGGCTTTGCCATCCACTTGGCGACGTGGCTGTTCGGCACGTCGGAAGTCTGGATGGTGCTGGCATTCATGGGCCATCCCGTCTCGATGCTGCAGGCGCTCGCCATCGAATCGCTTGGCCAGGCGGTGAAGGGCGCGGCCTTTGCGGTGCCTGGCGCCTATGGCATTCAGGAGGGCGGCTTCGTCGCGCTGTGCGCCGTCTTCGGGGTGCCCGCCCAGGTGGCGCTGGCGCTGTCGCTTGCCAAGCGGGTGCCCGATGTCGTCATTGGGCTGCCTGGGCTGGTGGCCTGGCAAGGCCTCGAAGGGCACAGATTGTGGCAGCTGCGGCGCCGCGACATGAGGTAGCATCGACGAAACGACGTCAATGGCGACATTAGCTGCACCATTTGCAGGCACGAGGCCGTTCGCACCTGTCGGACGCAAATGCGATTGCTTCGCCGGCGAGGCAGGAAGCGCAACAACATGAAAGGATGGACTGGATGACAAACAGCATCGACCGACGCGGCCTCTTGACCGGCGCGCTCGTTGCCATGGCTTTGACGGCCTGCGGATCACAGGGAGTGCGCGCTCAGGCGACGGATCCGGCTGCCCGGCGCATCGAATCCTACTACCAGCAGCTGCTGCCCACGATCCGCCAGGCCAGCGCCCTCAGTGTGCGTGAACGCGCCCGCCGGTTTTCTCCGGCAATCCTGGGGGCGTTCGATCTCGGCACGATGACGAGGCTGGCCACCGGGCCGGAGTGGTCGCGCTTTTCCGGCTCGCAGCAGGCCGCCGTCCGCGAGGCTTTCGGGCAGTTCATCGTTGCCGACTACGCCAGCCAGATCGACAATTATTCCGGCGAGAGCTTTCAGGTCGAGCCGACCACCGAGGTTCGTGGCGGCGACCGCATCGTCAAGAGCAAGATCCTGAAGCCCGGCGGCAGCGCCGTCACGATCAACTATCTGATGCGCGGCGCCCGCGTCATCGACGTCTATCTCAACGGCACGGTGAGCGACCTTGCCACGCGGCGCGACGAGTTTGCCTCGATTCTGGCCTCGGGCGGCGGCGCGGAGGCGCTCATCCGCAGCATGCGGGAAAAGACGCAGCGGCTGCTCGGCGGCTGATTTTCGATCGGCGGGACCGAATGAAGGGCGCGGCCCCCTGCTCTCCCGCGGGAGAAGGGCCCGCCCTCAGGGCCGTGGTGGCGGCGGCGGGGTCCTGACGATTGAGGTTGGCGTGCCTTCCATCGGCGTTTCGACCACCGGCGGCAGGCCGACAGCCTCCCGCAACTGCGCGCGCCGCGTCTGGTAGTAGCTCGAGCGCAGGAAACTGTAGAAATCGATCGAGCTTTCCTCGGCCTGCTTCAGCTGGTCGACCTGGGTCACGAAATCGATGCCGGCCATGGCGATCGTCGCGCGGTTGCCGAACTCGGTCTGGAGCGCCCAGGTGAGCGGGTCGGCGACCTGATCGACCACAAGGCCGAATGCGTCGCGCATGTTCGAGGGCCCGAACAACGGCAGGACAAGATAGGGCCCGTCGTTGAAGCCCCACACGAACAGAGTCTGGCCGAAGTCGCCCGACTGCTGCGGCAGGCCTGCCTGCCCGGCGATATCGAAGAGCCCGCCGACGCCGAGCGTGGTATTGGTGAGGAAACGCCCCGCGGTCTTCACCGCCGCGCCGAAGCGCAGCTGCAGCAGGTCG
>JAFAME010000102.1 GCA_019233695.1 Methylobacteriaceae bacterium
GCGACCCCTTCATCATCCTGATCGCGCTGCCGACTTCCATGTTCGGCGCCCTGCTGCCGCTAAACATCGGGTCCATCCTGCAGGCTACCTCCGTCAACATCTACACCCAGATCGGCCTCGTGACGCTGATCGGGCTCCTCTCCAAGCACGGCATCCTGATGGTGGAATTCGCCAATCGCCTGCAGGAAGAGGAAGGCCTGTCGCGGCGGGAGGCCATCGAGCATGCCGCTGCGGTGCGTTTGCGACCGATCCTGATGACGACCTTCGCGATGGTCGTCGGCATGATCCCGCTGATCATCGCCAAGGGCGCCGGGGCGACGAGCCGGTTCGACATCGGCCTCGTGATCTTCTCCGGGATGGCGGTCGGAACCCTGTTCACGCTGTTCGTGACGCCCGCCGTCTACACGCTCGTGGCGCGTGTCCACCGCTCCGCGGAAGGACACGTGCGAGCGGCGGAGGCGCGGCCCGTCGAAGTGCGGTCCCTGTTGCCGGAAGCGGCGGAGTAGCCTGACTCGGCTGCGAGCGGACTAGCGAACCGAGGAGGAGTCGACGTCGACGGCGCAGCCACTGAGGCCGCAGGCGAAAGAATAACGCGATGCCAGGGGGATGCTGGCGCCCAATACGGAACAGACGAGGGCGACCGCGATCAGCAGGCGGGCCATGGAGATCTCCTGTCGAGACGCGGCGGACCCGAAGGGGGCCGCGCCGCGCTGCAATGTGCGCAGGCGCACAAACGGTGCTAGGCGACTTCTCTGCCCGTTCGAGAGCGCAGCAGCGGGAGCGGGCGCCGGCGGCCGAAAGTCAGAAGATACGGGAACCGAGAAGCACCAGCACGGCGCTGGCCAGTCCCGAAGCAATCCCGACGATTAGCGAGCGTGGCAGCCAGATGTTGAGCGGAGCCGACGTATTCTCGTATTCGTCGGCGACTTCGAACGGCCAGAATTTCAAGAGTTTCATTTTCATGCGCTCCAATGTGAGTGCTGGGGCTTAACAACGCGTTGCAGGCAGTTGTATCTTTTTGCGCAAGACACTTGCAGCCTCGCACAAGGTAAATGAAATTCGAATGCGCGGCCGCCGGGCTTCCTTGCCGCCTCTCGGCGGATCGGATCAGAAGATGAAGAGCGTGAGGAAGTCGCGCAGATGCAGCGAGGCGAGGCCGCGTGCAATGGCGCTGGCGCAGCCGTAAAGGAAGCCGCGACCAAACAGCGACGAGGACAATGCCAGGGGAGCCGCGATCGCCGAGGCCGTTGCGGCCTTCGAGCGCATGGGCGCCGCTGGCCGATCGCCGTGACCGAGACCTTCGTCGCTGAACTTGAACTCGTAACTCATGATGTGCTCCAGACCTGCCCGATGCCTTGTGGAAGCACAATGCAGGAAACGATTTTACATCAATTGAACACGACCGCGGTGTTGCCGTTATAGTTCTTAACCATCGCTGCGGGCGCCGGCCCCCGCCTTTACGGGCCAACTCGCGACTGCCGGCGCCGCGTGCGATAGGCGATCATGTGCACCCAGTGATGGTATCCGACATAGCCGCCGATCATCGCGCCGAGCAACGCGACCGCAAGCGACAGGTGGGCAAGCCAGGCGCCCCCAACGAAATACATCGCGACATTGAGGCTCGCCCCGATCGCCGCCCCGATGGCAAAGCCCGCGCACGAGAGCGCCAGCAGGCCGGCCACTTTGCCGGACAGGTGATGTTTCGATTTCTCGTGCGGCATCCGCGATCAGCTCCCCGGGCTCGGTCCGCAATCGCCGAAACCCGGCCCAGCCCCGTTCATAGCATATCGGTCGAGCCGACAAAATTCGCGCGATTCATGCGGCAACCGGTTCGAGCAGCGCCCACGGGTCCGGCATGTTTGCCACCGGAACCTCGATGACGGCCGGCACGTCCTGCGCCATGGCCCATGCCAGGCAATCGACGAGCTCGTCGGGTGTGCGGGCGCATCGCGCGGCGGCCCCGAAACTTTCGGCAAAGCGTACAAAATCCGGGTTGTGCAGGTCAGACGCGATCACCTTGCCGCCGTAGTCGATCTCTTGCGCGCGCCTGACATTGCCGTAGGCCCCATCGACGAAGACGATCGTGACCGTCCTGATGCCGTGCATGACCGCGGTCGCAAGCTCGTTTGCAGTGAAGAGGAAACCGCCGTCGCCGACGAGCGCCACGACGGCACGGTCCGGGCAGGCCACCTTGGCGCCAAGCGCGGTGGCAAAGGCGAACCCCAGCGTCCCCTGGTAGCCGGGCGTGATCATGCGCCTCGGGCGGTCGACCGGGAAGGTCGCTGCCGCGACGTAGCCGACCTGGGTGTAGTCGGCGACGAGGATGGCATCGTCGGGCAGCGCTGACCGCAAGCTGCCGACGAAAGCCATCTGGGGCGCCAGCCGGCGCTCGAACTGGCTCGCAGCCCAAAGCTTCAAGCGGGCGAGTTCGTCCTTGCGGGAGGTGTGCCGGCGACCGGACCATTCGAGCTCCTCGGCAAGGGAGGAGAGGACGACCTTCGCGTCGCCGGTGATCGCGAGATCCGGGGCACCGCCACGCGAAAACTGCGCCGTGTCGCGGTCGATGCGAATCACCTTCTGCCCCGGACGCAGGTGCCATCCCTTCCAGGCGCTGTGGAAGCGTGTTCCGACGGCCAGGACGACGTCGGACCCCGCCCAGAGCTTCGAGCCCTCGTAGGGGCCGATCGACAGCGGGTCGCGGGAATCAAGGATGCCGCGGCCCTGGCGATGGCTGACGACGGGCGATTGCAGGAATTCGGCCACGTGTTTCAGGTCACCGGCGGCGTCGATGGCACCGCCGCCGACGAAGATCAACGGCGCACGGGCGCCGTCGAGCACTTTCGCGGCGGCCCGCACCGCTTCGCGATCGATAGCCGGCTCTGCAGGCCTCGGTTGGGGCTTGATCGTGCCGATGGCGTCCGATTGGGCAAGCACGTCCATGGGCAGTTCGACGCCGACCGGCGCCTGTCCGGCAGCAAGCCGGCCGAACGCCTCGGCAAGCAGGGCAGGGACGTCGTGGGCCCGCGACGCGAGCCCGCACCATCGGGTGAGGCGTTCGAGCACGCCGCTCTGGTCCGGCAGTTCGTGGAATTCGCCCGACCCCCGGCCGATCGCGGCCGTTTCGATCTGGCCGACCAGAGCAAGGACCGGGGCGCCGCAGGCATAGGCCGTGGACAGAGCGGCCGTGGTGTTGAGGAAGCCGGGACCGGGGACGACGGCATAGACGCCCGCTCTGCCGGTCGCCTGGGCGTAGCCAAGCGCCATGTAGGCGACGCCCTGTTCGTGCCGGGCGTTGATGACACGAAGCCGATCCTTGCGGTCATGAAGAGCGCAGAAAAGCTGGTCGAGCTGGAAGCCCGGCAGGCCGAAAACGGTGTCGATGCCGTGGACCTGCAGGGCGGCGACTGCCGCTTCTGCGCCGCTCATTGTGCGGAGGCTCGATCCCATCTGGATTCTTGTACCACCCTTTGCGGCCTCGACCCGCTCGGGGCGAAACCGGCCGGGTGCCCCCAGGATGACGGATATCGATTTCGCTGGAGCGGCGCCATGGGCCCGAGCCACCCACATTGCGCGCTTTCACGCTATGCGCAATGACACATCGCTGTTTCAAACGATCTCTAGAATACCAATCGGTCACGGTAGTTGTGTGCCGTGCCCGCGGCCGCTTCGCTGCGGGCTTTTTTTCGCGAGATGGCGGGGTCATCCCGGAAGCGCGAAGCGCTCTCCGGGATCCGGGGACAAGCTCCTGAAAACTTGGATGTTCCGGGTTCCAGCTCTGCGCACCGCCTTGCGGTGCTTCGGCCGGGATGACACCGCAAGTCAATATCTTCACCGATCCGAGCACACAGACTCCGCCTGATCTCGACTATGCTGCGGAGCCGGCGGCGGTGGCCGCCGGTCTTGTCGGCATGGGAGATCGATCATGAGGAACACCGCTTCGTTGCTCGCCAGTCTCGGTGTGCTGCTTGCCTTCGCGTATGCCGGGCCGGCGTGGGCACAGAACGCTCGATCGTGGGTCGCCAGCGACGGCAGTGACGCCAACCCCTGCACGCGTGCGAATCCGTGTGCAACCTTCATCCATGCGCTTCTCAAGACCAACGCCGGCGGCGAGATCAACTGCGTCGATCAGGGCGACTACGGCGGCAACGATCTCTTCATCAACAAGTCGATCACGATCGACTGCGAAGGCGTGCAGGCACGATTTGGCTTCGCCGGCGTGGCCGCCATCGCAATTGTCGTGTCCGCCTCCCCGACAGACGTCGTGGTGCTGCGCGGCATCGATATCTATGGCAGCGGCGTCGCCGATCTCGGCATCGACTTTGCCGGCGGCGCCGCTCTCCACATCGAAAAATGCATCATCCGCGACTTCGCCACGGGCAGCGGCGGCTGGGGCATATTCGATGAGGCGGCCGGCGCCACGCCTTCGGTACTCTTCGTCTCCGACACGGTTCTGGAGAACAACGGCACCGCATCCTCAGGCGGCGGCATCGACATCCAGCCAATCACTTCCGGATCGACGAGCAAGGTCGTCCTGAACCGGGTCGAGGCGCGCAACAATTTCTTCGGCATCAAGGCCGACGGCACGATGGTCTCGGGCGGAGTGATCAACATGACCGTCAGGGACAGCGTCTCTTCCGGCAATGCCTCGAACGGCATCGTCGGCATCACCAGCGCCGCGGGCGCCGCCATCGTCATGATGATCGACCACAGCGCCTCGTCTCACAATGCAGCGGGCTTCGGCGTCCTCGCCGATGGCCCGAACGTGACAATCCGGCTCGCCAGCTCCTCCGTTGCGGGCAACATCTTCGGCGTCGGCGCCGGCCTCGGCGGCGTGCTGCAATCCTACGGGACGAACGAGATCAACGGGAATTCGAACGACGGCATCGCGGCGCTGACCCCGATCAGCCTGCACTGAGCCGGGCGAAGGGATTTGCCGATGCGGTGGACAAAGCGCTAGAAGCCGCCGACATTCGAGCCGCAAGCCCTGCGCAGTCGAGGACAGACGATGGCAAATCCGCGTGAGCCGCGCCTCAACCCCGTGCCGATCCTGGAACTCCACCCGACGCAGATCACGGTCGGCATGCGGGAGGTCGAGGCCAAGCGCCGGCACTGGCGCACCCAGGCAGACACCAAGGCTGCCGCCTTCCTCGGCAAGCACATGATTCCGGTGATCCGCGGTCCCAGAAAGCGTCACTACGTGATCGACCATCACCATCTCACTCGGGCTTTGCACGAGGAGGGGGTCAAGAACATTCTCGTCACGGTGGTGGCCGATCTCAGCCGGCTCGAGACCGACTCCTTCTGGTTTGTTCTGGACAACCGCAACTGGATGCATCCGTTCGACGCGGAGGGGCGCCGGCGCACCTATCATGACATCCCGGCCTCGGTGACCGAGCTCGTCGATGACCCGTTTCGCAGCCTAGCCGGCGCACTGCGGCGCCTTGGCGGCTATGCCAAGGACACGACGCCGTTCAGCGAGTTCCTGTGGGCGGATTTTCTGCGACGGCGGATCAAGCCGAAGCTGGTCGACCGGGATTTCGCCGCCGCCGTGGAAGAGGCGATGAAGCTGGCCAAGGGGCCGGAAGCCGAGTATCTGCCGGGCTGGTGCGGCCCGAACGACGCGGATTGACGCTTCATGCCCCCTTGTGGCCGGCATCCACGCGGTCAAGCGGCTGCAGCAGCAACATTTCGCCCTTCTCAGCGTTGGTAGTTCATAGAATGCTCAAAATGCAGGAGAAAACAATGAGAAACGCTTGCAAGAGAATTGTGGCAGCCGCGCTCGCGGGCTTGACCTTGGTCGGCACGCTCGGCGTGTCAAGCACGCCCGCCTCGGCCCAATACTGCCGGTGGCATTATTGCGGCGGATATCGCCATCATGGGGTCGGAGCCGGCGCCCTGATCGGCGGCCTTGCGGCGGGCGCCATCATCGGGGGCGCGTTGGCGGCTCAGGGCGCAAGCTGCTGGCGCCACGACTGGTATGGGCGTCCCTATCGCGTGTGCTGATCGATCCTGCAGCCATGCCCGTGATCGCATAGGCGTTGAGGTAGGACTGAATGAAGGCCCCGACCGTCGTTGTCGGGCGTTGTCCCGGCCATGACGGTTGGACTGCCGCGATGCGGGACGGTTCGCTTTCGCAGACAAGCGGCTCGACCGTCCTATCGTTTGCACGCGTGAAATCACGTCGCCGGCGCTCTGAAACGAGAGCTGATTTTGAAACGAGCGCTGATTTTGCGGTGCCCACCGGCCGGCGGCACAAAGTGCGAAAGAACTTGGTCCGCAGGCGGGGAGGCAAGGCAACTCGGCTCGCCCAAAGGCCAAGCTTCATCCGAGACGATCATCGGGCCGCGCGCATCGAAATGGCGGAGACGGTTGTCGGCATATGGCCCGCTTGTGCGATCAACTGCGATGCGTTCCGCGCCCGCCCGGCGAATTTTCAGCTCACTCGATTGCGCACGACCATGCACGCGCCTCCGGCGCGCCGGATGCTCGCACAGAGCGTGTCGGCTTCAGCCCGCGTCTCGGCGCCAGCTCGTATCTGATAGAAGGTCCGCGTGCCGCGGCTGCGCAATGTGGTGCTCAGCACGCTCGGGTCGTGCCCCGCCAGCGCCTCGCCGTAGCGCTTCGCGACCGATGCGTAAGTCGCGAGCGCCCGCGCACGCGAAAACCCGGCACTGAGCTGAACGCCCCACGGACTGGCGGCGATGACCTTGAGTTTCTCCTCCAGCTTTTCGACGAAGGGATTGGGAGCGCGCTCCAGAAGCGCGATCAGCTGACGACAATCGAGCCCGGAGGGCTGACCTTGATCGCCATTCGCCCAGTCCTCGATTGGGGCCCCGGTGACGGCAAGGACATAGTTGCGCGTCTCGCCCGCGAGCGCGGCTTTGCCCGCCTTCCACTCTCGTACCCGCTGAGGGCCGGCATTGTAGGCTGCTGCGGCGAGACCCCAATTGCCGAACTCGATGCGCAAGTCGCGCAAAAGTTCGGCAGATTTGGGAAGTGCCTGGACGGGATCGAACGGGTCGAGGAGTTGGCGTTGCGCCGCCGTGCTCGGCAGGAATTGCGCGATTCCTTGCGCCCGTTCGCCGCCCGATGTGGGCGGCCCGACCCGATCGGCCTGAAACCGGCTTTCCTGCCAGATCACTCGCGCGAAGAAGTCGAGCGGCAAATCATTTGCGCGCGCCGCAGCTTCGATCAGAAGGCACATCGACTCGCGCGGGTCCGGCACGGTGCCCGCTTTGTCTTCGGTCGCGCCCGACGCCTCGGGCAAATCGGTTGGCCCATTGTTTGGGAGCACCTGACCGATGCCGGCGGGCATGGCCAGCAGCGTCAGTAAGACAGCAAAGATGGTGGCACGCATGGGAGGGGCTGAACGGGCCTCTTTCGAATCTACCTCAACCCTCCTACCCCAAGCGAGCAGGAACGAAAACTCGGTCCGTCAGGAAACCATATCCGGTCGACCCCCACTCGCCTGCCTGCCCTCGGTTTCGGCCGGCGGAGCGATCTTGATCCCTCAACTGCGCTCGCGCATATCTCTCCGAGATGAAACTGTCCTGCTGTCCCAGGCGAACGGTACGGCGGTCGCTGAAAGCGCGGTTCGAACCCGCCGCCGATTTGTTCTTCAACAGGTGACCATGCCGCAATCTGCACCAGCGGGCTTGGCGGCCCGCCACGACCAGATGTTTCCGATCCTGACGCAGCCGGACATCGACCGCCTGCGCCGCTTCGGTGACGCTGCCGCCTATCGGGCGGGCGAACAAGTCATTCGCGCGGGCGAGATCGCCCCGGGTCTGATCGTGATCTTGTCCGGCAGGGTCGAAGTCACTCAAGGTCGCGGGCTCAATCGGCGTGAGACCATCGTCACGCATGGGCCGGGGGAATTCGTGGGTGAACTGGCGCAGCTCTCAGCGCGCCTCGCTGGTCGACGCCGAGGCGGTGGAGCCCGTCGAAGCTCTCGTCATTCGCTCGCAGAGGCTGCGCGACCTGATGGTGCAGGAGGCCGACCTTGGCGAGCGCGTCATGCGGGCGCTGATCCTGCGCCGCGTCGGGCTGTTGGAGAGCGGCGTGAGCGGGCCGGTCATCGTCGGACATGCCGATAGTGCCGATGTGCTGCGCTTGCAGGGTTTTCTCGCCCGCAATGGCCAGCCGCACCGTGTGCTCGATTCCGACAGCGACCCGTGCGCGAAGACGTTGGTCGAACGTTTTCATGTCGACCCGCATCACCTGCCCATCGTTTTGTGCCCCAACGGCAAATTGCTGCGCAACCCGAGCGAGACGGACCTTGCACGTTGCACCGGCCTGGTGCGGCCGATTGACCCGACCAAGGTTTATGACGCGGCAATCGTCGGGGCCGGCCCGGCGGGATTGGCCGCAGCAGTCTACGCCGCATCCGAAGGTCTGGCAGTGATCGTGGTCGATTGCCGCGCCTTCGGAGGACAAGCCGGCGCCTCCGCCCGTATCGAGAACTACCTTGGATTTCCGACCGGCATCTCCGGGATGGCGCTGATGGCGCGCGCCTACAATCAGGCCCAGAAGTTCGGTGCGGAAATGGTGATACCTGACCAGGCAAATCAATTGGGCGACCAGACGCACACGGACGGCAAGCGCTATGTGCTGAGCGTCGGCAAGGATGAGACGGTGCAGGCGCGCGCCGTGGTCGTGGCGAGCGGGGCGCGCTATCGCCGCCTCGACCTGCCGAACCTGGCTCAATTCGAAGGGTCCTCGGTGCACTATTGGGCCTCGCCGATCGAGGCGCGGCTGTGCGGCGGCCACGAAGTGGCGCTGGTGGGCGCGGGGAATTCGGCCGGACAGGCCGCCGTCTATCTCGCCGCCCACGTCAAGAAGGTCTGGCTGCTGGTGCGTGGCGAAAGGCTGGAAGCAGGCATGTCACGCTACCTCGTCGAGCGCATCATGGCGCAACCGAACATCGAGGTGCTGACGCGGACTGAAATCACGTCGCTGCAGGGCCGCGACGGAACCCTCGAAAAGATGCGGTGGTGCGACCGCCGAAGCGGCAAAGAGAGCGCGCATCCCATCCGACATCTGTTCCTGTTCATCGGCGCGGATCCGAACACCGACTGGCTGGCGCAGTGCGACATCGCGTTGGACGCGAAGGGTTTCGTCCGGACGGGGCCCGACTGCGGCGAGGGCCGTCATGCGCTCGAAACGACCCGTGGCGGGGTGTTCGCCATCGGCGACGTGCGTTCGGGCTCGATCAAGCGCGTCGCCGCTGCGGTGGGAGAGGGAGCGCAGGTGGTGGCGGCGCTGCATGCTTATCTGGCGCGAACCGACGGAACCGCCGCAACATCGCATCCGATCGGGAGGTCCTGATGGCGAACGAATGCGCACATGCGGCAGGCATCCGCGCCGTCACGCCGAGCGCGCTCGGCTGTGAGGAATGCCTGAAGATCGGCTCGCCATGGGTGCATCTGCGCCTGTGCCGGACCTGCGGCCATGTGGGATGCTGCGACGATTCACCGAACCGTCACGCGACCAAGCACTTTCACAAGACCGGCCATCCGATCATCGAAGGCTACGACCCGCCGGAGGGCTGGGGATGGTGCTATGTCGATGAGATTGTCCTTGACCTCGGCGATCGGACCACCCCGCACAACGGGCCCATACCCCGATATTATTGAGGGTGCCGCGATCGCAACGCGTTGCCGCAGGCGGCCAAGCGTGACCGAACGCCGCTGTCGCATGGATTTGGCCTGGCAACTTCAGACCTTCAGGTCTGGTTCCCCGAGCAGGACTCAAAAATTTGGGACCTTGACGCCGGGGATTGGAATGTCGGCCCGTCGCCAGCGAACTATTGGGTGGCAAGTGTTGAGAAGAGCCGTTGGCGATACGACACATCCAAGCTAGCAATAGTCTAAAAGTATTTATCGACAATTTGCTCAATCGTTAGATACTTGTCTTGACTATTAATCTCCTGTTCTGTCGCTCGTCTCACCTTTGAAGCGACCAATTTACCTTGACCCATCTGAACGGCCTTTTTTGCAGCCAGCAAGCTTTTGGCATCGGTGACCTCAAAGACGTCAGCTCTGCTTGCGCCCTCCGCAACCTCGCTTGCCGCTTGGGCAATCGCTTGCGAGCCAGCGACGAATATTTTGCACGATGGTTCTTCACCGTCCGTTATGCTCCAAACGACAAACACCGAACCCTCCGTTTCCGCTACCCTTCGCGTACTCCTGCGTTGGGCTTACCTTAAGAGCTCCGCAAAATTCTTAGGAAGGGGGCCGATCGGCTGGCCACCACCATTGATATTGCGAAGGCTTCCGATGAACTCGCCCTTCAAATTGTAGAGGGCCTGTTCCCGTGCAGTGCCAATCCGCTGGCCGGTCACCTCGTCGAACACCGATCCCTTAAGAATCCTCGCGAGGCATCGCCCCTGAGCGTCCCAGATGAAATCCGACATGGCTTTGTTACCTCAATCTATTCCTCGGTCTTACACCGATCCGTGGGTTTCGAGATTCACAATGATCGTCTGAGTTCAACATATACCTGCTCTAGGACGCCAACCAGGGCGCCTAATTGCGCATCCTGCACGAAGGTTCGATCCGCACCTTCACCGTTGCGTCGGCTTGTTCGAAGATCGTGCCGACGCATTACGCACGATAATAAAATGGCTCCCCGAGCAGGACTCGAACCTGCGACCATTCGATTAACAGTCGAATGCTCTACCAGCTGAGCTATCGGGGAATAGTCGCTGCAAGCGTGCCGCATATAGCAAGCACGATCAGGTTTGCAAAGGCGTAAAGGGCCTCAGCTGCGATGGCGACGTCCGCGACGAGGTTGGAACTTCTTGCCGACCGCGGCAGCAACGGCCGCTTGCCGGGCCCCGGCCGTCTTTGCTATAGGCCCTGCGCCGTCGCCGCGCCCGGCGCGCGCGCCGGCATACGGCCTCGTGGCGGAGTGGCTACGCAGAGGACTGCAAATCCTTGTACGGGGGTTCGATTCCCTCCGAGGCCTCCATAAAATGCCGAGCAGTTCGGAGCGCGACCTCGCGCTGGGGCCAGGCGCGGCGGGAGACGCCGGAGTGCATGCGCGAGCCAGAACGGCAATTGGCCCCACGGCACCAGATAGGCTGCAAAGCCTGCCAAAAGCCGGGGATGTCGACCGCAAGATCGATCGGCCAGGTCGGCGCCCGGAGGAATGCCGCGGGCATGCTACGCCGGCCGCAGGGCGGCGCCGGCGGGGGCTGCCTTGCGCTTGGCGAGGACTTCGTCGAGCCAGTCCCGCCGCATCTCGGGAACGGACGAGAGCAGGAGTTCGGTATAAGGGTGGTAGGGTGGGGCAAACACGGTGGCCGTGTCGCCGCCCGCCACCAGCTGGCCCTTGCGCATGACTGCGAC
>JAFAME010000469.1 GCA_019233695.1 Methylobacteriaceae bacterium
AGCCAGAGGCCAGTCATGAAATGAAAGGTCATTCCCGGCTCGAGGACGGTGCGGTCGCCCGGCCGCAGGCTCATGGTGCGCTCGCCCCAATCGGGCGGATAGCTGAGGCCGATCGGGTAACCGGTGCGGCTGTCCTTGATGAAGCCATGGCGCTTCAGCGCGGCAAAAAAGGCGTTGGCGATGTCCTCGCAGGCGTTGCCGGGCCTCGCTGCCGCAAGCCCCGCCTCCATGCCCTCAAGCACGGCCTTTTCCACGTCAAGGAAGGCCGGCGTTGGCTTGCCCAGGAACACTGTTCGCGACAGCGGGCAATGGTAGCGGCGATAGCAGCCGGCGACTTCGAAGAACGTGCCCTCCCCGCGCCGCAGCGGCCGGTCGTCCCAAGTCAGATGCGGCGCCGAGGCCTCTTCGCCCGAGGCGAGCAACGGCACAAGGGCCGGGTAGTCGCCGCCATAGCCATCGACCCCCCTGATGCCGACGTCATAGATTTCCGCAACGAGGTCGCATTTGCGCATGCCCGGCTCGACCTTGTCGAGAATGCGTTGGTGGATCGCCTCGACGATCCGCGCGGCCTTGCGCATATAGTCGATTTCCTGCGGGCTCTTGACGGCCCGCTGCCAGTTGACAAGGCCGGTCGCATCGACGAAGCGAGCGTTCGGCAGATGCCGACGCAGCGCCTCCATGGCCGCCGCCGTGAACCAGTAATTGTCCATCTCGACGCCGATCGAGCCCCGGCTCCAGCCGCGCTCCTCGATGAGGCGGGCCAGAAGATCCATCGGATGGCGCTCGGTCGACTGCACGTAGTGATCGGGATAGCCGACAATGTTTTCGGCACCAAGCCAAGTCGTGCGCCTGGCGCCGTTGGCGTCCTGCTGGCGGCCATACCACACCGGCTTTTCGTCGCCCGGCACCAGCACGCATTGATGGACATAGAATGACCAGCCGTCGTAGCCCGTCAGCCAATGCATGTTGGAAGGATCGGTCGCGATGACGAGTTCGCATCCGGTCCTTGCCATCGCCCCTCGGGTCTTGGCAAGGCGCGTCCCATACTCGGCGTCGGAGAAATGAAGGATCGGTGCGCTCACGCCCCACTCCGCAAATGTTTTGATGTCGAACAGCGCCCGATGTCATGGCGATCTGCCGACGCGCAAGCACCCACGATGACCGGCATCATCCTTGATGGGCACGTGCTTGTGTAGACCCGCTCCCCATCATGAAGCCTGCTCCCGTGGAGCCGCGGGGACGGCCCCGACGAGCTGCCGATGCAGCGACGGATCGACGTTCCCGCCCGAGAGGACAACGACGGTCGGGCCGTGGGGCGCAACCTTGCCGGCGAGGAGCGCGCCGATGCCGACGCCGCCCCCGCCTTCCACGATTTCGCCCTCCTCCACAAATGCGTGACGGACCGCGGCGCCGATTTCAGCCTCCGACAGCAGCACGACATCGTCGAGCAGCGACTTGACCATTGCGAATGTATGACGATTGCCAAGTCCGATGCCGCCGCCGAGACAGTCCGCCAATGTTTCGAGCTCCTCGACTTCGACCGGCGCGCCGGCCTTGAGGCTCGCGTACATCGCAGCGCCGCGCTCCATGGAAACGCCGATGATGCAAGCGGAGGGCCGCTGTGCCTTTATGGCGGCGGCAACGCCGGAGGCAAGCCCGCCGCCCGACAGAGGTACGAGCACAAGCTCGACCTGCGGAAGATCCCCCAGGATTTCGAGGCCGACCGTGCCCTGCCCGGCGATCACAAAGGGATCGTCGAAGGGCGAGACCGAGGTCAGGCCCTCCTCGCGTACAAGGCGGTCGACCTCCTCCTGGGCGTCGTCCTGCGACCGCCCCGCGATCCGCACTTCGGCGCCGAGAGCTCGGATTGCCTCGATCTTGTGGGCCGGGACAAGCCGCGACGCGCACACTATGGCACGCATGCCGACCGCTGCCGCCGCATGAGCGAGCGCGCGGCCATGATTGCCGCTCGACGCCGCCGCGAGCGCCCGTGTCTTTGCGGGCAAGCTCGATACCGCATTGAGCGCGCCGCGGATCTTGAAGCTGCCGGTCGTCTGGCGGTTCTCCAACTTGAGGTAGACCGGCACGCCACACCGCTGCGAAAGGGTCGGCGAGTGCACGAGAGGCGTATGCACGACGCGCCCTGCAATGCGCCGGGACGCGGCCTCGATCTCCGCCAACGGCAGCTGGCTCATTGCGCGTCGCGCCCGATGGGAGACCAGGCATCCGAGGAGCGCGGCGATGTGTGGAACAGCGGCGTCAAAATATCCTCCGGGCCTGAGTTCTGAAAGCCGACCGGAGGCGTGTCAATCCATTGCGTCGCGCATCGGCGTCAAGGGGTGGGTTGAAGCGAAGGCCCGCCGCGTGCCGGCCTTGTGGCGGCGTCCACGCGCTCGGCCGCTTTGCTTTTCTGCAGAAGGGTCAACTTCCCGGCCTTGTGGCAGCTCAACGGCAATGGCCGGGACCAGCCCGGCCATTGCAGTTGCCGCCTTCAATTGCTCTTCTCTCGACGCGTATGCGCTTTCAAACGGCCATACGGGCGCTTGGCCAGACTCAATATTGCTTTGGCGGTGCGCTGGTGCCGGCTGCAGGCGCCGCGGGCGGCGCACCCATTTGCGCCGACATGGGCATCGGTTGCGACCGCATCCCGACGCGGCAGCTGTGATAGCGAGGATGCATCTGGCACCATCGCGAGCCGGGCGTCCAGGCAGATGCCTGGGTGCTCGAGACGGCAATCGCGCCTGCCATCGTCAAAACGGCGAGTCCGGCGGCAGCAATGCCTTTGATTCGAGGCGTCATGGCGGTTTCCTCCATCGCGTGTATCGCCCCTCGAAAATCAACGCCGCGATGCTCGAATGGTTCGTCGTTTCGTTCGGGATCCACATGCGGCTGCCGCTACTGCCCGGCCTTGAACATCTGCGCCCGGTCAAGCGGGCGCATCCTACCCGGATCGAAGGGCGACAGGTCGACCGTGCGCGAGGCCCCGTCCACAATCAGCTCCGCCATCGCTTCGGCCGTTGCCGGCGCATTCAGGATTCCCCAGACGCTGTGGCCCGTTGCCACATAGGCGCCGGGCACGCCGGGAATGCGACCGATCAGGGGCAGACCGTCGCGAGTGACGGGGCGAAAGCACGCCTGGCTTGCAAGAATCCGGGATTCGCGCAGAACCGGGGACACGTGCCCGCTTAACGCGCGCAGCCGCTCGATTGCGCCAGGCTCAGGCGCGACGTCGGCAGGGTTCACCGGCAGCGGCGTCTCGCTCGAAATGGCACAGACATAGGTCGTTCCGTCGGGACGCGGAAAAAACTCAGGCGACAGCAACGTTCCATCTGCTTCGCGATATTCGAGAAAGAGCGCTTCCGGCGAAATTTTCGTCCCCGTCTCGAAGACCAGACTGTGCCCCTTGAGACCGAAAACGGCCGGCAGCGGCAGCCATTGCGAGGCCAGGATCGACCACGGCCCCATGGCGATGACGATTGCGTCCCCCTCGACGACTTCGCTGCCTATCGCGACGCCACGAATTCTCGAGCCGCACCCGCCGCGCACGAGGCCGGTGGCCTGCGCCAGCCGCAGTTTGGCCCCGTACGTCTGGGCCACCTGCATCAGGGCGTGGGTGAATGCGCCGGGATGCACCTGGGCAGTGGTCTGGGTCGAGCCCAGGCGGCTGCTCACCTTGATGTGAGGCGATGTCCATTCAAGGGCGCAGGTATCGCTGTTTCCATGAATATCCTCGCCGCCGAGGCCGCCGTAGGTGGTCATGCGGCGATAGGACGCGTGACCAGGAATTTCCTCGGCCAAGTCCGCGTGGAGGGCGAAGCTTCGTCGGGCGAGGGCCGCGAGCGGCGTGCCGTCGCACCAGTCGAGCGCCAGAAAGCCACCGGATTTGCCGGAGGCCGCGCAAGCCACGCCCGCCCGTTCGATGACTGTTACGTCGACGCCGCGGCGCGCCAGGAAAAAGGCAATCGATGCACCGACTACCCCACATCCGCAAACGACCACCCGCATCGCCTGCCTCCCGATCGAGCGTCCCCGGAGGTTGAATCATATTGGTGTTGTCGCGGCCGCGACGAGGCGCAGAGAGCCGGGTTCCGGGAAACATGATGTGGTCGCCTGCTACGACCATCGTTTTTCGAGGGAGCAGGCGCAAGTGTCAAAAAAGAAAGGCCCGCAGAGCTGATTGAGCCGCGGGCCAGTGAGGATGCGCCCGGCTCGGGAGGTCGGCTTGCGAGCGCATCTGAGCCAACATCGGGCATTCCTGAGTATTTTGCTGTGCGGCCGCGCACACTAGATGCACGGTCCTTTCGAGGTCAGCCGACTCGTCGCGGGGAGCATGGTCTGGATCGGATTGACGGCGGGATGCGGACGTGGGTTGATACGGCTTAGCCGGATTCGCCGCGATCGCCGCAACGGCGAAGAGCCGCCGCGAGCAGACCATCGCCGCAATGACGACGGCACCGCCATCGGAAAGGGACGGTATTGGCAATCTACGAATTGAGTTATGCGAGGGATGACCTTGCTGAGACGAATCTCGTCCCAAAAGTCTCGCTGGCAGGTTGAAGGAAGGGCATCGCCATGCTTCCATCGGTATTGGTTTTCCTCGCTTTCGCTTCGACTGTTCCAACCTTCAATCTCGCCAATTCATGTCGAGCCGCAGGTTTTGGCGCGTCGGCGGAGGACCGCGTCAAGGCGCATGAGAGCTGCATGCAGGAGGAACAGGCGGCGCTGAAACAGCTGCGGCTGGTATGGGGAAGGATATCCGGCTCCGTGCGGCAAAGCTGTGCGGGGCAGTCGCTGGAAATAGCCCCGAGCTATGTCGAATTGCTCACGTGCGTCGAAATGCGCTCAGGAGGCAACTTCACTGTTGGGGCACCGAAGGAAGTGACGCCGGCGGAGCCAAATCCGCCCGCCCCCGGTCCCGGACCAGCCTCCCCCGCACCGATTGTTCCAGCGCCCGCCTCACCAAAATAGTGCGGGCTCTCGGCCACCTTGGCACGTGATTACAGCCGATGCAGTTCGGCGGGAAGCTGCCGGCAGCAGCCAAGCCACGGACCGGAACAGTCGCACCATGAAGCACGCCCAGAGGGTTCCTGATCCCGATCCCGCGGCAACGCCAGCTGCCAAACGCGTTCTCAACGCCGGGTCGGGGCCCCTGTCCTCCCGGCGATTGCATCCGGTATTTCGCGGCGAGGAGTGGCAGGAGGTTCGCCTTGATATCGACCCGCAGACCGAGCCGGACGTTGTCGGCTCGATCACCGATATGAGCGCACTCGTGCCGCCTCGCAGCTTCGATGCGGTCTGGTCTTCCCACAGCCTGGAGCATCTCTATGCTCACGAGGTGCCGGCCGCTCTGTCAGAGTTCAAGCGAGTCCTGAAACCCGGCGGATTTGCGCTGATCACATCCCCTGACCTTGAATCCATCGCCTCTTGGCTGCTGGAGCACGGGCCGGATCATGTCGTCTATGTCTCGCCCATGGGCCCCATCACGCCTCACGACATGCTCTTTGGACATTCGGCGTCCATCGCGACCGGCAAGCGCTTCATGGCTCACAATACGGGCTTCACGTGCGCCTCGCTCGGCCGACTTCTGCTCGCGGCCGGCTTTCCGACCGTCCTCGCCAAGCGCGAATTGCTGGATCTCTGGGCCCTGGCACTGACCGAGCAGGCCGACAAGGCCTCGGTGCAGCGGGAACTGAAGGCGGCCGGTCTCGACATGTTCGACAGTCCCGACTGACCCGCTCACGCTCCGCGGCAGCAGCGGCCTCAGCCCCATGGCCCATTTTCTGAGACAATAGGTTTCATGTATGCGGCTTCCCGCGACGACGGTCAGTTGGGAAAACAAATTTTCACCGGCACGCCCTTCGAGAGAACGAATTTCCCATGCTGGCCGGTGATGCGCAGCTTCCTGCTTTTGGCAAAGTCGTTGGCCGCCCTCGTGACACCATCCCAGCCGACATAGTCGTCGCCGATCAGAAGACCGTTCTCGTTCAAGAGCTCCCAATACAATGTCAGATCCCTCGTCACGCTTTCGTACTCGTGCGAGCCGTCGATGTAGATCATGTCCGCATGGACATTCAGCTTGCTGAGGACATGAAAGGCAGTGTCGGAGGGCAGCGGCAGCGGCGTGATGAAACCCTGCATTTCGTTGTCCGCGACATTCTTGAGAAAGGTCCAATAGAGGCCCGGAAATCCGTTCCTGATCTTCAATGAATCATAGTGATCGGGGTCGTCCTTGTTCAGCCAGTGCTCCTTGCAGCCGAGCCAGGTATCGATGCACACGATCTCCGTCGACAACCCAAGTGCCTTGCAGCGCCTGGCCATGTTGATTGCCGAGCGCCCCTTCCACGTGCCGATTTCAAGGATCAGGGATGGCCTGATCCGGTCGATCGCATCCATCAGGATGTAACTGTCGGACCGCCATCCCTGGAGGTCCGGTTCGACATGCGTGAGGTCGAGGTCAAGATACGGAGAGATCTTGAAAATGGCGTCCCGCACCCGCGTATGGCGGCCGCGCGTCATCTCGGCTTCAGAGGCGTCCTTGGGCATTCGCTTGTGTCCTGTCGCGGCGAGCAGCGGCAGCCGCCGAGTTCATGTGTCCGATCGCTTCGGCTTCCATAGACCGATCCCTTTCGTCGTGGAAGGCGCGTGGACATCTTGGACGGGCGGCGGACGCGGCTTCGTCCTCCGGCCCCGGCTGAGGCCTTCCCAGGCCGTTTCCCGTCCGCTCAGGCCGCCTCCTACCCGCCCTTGTGAACGACCCGCCAGACGACGCCGCCAGCGTCGTCCGTCACGAGCAGCGATCCGTCGCGCGCGACCGCCACGCCGACCGGCCGGCCCCAGACGCTCGTATCGTCCGCCACGAAGCCAACCATGAAGTCCTCATATTCGCCGGTCGGTTTGCCGTCCTTGAACAGCAGGCGCACCACCTTGTAGCCCGTGCGCTTGGCACGGTTCCATGATCCGTGCAGCGTGACGAAGGCGTCGCCCCTGTAGTCGGAGGGGAACTGGGCCGCGTCGTAGAACACGATCCCGAGGGGTGCCGAATGCGGCTGGATCAGGACGTCCGGCACGGTGACCTTGCCGGCAAGGTCAGGCCTGGCACCCTTCTGTCGGGGGTCTTCGTTGGCGCCGATGTAGTACCATGGCCAGCCATAGAAGGCGCCCCTCTCGACCCTGGTGGCATAGTCTGGCGGCAAGTCATCGCCCAGGATGTCGCGCTCGTTGACGGCGCACCAGAGCCCCCCGCCGTCCGGCTGAACGGCAAGGCCGGAACAATTGCGGATGCCGGCGGCAAAAATCTGTCGGTTGCGGCCATCCGGATCGAAAGCCAGAACGTCGGCACGGCCGTCTTCCGCACCCCAAGCGGCGCCAAGCGGGTGAGAGCCGACGAAGGAAGCAAGCTCGGCGCCCGCAAGGCGCGGCATTGCCTCGGCGACATTCGAGCCGGAACCAACGGAGACGTACATCGTCTTGCCGTCCGTCGAGAACGCGATGTCGCGTGTCCAATGCCCGCCCCCGGACGGTAGGGACGGCACGACGACTTCCGGACTGCCCGACGCCTCAAGGTCGCCGTCGTGATAAGGGAACCGCACAACCTTGCTGGTGGTTGCGACATAGACGTATCGTGGCTCTGGGCCTGGCGGATAGAAGGCGATGCCGTAGGGGCGATCAAGGCCGGCTGCAAAGATGTACTTGCGTGCCGCTGCCGCTCCACCGTCGGCCGCGCGCAAGACGGGGATCCGCCCTGCCCTGCTTTCGGCCACGAAGACATCGCCGTTCGGGGCCACGCGCACGGCACGGGGGCCCTCAAGCCCCGAAGCAAACACGTCGACGGCAAAGCCTCCGGGCACTTTCGGCAGCGCGCCGGCCGGCCGGGGCACTGTCCGCGAGGGATTGGCGGCCGGGCGGCTCGCCAGCGGCGCCGGCAAATCGGCTGCGGTTATCTTGCGTCGCACACCCGGTGCGTCGGCGCGCCAATCGCTGTAGGCGGCAGCCCCGGTGAGCGGATCTGGGGCCGGGGCGGCCAGCGCGGCATCGAGGGCGACGGCAAGCGCCAGCGCCGTCGTGGCCGCAAATGCGAAACCGGGGCTCCTCATGGGGCTCTCCTGGGAGGCAGGTTCAATTGTTTCATCTCAGTCGGAACTAGGGCGCGCCCCGACAGCCGGATAGACGCGGCGCGCTGCCGCCCCATGTGATCCTGGAAGGAGCGAGCGTGCTCGCTTCGGCGCGCGGCCATACAGGCGAGAAAATCAGGCCGTGTCCTCGGCGGAATTTTTCCGTTTCGGCCGACGTCCACTCATTGGGGCAGCTGCGAGCGGGAAAAGCCATGGTTGCACCGATCCTGTTCATCCTCATGCTGGCCGGCGACGTGCCGACACTCGACCTGCAGAGCACCTGCCGGGGTGCGGAATCGGCGGCCGCCGCCTCGGATCGGGCGACCGCCTATCAGAGTTGCTTGCGCGACGAACAGACCGCGCGCCAGCAACTGCAGCAGAAGTGGAACTCGATTCCGCTCGCCGCCCGTACCGGCTGCACAGACGAAGCCACGGGGATTTCACCGAGCTACGTCGAGCTGCTGACCTGTCTCGAGATGCGTACGGGAGGCAATTTTTCAGGCGGGGCGGCCGGCCTGGTCCCCGCCACGCCGGGTTCGCCTCCCCTCAATCCGGAGATCCCCGCAATGCCGAGCCCGACGGGTTCCGGAACGACCGCCGCGCCGGGCCCTGCCTTGCCCGGGACCACCGGAGCGATCTCGTCGACACCTGCCTCCCCGGTTCCCAATTCGACCGCGCCCAACGCTTCGGTCGGCAGAGCGCTCGCGCCGCCGCCGCCGAGCACCGGCGCCGTCAGATAGGCGGGCAGCGCTCGGCCGGGCCGAGGTAACTCCCCGACCTCGACGACGGTCCGGAGTAGCGAAAACCACTCAGTTCTGGAGCTCGGGCAGGTCGCGATAAAGATCCAGCGCTTCGGGGTTGAGCAGCGCCTCCTTGTTTTTGACCTCGCGTCCGTGGACGACGTCGCGCACGGCAAGCTCGGTGATCTTGCCGGATTTTGTGCGCGGAATGTCGGCGACGGCGATGACCTTGGCCGGCACATGGCGGGGCGAGGCACCGCGGCGAATCTCGCTCTTGATCTGTCTTAGCAGCCCCTCGTCGAGAGCTACTCCCGACTTGAGGCGCACAAAAAGGATGATGCGAACGTCGTTGTCGAAGTCCTGGCCGATCGCGATGGCTTCGAGCACCTCCGGAATCCTCTCCACCTGGGCATAGAGCTCGGCCGTACCGATGCGCACGCCCCCCGGATTGAGCGTCGCGTCCGAGCGGCCGTAGATGATCATGCCGTCATGGCGGGTCCATTCGGCAAAATCGCCGTGACACCACACCCCGGGAAAGCGCTCGAAATAGGCGGCCCGGTACTTCCGGCCATCCGGATCGTTCCAGAAGGCGACCGGCATAGACGGGAAGGGCTTTGTGCACACAAGCTCGCCCTTTGCCAAGCGCAATGGCCGGCCCTCATCGCTCCAAACGTCGACCGCGAGGCCGAGGCCAGGTCCCTGGATTTCACCACGATAGACCGGCGCGGTCGGATCGCCGAGAACGAAGCAAGAGACGATGTCGGTACCGCCGGAGATCGAGGCGAGATGCACGTCGGGCTTGATCTCGTGGTAGACATAGTCGAAGCCGTCGGGTGCGAGCGGCGAGCCCGTGGAGGTGATCAGGCGCACCGAGGCAAGATTGTGGGTGCGTCTTGGCGTCAGCCCCGCCTTGCGGCAGGCATCGATGTATTTCGCCGACGTGCCGAACAAGGTCATGCCTTCAGCGTCGGCATAGTCGAACAATACGCTCTCGCGCGGATGAAACGGCGAGCCGTCGAACAGCAGCAGGGTCGCTTGCGAGGCAAGCGCCGAGACGAGCCAATTCCACATCATCCAGCCGCAGGTGGTGAAATAGAAAACGCGGTCGTCCGGCCGAATGTCGCAATGGAGCCGGTGTTCCTTCAGATGCTGGATGAGGGTGCCGCCGGCCGAATGGACGATGCACTTGGGCACACCGGTCGTTCCCGAGGAGAACAGAATGCACAACGGATGGCCGAAGGGCAGCATTTCATAGGTGACGGGCCGCGCGCCGTAAGGTCCGATCAGGCGGGCAAAGCTCGTGGCATTCGGAAGTCGGGTTGCGACGGTCTCCGCCTCGCCCAGATAATCGACGATCACGGCCTTGGTCACCGAGGGCAGCTGGCGCAGGATGGGCTGGAGCTTGTCGCCGATAGGCAGGCGCTTTCCGGCGTAGTGATAGCCGTCGCAGGCAATGAAGATCTTCGGGGCGATCTGGCCGAAACGATCGAGCACGCCGCGCTCGCCGAAGTCGGGCGAGCAGGACGACCAGACCGCGCCGAGCGAGGCTGTCGCCAGCATGCCGGCGATGGTCTCGGGCATGTTAGGCATCATCGCGGCAACGCGATCTCCTGCAGTGACGCCCGCCTCGCGCAGCGCCTGCTGCAGCCGTGAGACAAGGCCGTTGAGCTCGGCCCATGTCAGACGTTTCTCGACCTTGTCCTCGCCGCGGAACACGATCGCCGTCCTTGCGTCGCTGCGGCTCAGGAGGTTCTCGGCAAAGTTGAGGCGCGCGTCTGGAAAGAATCGCGCGCCTGGCATTCTTTCGCCCTCAGTGAGGAGATTTCGACCCTTCTCCCCCCTGATCCCGCAAAAATCCCAGACGGCCGACCAGAACAAGCCGGGCCGAACGATCGACCAGGCGTGAAGCTCGCGCGAAGTGCGAAGCGACAAGCCTTCTCTTTCGTTCACGAAACCGATAAAGCGCATGAGATCGGAGGCGGCAATGCGCTCGGGGCTCGGCCGCCACAGGGGCGAGTCGAGGGCATTTTCACCGACAGGCATGACAGTTCATTCTCAGGGATCCTCGATCTCCAGGCATTTCGACTACACCGGAGGACGCTTCGGGCGGTGGATGGCGGTCGCCGGAACTCTGCACCGGGGTTTAACATTTCCGCATCGACCCGCTATAAGCAATTTCCAGGCTTCGCGATTTGGCCTCGCGCGGCGCGAGTGGTGGCGGCCAAGTTTGGACGGACTATCCGATAATGAGATTGAAAGTGAGGCGAGCCGCCGTATTGGTCTTTGCCGCGGTGATCCTCGCGGTGATTCTCCCATGGAGCTTTTCAGAGAGCCTGTTGCGCGAACTGGCAATCGTCCAGATCGAAACACAGACGGGTTTCAAGGCCGAAATTGCCGGACGGGCAACTCTGTCGCTTCTGCCGCGGCCCCGCGTGAAGCTCGAGGACGTTACAATCCGGGATGACAGCGGCGAGCCGGTCATCCAGGCGCGCATCGTCCGCGGTGATCTAAGGCTGATTTCTCTGCTTGCTGGCCGGCTGGAGCTGAAGTCGCTCTCTCTTGATACGCCTACCCTTTCCATCGATCTCGACAGGGAGCCGTTCGGGGGGAACAGCGCACTGGCGCGCGCCGCGCGATCCTCGACCGGATCGGCGGAGGCCACCGAGGCGGAACGGTCGCGGCTTCCGGCGGTGACGGTCAGCGCCGGACTGGTGCGTCTCCATAGCAAAGTCCATAGCTTCGAGACGCTCGTCCAGGACGTCAATGCAGTCGTGGACTGGCCGCGGATCGGTAGTCCCGCAGCATTGAACGGGAGTGCGGTGTGGCGCGGTCAGCCGACGCAGTTCGACCTGACCTTCGCGCGGCCCGCAGCGCTGCTGCGCGGTGAGCAGTCAGCCGCTACCCTGCACGTCCATGGAGCGCTTGACGCCGATGCCGACGGTTCGGTCTCCTCACGCCCGCGCATTCAGTTCGAAGGCTCGATCAAAGCCTCGACCGCATCGGTGCCGGAACTCGCGCGTACGCTTGGGCTGACGCTGCCGGTTCTCGGCCCGCTCGGGAGCGCCTGGGTCGACGGCGAGGCCAATGTGACCGGCACCAACATCTCGCTGTCCAACGCCCGGATCGGGGTCGACGGCAACACGTTTGAAGGATCGCTGGCAATAGCGGCCGGCAACGGGCGTGCCGCTATTTCCGGCACGCTGGCCACCGAGTCGCTGCAACTTGACGCCGCAGCGGGTGACATGCCCTCGGTACGTGGCAGCGACGGGCAATGGAGCCGCGAAGCATTCGATCTGAGCGGTCTTGCCAAGAACGAGCTCGATCTGCGCATCTCGGCGGCGCGCCTGCGGCTTGGGTCGCTCCAGGCCGAAGACGCGGCGCTGTCGGTGCTGCTAAAAGGGGGCCGGATGGAACTGTCGCTCGCCGAAGCGAGCGCCTACAAGGGAACCGCCAAGCTGCGCGCGGTTGCGACTATCAGTCCGCCGCGTCTGGATCTGAAAATCAACGGCAGCTTCTCGCAGATGGATGTTGGCGCGCTTTTTCTTTCGGCTTTCGATACGGAGTGGATTTCTGGGACCGGAACGGGCCAATTCGCCTTGCAGGGCGTGGGCGGCACGCCGGCCGAGGTCGCCGCCGGTCTCGACGGCAAAGCGCAGTTCACTGTTGCCCAGGGCGAAATCAATGGCATCAACATCGAGCAGGCGCTGCGCCGTCTCGAGAAGCGACCGCTCCTTTCGGCCGCCGACGTGCACAACGGACACACGACTTTCGACGCGGCGGCTGTCACCGTGCAGGTCGCGCAAGGGGCGGCGCAGATCAGCGAAGGCAATGTCGAGGGGCCCGGCGCCCAGATCGCCTTCGAGGGGACTATCTCGATCGCCGACCGGACGGTTGCACTGAAGGCACGTGCCAGCCAGACTGGCGAATCCGGCGGTAACCGCGCCGGTGGACCGGAGCTTGATTTCGACGTCAGCGGCAGCTGGGACGATCTGAGCGTCGAGCCCGATGCCGAAAGCCTCATTCGCCGCTCGGATGCTGCGGCGCCCCTCTTCGGCGTGCGCCGCGAAGGCGACGGTTCTGTCGAGCCGCTGAAGAGCGGCTCGACGAAGCTTGCCTTTCCGCAATAGGGATAGCCGTCTCGTTCTTCGCGCGCGGGCCAGATGACCTGAAGCGGTATTGGGCCGCCGCGGGCACCGAAAGCTCGGCCGGTGCGGTCGGCGACGAGCCGCCCGCCATGCATCAACTTGCGCAAAGCGCTCAAAGCGCTCTTTGCCGGCAGCTCCACAAGTCGATAAAGGCCCGTGGAAAGGACCGCGATCGTCGCACCGATCACGGCAAGGGGCAGCAACGGATGCGGAGCGCCAGGCTCAATATAGGCGAAGCTGCCGACAAGATCATGGCTGAGATAGATCGAATAGCTGATTGTGCCGAGGAAGACCGGAACCGACAAGGACAAGGCTTTCCCGAGGCAACATTCTTCGGCAGCCAGCGCGAATATGAGCAGCAGGCATCCTGGCAGCATCAACACGGTCACATCGAGGAAGTTGCCTATGGCGCCCTCGTTGTTCGGCAACGTCGCAACGAGATCATAGCTCGGGAAGAGGAAGGCCATCCCCGGACAGCAAAAGCGGGCCGGTTTTCGTGAACAGCACATGTTTCAACATAAGAAAGAGGAACAAGGGATAGAGCCGAGAGATGCGGGCGATGGCAAAGTCCATCGCCGCCCGGCGCCAAGAGCCGGAGAACTCCCTCGAATAGACATGGTGGATCACAAAGCCGCTCAGCGTGAAGAACAGCGGCATGCCAAGCGCGGCCAAGCGCAGCGGAATCCCGAAGAACGTCAGGTGCGACGACCCGGTGACGTGAGCGATGGCAATCGATGCGGCCGCAATGAAGCGCAGGCCCGTCAAGGCCTCCATCGGGGTTCTGGCTGCCATATGTCCGTTTTCCGAGAAGCGATAAGCCTCGCGGCCGAGCCGGGTATCGGCAAGCCTGCCGGCGCCCGCTGCGCCGACCGAGCTCGAAGCCGGCGAGCGGATCGATTTGCAACGCGAACGACCGCATCGCCCCTTTTTCCGACAACCGGCCTCAATTGAAGCCTTCGAGGGGCTCCGTACGCCGCAGCGTTCTTCCTCGGATCCGGGCATACGCCCCGCTCCGCCCAGCTGCGGCAAAGCCAATCGTGTCGCAACAATGTTTTTTGCGCGTCATGAAAATGACGAACCTGCGTCACCGCGACCCTGTTTGATCGCTCCGTTGCCCAATTTGCGGAAAGGGAGAGGTCAAAATGCTCCGAATTTTCCCAGGACGAAGGCTTGCCTGGCTCTTCGTCGGCGCGTCCATCTCGGCCATTGCGATTGCAGGTCCGGGTCATGCGGCCGATCCGGACAAGGCGGTCGAAAAGATCAAGACATCCACGCCGATCAAGCACGTCATCATCATCGTCGGCGAGAACCGCAGCTTCGACCATCTGTTTGCCACCTATGTGCCAAAGTCATCACGTGAAAAGGTCCTGAACCTGCTGTCGGAGCACATCATCAATGCGGATGGTTCGCCCGGCTTGAATTTCCGCAAGGGAAAGCAGTTTCAGATCACGTCGGCGCCCAACAACGGCAAGTATTTCATCAGCGCGGACCTCGCCAACAAGTTCCCGTATAGCTTGCTGCCGCCGCCCGACGTGAACGGCGTGCAGAAGCCGCCGGCGGCAGCCATACTCGGTCTGCCGGGCGGCGATCCGGGGCTGCCGCAGTCCGACCAGTTTCTCTTCGGCACCGGGGGCACCGGCCTGCCCTACACCGAGGGCCCGGACACCCGCATCACGAATGTCAGCACGCTGCCGCCGGGCCCGTTCCAGATGACCGGGCCGACGATGCCCTACGACGCCTACACGGGAGACACGATCCATCAGTTCTTCCAGATGTACCAGCAGATGGATTGCGCCATCGACAAGGAGCATGTCTCGCGCAACAACCCGACCGGCTGCCTCCATGACCTGCAGTCGGCGATCACCACGACCTACTCCACACCGCCGAACGGTACGCCGCGCGACACCGGCCAGACCATGGCGTTCTTCAACATGCAAGAAGAGGACGTGCCGCTCTTCAAGTTCCTGGCCGACGAGTACACAATGAGCGACAACTACCATCAGCCGGTCATGGGCGGCACCGGGCCGGACAGCGTGCCGCTCGGCTTCGCTGACCAGGTGTTTTACGGTGACGGCAAGGGCAATCCGGCGACCCCGCCGGCGGCGACCATCTACAACCCCGATCCGCAGCCGGGAACCCTCAACCTCTATACCCAGCGCGCGCAGTGGTTCAATTGCTCCGACCCGCAGGCGCAGCCTGGCGTCCAGGCAATCCTCAACTACCTCAACAAACTGCCCTATCCACTCGAGACCAAATGCGATCAGGATCACTTCTATAACGCGGTCAACATCGACCCGGCCTGGACGCCCCAGGGCACGCCGAGCGGCGCCGGGAGTATTCCCCCCGTCACGATGACCAGTATCGGCGACCTGTTGAGTGCCAAAAAAATTCCGTGGAAGTATTATGGCGGTTCCTACACCGTCTCGGGAACCGGCGCTCCCCTCGACAAGCTCTATTGCAACATCTGCAACCCGTTCGAGTACCAGCTCAACTATCCCGCCATGCGGGCCGAGCACATGCGCGACGTCACGGACCTGTTCGTTGATCTCAAGAACGGAACGCTGCCCGCAGTGTCCTATGTCAAGCCTGACGGCGCCATGGACGGCCACCCCGCGTCCTCGAAATTCGACCTCTTCGAGGCGTTCGTGCAAAACATCATCTCGCTTGCTCAAAGCAACAAGGACCAATGGAACGACACCGCGATCTTCGTCACCGTCGACGAGGGCGGCGGCTACTACGATTCAGGCTTCATCCAGCCGGTCGATTTCTTCGGGACGGGGCCGCGCATTCCGATGATCGCCGTGTCGCGGTTCTCGAAAGGCGGCCACATCAGGCACACCTATTCCGAACATTCCTCCTTCGTGAAGTTCGTCGAACGGAACTGGTATCTCGGCAAGCTCAGCGAGCGCAGCCGCGACAACCTCCCCAACCCGCGGGTTGACGACGACGACAGCCCGTACATCCCGGCCAACATGCCCGCGATCGGCGATCTGTTCGACATGTTCGACTTCGGCCGCACCGACAAGGGCGACCGCGACGAGAAGGACGACTAGCCCCGGCTCCGCTGCGACAGTCGGTTCCCGATCAATCGAACGGCATTGACGACTTGAAAAACCCGCAGCCTTCGGCTGCGGGTTCTTCGTCTCCCAACTGACGAAGCCAAGCTCCGATGATTTGCCCCGGCATACGCCCTCGTCCGCGCCCTCATGGTCGGTTAACCCTGTTGCGGCAAGCTTGCGCTTGGACCGCGTCGGTAGTCCAGGTTAACCTATCGGATGCGAGCCCTGGCCCGTGACCTGTGCGTCGCGGGCCAGCCCCGTTTTGCGGGCAGCCTATGAATCGACAAACCCACCCGGCGTCGCCGGGTGAGGCAGCGACCAGCCGAAATAGACCTCGACTTCCACGATCTTGCCGTCGCGCACGGTCAGGATTTCGGTGTTGCGGAAGCCACGGCCGCCGTCCCCCCGCCCCTCGTAGGTCGCGATGACGCTGTCGCCATCGACAACCAGCCGCCGATATTGGAAGCCGGTGATATACCGGTGATTGGGCCAGCACCGCTTGAAATAGGTGGCGCGATCGATCCGGTTGTCGAGCGGACTTGTGAAGGTGAAGTTTTCCGCGACCAGCGCTTCGATGGCGGCGCGGTCGTTGTCGATGTAGGCCTGGAAGCAGCGACGCGCGATGTCGATTGGATCGGTCATGACAGCTCCTTTTGCGCCGCGTCAGTCGCGATCCGGCGCGCCGAGCGGAAAGAAATGGCGGTAGGGCCGTGCCTCCTCGATGGCGCGGGCAAAGGAGGGCCGCGCGTTGAGACGGGTGCGATAGGCGAGAACGTTCGGGAAACCTTCCCCGATCGGGTGCGCCCAGTCCGCGTAGAAGAGCGCGGGCGCTGCGGCACAGTCGGCAAGCGTGAACCTCTCCCCGACTGCCCACTCGCGGTTCGCCATTCGCTGCTCCAGCCAGCCATAGGCCGTGTCGAGCGTGGTGCGGGCGTCGGCGACACCCCTGACGTCCCGTTCTCCCGCCTCGCGAAGCGCGTCGGTGACGATCTTTCCCAGCGGCGTCTGGACGTAGTTGTCGAAGAAGCGATCGATGAAGCGCGCCTCCAGCGCGAGCTCCGGATCCTCGGGAATCATCGGCACCGGCCCGGGTCGATGCTGATCAAGATGCTCGATGATGATCGTCGCCTCGGCGATCGGACGACCCTCGTCAAGGAGCAGCGGAAAACGCCTCATGGGCCAAAGCGCTGCAAACTCGGCAAAGGTCGAGGGGTCCGATTTGTCGAGCATTCGAAGCGTGAACGGCGTCCGATTTTCGTACAGCGCGATCAACGCCTTCTGGCAGTAGGAAGCGAAAGGATGGGCAAACAGCATCGGTGGCATGGCATTTCCTCCTCTCCGCCCAACAACAGAATCGTCGGGCGACCGCTTCCGTTCTGCAAGCGGTTGTCCTCTACCTCGTCTGATCCTAGATTGCAATCAGTCAGGAACGGAGTGGAGATTTGGGCGAACGGCGTCGGTCAGGCTGTCCGATCAACCTGACCCTGGAGATGGTCGGAGACCGCTGGAGCCTGATCGTGATCCGCGACATCATGTTCGGCAACCGGCGGCATTTCCGGACCCTCCTGAACCAGTCCGAGGAGCGCATTGCCTCCAATGTCCTGGCCGATCGCCTGAGGCGCCTCCTCGCGGCGGGTTTGCTGACCAGACGGAGCGATCCTACCCATCGGCAGAAAGGGATCTACAGCCTGGCTGAGCCCGCCATCCAATTGGTTCCCTTGCTTGCCCAAATGGGCTCCTGGGGCCTGAGGCATGCGCCCGCCTCGGAGACGCTCTGCGTCCGGGCACGCCTGTTGGAGGAAGGTGGGCCTGCCATGTGGCGGGCCTTCATGGACGAGCTGCGCCATCTGCACCTTGACGCCCCCCGACCGAGACGCTCGGTGATTGGCGAACTGAAAACCGCTTTCGATGCCGCCGCGACGGCACGTGATCGGCACTCCGACCGGGCCGCGCGGACGGAATGATGACGCGCTCAAACGTCATACAATCAGAGGACGGTTGAACTGCCAGTGCCGATCCGGCCCGGAAGGCTTGCCGTCCACCGCGCATGGCAGGCATCGCGATGCCGCAATGGTAATGTGAAATCCCGCTCGGTAGTGTCACTGGGTTGCATGGGTCGGGGAACACCTTGCACGGCGCAGATTGGTACTACGATGACCGGCGCCAGGTCGGAATCGACTTCGCCGATGAAGCCCAAGTCGACAGCTATGACGCGCGGCAGGGCAACACGTCGGCCGCGGACCGCAAATTGCTCGCGAAGCTCGGCGTCCGCGATTGTCAGACGCTCGCCGACATCGGCTGCGGCACGGGGGGCCTTGCCTGCGAGGCCGCGCAACGCTGCTCGCTCGTTCACGCCATCGACGTCTCGGCGCCGATGCTGCAGGCCGCGAAATCCAGGGCTGCGTGCCTAAATATCTCGAACCTGCGCTTTCAACTCGCAGGTTTCCTTTCATTCGATCTTCCCGCGCGCTCGCTCGATTGGGTGACGACGCGCGCTGCCCTCCACCATCTTCCCGACTTCTGGAAAGGCGTCGCGCTCACCCGCGTTCACGCGGCATTGAAGACTGGCGGCCGACTTTACATCGAAGACGTGGTGTTCTCGTGCTCGCCGGACCTGATCCCGCAGACCGTTGAAAACTGGGCTGCCTGGATGACGGCCAATACCGGCTACATGCGAGCCGACGTTGCTACCCATGTGCGCGAGGAGCACAGCACCTTCTCCTGGATCATGGAAGGTCTGATCGAGCGGGCAGGCTTTCGGCTACTCGATGCCGAATACGAACGCGAGGTCTACGGCCGATATGTCGCGCAGGCCTGACGTGCTATCGATGATCGCTTTGCGGCGAGATGCCGGATCGCCTTCGGATGAACCAACCCATGGCGCGGGCTGCCAGCGCCGATGCGCGGCTTGATCTGTCGACGGATGACGCCATCGTCGCAGTCGCGACGGCCATCCGAGGCGGCGATCGCGCCGTGCTTGCCCGCGCCATCACCCTGATCGAAAGCCGCAGGGCCGAGCACCAGCATCAGGCCCTCAGACTGGTGCAGGCTCTGCTTCCGGCGACCGGCAAGGCGATGCGTGTCGGCATCACCGGCGTCCCGGGGGCGGGCAAATCGACCTTGATCGATGCGCTCGGCGCCAACCTCACGGCGAGGGGTCATCGCGTCGCGGTGCTTGCTGTCGATCCGTCGTCGACGCGAAGGGGCGGCTCGATCCTCGGCGACAAGACGCGCATGGCCCAGCTTGCGGCTGATCCGAACGCCTTCATTCGGCCTTCCCCCACGGCGGGAACGCTCGGCGGGGTCGCGGCAAAAACACGCGAGGCGATGCTGCTCTGCGAGGCGGCGGGGTTCGACGTGATCCTCGTCGAAACGGTTGGCAGCGGTCAATCGGAGACCGCGGTCGCCGATCTGACCGACTTTTTCCTGGTGCTTGTGCTGCCGGGCGCAGGCGACGAATTGCAAGGCATCAAGCGGGGCGTTCTGGAGCTCGCCGACATGATCGCGGTCAACAAAGCGGACGGCGACGGCGCCGAGCACGCGGCCGCGGTCTGCCGGGCGGCCGTGAGCATCATCGAGCCGGCCTCCCATGACTGGTCGCCGCCGGTCGTCCTGATTTCCGGCCTCACCCGCCAGGGCCTCGACGAAATGTGGGCGCTCATCGGAGAGCATCGGCGGCGCGCGCAAGCGTCCGGCGCGCTCGACCGCAAGCGGCGCCTCCAGCAGGTGAAGTGGTTGCACGCCTTGCTCGAAGAGCAGTTGATGGCCCGCCTGCGCGCCGACCCCCGCATCGAGGCCCGCCTGCAGGCGCTCGAAACCGCGGTCGCTGACGGCGTGATCTCGCCGATCCTGGCGGTCAGCGAGATCACCGCGCTCCTGGACGCCTAGCCGGCCGTCGCTGCATCGGTCAGCCGAGGATGCCTGCGGCTCGGGCTGTCACACCAGCACGAAGTGATTGCCATCGATGTGCCAGCTGGGCCCACGATGCTGAGGTCGGTAGTGCCAAGCAACACGCCGTTCTGCATCTCCCAGGTTTTGACGTCACCGTTGTCGTTGCGCCACAGGATATCGCTCGTTCCGTCCTTGTTGTAGTCGCCGACGTCGGCAATGTGCCAAGTATTGTCCATATTGCCGAGGCCGATAGTCCTCAGCACCGCGGCGTTCTGCATTTCCCAGATGCTGACATTGCCGCTGTCATCGCGCCAAAGGATGTCGCTCGTATTGTCGTGGTTGAAGTCGCCCACTCCCTCGACATGCGCGGAGGTCGCCACGGGGCCTAAATCGACACCGCCGACCTTCAGGCCGTTTTTCAGCTCCCAGATGCCAAGGTCGCCGGTGTCGTTGCGCCACAGGATATCGCTCGTTCCGTCCTTGTTGTAGTCGCCGACGTCGG
>JAFAME010000018.1 GCA_019233695.1 Methylobacteriaceae bacterium
AGGTATATTGAAGTAACTTAGACATTCGACTCTATGGATCCAGCGGGTGAGCCAACGACGGCCGGCATTGCGGAAGGGAGCGCCGGAGTGAATCCGATATACCCCCACCCCATCCGCGGGCCCAATCCCTTCAAGCTCGGCGTCTTCGCGCTCAATGCCGACGGCGGCCTCACGCTGACGCGGGTCCCCGAACGCTGGCCGGCGCTGTGGAGCGAGATCGTCGAGGTCGCCCGGATAGCGGATGCGGCGGGGCTCGAATTCATCCTGCCGATCGCCCGCTGGAAGGGGTTTGGCGGCGAGATGAACAGCCGCGAGTGGTCCTTCGAGACCTTCACTTTCGCGGCGGCCCTTGCCGGCGTCACCCAGCGCATCGGCCTCTTTGCCACGGTCCATGTCCCGATGGTGCATCCGGTCTTTGCCGCCAAGGCGCTCGCGACGGTCGACCATGCCTCCAACGGCCGGGCCGGCCTCAACATCGTGTGCGGATGGAACCCCGAGGAATTCGGCATGTTCGGCCTCGACATGATCGAGGACCGCTACGGCCAGGGCCTCGAATGGTTCGAGATCGTGACGCGCATCTTCACGTCGCGCGAACCCTTCGACCATGACGGGCGCTATTACAAATTGCGGGCCGTGTCGGGCAAGCCTGCCCCGCTGCAGAAGCCGCGGCCGGTCACCCTCAATGCCGGCTTCTCGCCGCCCGGGCGCGATTTCGCCGCCAAGGCGGCCGACTTTCTGTTCACGACGTTCAACGCCATCGAGCGGGGACGCGAGCACATCGCCGACATGTCGCGGCGCGCCGATGCGCGGGGGCGCGCCGTCGGCGTCTTCACCACCTGCCACGTCGTCTGCCGGCCAGGCCAAAGCGAGGCGGAGGCGTACTACGAGCGCTATGCGGTCGCGATGGCCGACAACGCGGGCCTCGATCACTACATGGGACAGAAGCAGAAATTCTCCGGCTCTCATGAAGCCGACGACTACCGCCTGCACCGCAAGCGCTTCGCCGGCGGCGCGGGCACCTATCCGCTCGTCGGCACGCCCGAGCACATCGTCGGCGAGATGGAAAAAATGCACGCGGCTGGGTTTGCGGGAACGACGCTGTCGTTCGTCAACTTCAAGGACGAACTGCCGTACTTTTTAGAGAAGGTGCTGCCCTTGATGCGCGAGGCGCGATTGCGGATCCGGTGAGAGCCCGCAACTCATGATTGTGTACCTCTGAACTGCTCGTCGTGATTGAAGATTTTTCATTTTTTACAAAACAATTCCAAAATAACCTTGAGATTTCAGCCCGGCGCCTCTTTCTCAGTTCGGCGCGCGCAGCGTCCCCCGGAGGACGGCTTCGCATCCGAACATGCGGGTCTGCGACGCGCGATCGGGCTCATCGACGACGCTCAAGACGAGATCGATTGCGGTCGCGATGATGTCGGCAATGGGCTGGCGGATGGTCGTCAGATTGTAGGCGGGCCAGCCCGCCATGGCGATGTCGTTGAACCCCACAATGCCGATCCGGCCGGGGACGTCGACGCCGGCTTCGCGGCAGGCGTCCAAGGCACCAATCGCCAGAATATCGTCGCCGCAGAAGACCGCATCGATGCCGTGGCCGCGCTTGAGCAATTCCCGCATCAGAGCGATGCCCGCCTCGTGCGAATAGGAATGCCCATAGACGTCGGCTGCGAGCCTGAGCCCCGCCTTGGCGAGGTTCGCGCTCAGCCCTTCAAGGCGATCCTCAGTCGAAGTTGCACCTTGCGGGCCGCCGAGGAAGGCGATGTTCCTGTAACCGTGCCGGCAGAGGAGGTCCGCTGCCAGCCGGCCACCCTGCAGATTGTCGGCGCCGACGACGTTGACGGCCCTCGCCCCGCCCGGCCGGCCGAACGCCTGAACGACAGGCAAACGGGCCTCGGCACAGGCTTCAGCGAACTGAGGCGGCAGGGTCGAAGATGCGACGATCACGCCATCGACATGGTACTGGAGCAGCATGTCGAGCGCCCCCTCGGTCCCGGCACCGCCCGAGAGATTGGCAAGCAGGGGCCGCAGCCCCCGCTGTTGCAGCCGACGGGTGAACAGGTCGAAGATCTCCATGAATGCCGGGTTGTCGAAGTTGTTGGAGATCAAGCCGATCAGTTCGGTGCGCCGCGTCATGAGGCTGCGCGCCAAGAGGTTCGGCTGATATCCGAGCGATCGGGTAGCCGCGAGAACCTTCTGCCGCGTCGCGGCCGAGACGCTCGCCCCTTTCGTGAACGTTCTCGACACTGCTGAGATCGACACTCCGGCGAGTTCCGCGACCTGCCTCGCCGTTGCCCGACGCTCGCGATGCGGACGGCCGGACGCCGCGGTCATGACGTGCTTTTCGGGCATTCAGCGAAGGGTCCTGAGGCGGCAGGAAAGGCAGCCGCGCACAAATCCTACTTTGGCAGCGCCCGCAAGTCATCGCGCCCTGTTCAGGTTGGGCGCGCCGCGCGAACGTGATAGCCTCTAGGCTGCGGCAATGGCTTCAGGCATCTGGCGTCAATGAGTAGGCTGGCTTCTGCTGCCCGGCGCAATGAGAAGGCGGTCAGGCTTTCGGAGGTTGTGGCCGCCGCGCGCCGCGATAGTGTCGAATTCCCCCCCTTCATGGCCAACCACCTGCCGATGATCCTCGTCGCGCTCGATCGGCTGGGGGCGGATACGGCCCGGCTCGAAGCTTATGCCGGCGCCTATCGCAAGGCGAACGGCCTCGTATCGATCAACATCCCTGAGAGAGGCCGCATCGGCCGCGGCAACTGGCGCGATCATTTCGGCGAGCGCGCTTTCGAAGCCGACTATCGTGCCTTCTTCGCTGGCGAGGTGGCACGCGTCGGATCGACGCAGGCCCAGGCGCTCTATCTGCCCCAGCTCGCCCCTGGCGTTGCGGCAAGCGCGCTCCACGCCCTGATGCGGCTTGCCTACGCCAATCTGTCGGGCGATCCCGAGGAGGTGGCGACAGGGCTCGCCTATTGGGCCTGCGCCTACCTGCCGCTTGGGACGCCGAGCGCTGAGGCGGAGAAAACGGAAGAGCCTTTGGAAATCCTCCTCGGCCTCAGGTCGCGGCTGACAGGCCCGCCCGCCAAGCCTGAAACGGACCTGCTTTGGCATTGGATGCGGGCGGTGGCCGCACTGCCGGTCTTCGCCCCGGTTCCAGGCGCGCTGATCGTCACCCCGCAAACCATGGACCGGCTGCGGCGCGCCTCGCTTGCGCTCCTTGCCTCGACGATGACCTTTGAAGCGCTTCACGCGGTGACGGGATGCCATTGGCTGCGCCTGATCGCGCCGACCTGCCCGGCCATGCCCGCGGTGATCTCCGGGTTCTGGACGGCGATTGCCGCGGTCTATCCGAAGATCGGCATGCCGCTGCCGCTCGAGGAAGCCTCGCTGGAGGCAATGCAGCAGTCTCCGCATGTTCCGGACTGGGAGGAGATCGCCGCCGTCGCCGCAAAGCGCGATGACGAACACGACATTTCGCTCGCCTTCAGCGCGCGCGAGGAATGGGCGCTCACCGGCGATCGGCTCTACCAGGTCGTTGCGGCCAGGCGCCTTGGGCTCGCTTGAATGGAAGCGGAGATCTTCGATCTCGTCGTCGCGGGCGGGCGGCTCGCCAACGGTGCGGCGGTTGATCTCGGCATCGCCTCAGGCACGATCACCACCATCGTGCCCGCCGGAACGCTTTCCGAGGAGCCGCGCGTCGAACTTGACGGCGCCCTCATCCTGCCCGGCCTCATCGATGGGCACATCCATCTCGACAAGACGCTTCTCGGCCTGCCCTGGATTCCGCACGTTCCCGGCGCAAGCGTGCGCGAGCGCCTCCAGGCGGAGAAGGCCCTGCGACGCTCCCTCCCCAAGCCGATGGTTGCGCGCGCCCGCCGCCTCGTGGAGCTCGTCGTCACGCGCGGCACCCTCGCACTGCGGTCGCATGTCGATATCGACCAGGAAATCAAGCTCGCTCATCTCGAAGCCCTGCTCCGGCTGCGCGAGGAGATGAAGGAGGTCATCGACATCCAGCTTGTCGCCTTCCCGCAGTCGGGCGTCACTTCGGTGGCAGGTGCGGCCTACCTCCTCGATGCCGCGCTTGCGGCGGGCGCCGACCTTCTTGGCGGGCTCGATCCGGCCGGGATCGACGGCGACATCGAGGGCCAGCTCGACATCCTGTTCCGCCTTGCTGCCAAACACGGCGTCGGACTCGACATTCACCTGCACGATCCCGGCGAGCTCGGGGCCTACGAGCTGCGCCGCATCGCCGAGCGCACACGCGCGAGCGGCCTCGGCGGCAAGGTCGCCGTCAGCCATGCCTTCGCCCTGGGCGCGATCTCCGATGCAGCGTTCGGAGCGACGGCCGATGCGCTCGCGAGCGCTGACGTTGCAATCATGACCAACGGTCCCGGGGCCGAGCCGCGGCCGCCGGTCACGCGGCTTGCTGCTGCCGGCGTGACCGTGTTTGCAGGCTCGGACAATATTCGCGACGCCTGGTCGCCCTATGGCAACGGCGACATGCTCGAGCGCGCCCGTCACATCGGCTACCTGAACGGCCTCAAGACCGATGCGGAGCTCGAATTTGCCCTCGACCTCGTGACCGGCAATGCCGCGCGAGTCCTTGCCTTCGGCGACTGCCGACTGGTCGAGGGCGGGCGTGCCGATCTGATCGCCGTTGCGGCCGCAAACGCTGCCGAGGCCGTTGCCGCAAGCCCGCCCAGGCAGGTCGTCATCAAGGCGGGGCGGATTGTGGCGCGCAACGGACAGATCGTAACGTACTGAGAGTTCTCAGATCTCTTCCCGCGGCGCGCTGAGCGCGCCAAGCCGCGGATAGATCGGCTTCAACGCCTCGTAGGTCGCGCGATAGATGGCGAAGGCCTCGTCGTAGACCCGCGCGGCCGAGGGTTCGGGCTCGACGATCCGCGCCGGCCGGACAAAGCGCTCGATCCCGTTCCAGTCAGTGACCGCGCCGACGGCGCGAGCGGCGGCATAGGCGGCTCCCAGGCACGAGCCCGGGTGGCCTTCGAGAAGGTGCACCGGCCGCTCCAGGACGTCAGCCGCGATCTGCATCCAGACCGCGCTCCTCGTGCCGCCGTCGGAGGCGGTGACGCGTGTGACCGGATAGCCGATGTCGAGGCACACCTCCACGTGATGGCGAAAGCCGAAGGCGATCCCTTCGAGCGCCGCGCGCCAGAGGTGGCCCAGCCGATGATGCAGGCCGAGGCCGATGAAGGTGCCGCGCGCCGCGGGATCGTGGATCGGCGTCTTCTCGCCGAGAAAATAGGGCAGCAGCACCAGGCCGTCGCTGCCGGGCGGCGCCTTGGCCGCAAGCGCGTCGAGACGAGCGTGGGCCGACTGCCGTGCCGCGCCCGCCTCGCCGGCGGCGAGCTCGCGCGCGAGCCAATTGAGCACGCTGCCCGATGCCGCCATGCAGCCGTTCGGCATGAAGAGACCGGGGATGACGTGGTAGTCGAGAAAGAGGCGCGGGTCGGGCCGCGGCGCTGCGGTCGCTAGCAGGATGTCCCCTGCCCCGCCGAACTTGATGAGCAGATCGCCGGGCTGCCTGATGCCCGCGACGAATGCCGAAGCGATATGATCGGCAACCCCCGCGATGACCGGGGTGCCTGCCGCAAGGCCGGTTTCCGCTGCGGCGGCCGATGTGACGTCCCCGATCAACTCGTGCCCGGCCCGCAGCGGCGGAAGCAGATCCGGCGAGATCCCCCCGAGACCGACCAGGTCGGCGGCGAGGGCGCCGCTCGCAAGATCGACGAAGCCTGCTTCGAGCGCCCAGTTGCGTTCGAGCGAGCGCGTCCCCGTGAGGCGAAAGGCAACATAGTCGTAGGAGCCGAAGAGCGTCCGAATAGGCGCGAATGCTTGCGGTTCGTGCCGGGCGAGCCAGCGCAGTTTCGGCGCGATGAGCTGCTGGTTGATGCCGGTGCCTGTGCGCTGCAGAAACGCCGCGGGGTCGACTTCGCTCGACAGCGCGGCCACCTCGGCGCCGGTGCGCCCGTCCGACTGCTGGATCGAGCGGCGGATCGGCTGTCCGGCCGCATCGAGAACGACAAGGGCCGGAACCATGCCGCTCACCCCGACGGCGGCGATCGCGCGTGCCGGCAGGCGGGACCGGGCGATGAGTTCGGGGCAGATGGCTGCCGCATTTGCCCACCATTGCTGGGGATCCTCCTCCGCCCAGCCCGGATGATCGGAGTGGAGATCGACGGGTCGGTCGGCGAGGGCAAGTACGCTGCCGTCAGTGTCGACCAGAATGCCGATGGTCGAGGTCGTGCCGATATCGAGCCCGAGGACGACGGCCATCGCTCAGCGCAATCCGCGCACCTTATCCATGAAGCGCTTGACCCGATCCGGATCGACCGCATTCCAGGTGTTGCCGTCGACCTTGAAATGCGTGCCGATGATGCATCCGTCGGCGATCTTCAGGATATCGGCGACCGTATCGATCCGCACGCCCGTGTTGGCAAAGACCGGCACCTCGCCGACCGCTTCCTTGACGCTGCGCAGGTCGGATTGCGCCGCCCCCTCGCCTGTCATGGCACCCGAAACGCAGATC
>JAFAME010000022.1 GCA_019233695.1 Methylobacteriaceae bacterium
TCGATCTCCAACCCGCTGGCGCGCAACACCTGGAGATCGGGGATCGTGGTTTTCGAGCCGGGAAGAATCACAAGGTCGGCATCTCCCGGCAGGGCCGTATCAGGTCTAACGTGGATCAATTCCACGGCGGGCTCGGCCGCCAACGGATCAAGGTCATCGAAGTTGGCGATGCGCGGAAGGATCGGCACCGCGATTCTGATTTTCCCGGCGCGGCGGCGCAGCGGATGATCGAGCGCGAGCGCGTCTTCCGCCGGCAGTAGACCGGCATCGGGAAAGAACGGCACGAGCCCGAGCGGGAGCCACCCCGTTGCTGTTGCGATCGCATCAAGCCCGGCATCGAACAACCGCGGGTCGCCGCGGAATTTGTTGACGATGAACCCGGCAATCATCGCCGCGTCCGCCGCATCGAGAACCGCTTTCGTCCCGACCAGACTGGCGACCACCCCGCCGCGGTCGATGTCGGCGACGATGACGACCGGAACGCCGGCTGCGCGGGCAAAGCCCATGTTGGCGATGTCGTTGCGGCGCAGGTTGATTTCGGCCGCGCTGCCGGCGCCCTCGACGAGGACAAGGTCGGCCGCCTCCGCAAGATGCCGAAAGCTGTCGAGAACCGCTCCCATCAGCTTGGGCTTCAGCGCCTGGTATTCGCCGGCGCGGGCGTTGGCGAAAATGCGGCCGCGCACCACCACCTGCGAGCCAATGTCGCTCTGCGGCTTCAAAAGGACCGGGTTCATGTCGACAGTCGGGGCCACGCCACAGGCTCGCGCCTGCAAGGCCTGGGCGCGGCCGATCTCGCCGCCATCGGCCGTCACCGCGGCATTGTTGGACATGTTCTGCGGCTTGAACGGGCGCACCTGCAGCCCGCGGCGCGCAAAGGCGCGGCAAAGCCCCGCGACAATCAGCGACTTGCCGACGTCCGAGCCGGTCCCCTGAAACATCAGCGCTCTGGCGGGCATCAGAACTCGATGCCCTCCTGCGCCCTCACTCCCGCCGCGAAGTGGTGCTTGACGAGGCTCATCTCGGTGACGAGATCGGCCGCAGCGATCAGTTCCGGCTTGGCGTTGCGGCCGGTGACGACGACGTGGAGATCGGCCCGCCGTGCGGCAAGGGCGGCGGTGACTTCGCCCAGCGGCAGGTAGTCGTAGCGCAGCGCAATATTGAGCTCATCGAGGACGAGAAGCCGGATCGAGGGGTCCGCAATGAGCCTGCAGGCCCTGTCCCAGGCCGCCGCGGCCGCTGCCATGTCGCGCCGGCGATCCTGGGTTTCCCAGGTGAACCCTTCGCCCATCGTGTGCCAGACCACCTGGTCGGCAAACCGCTCCATGGCGTGGCGCTCGCCGGTCCGCCAGGCGCCCTTGATGAATTGCACGACCCCGACCCGCCACCCGTGCCCGAGCGCCCGCATGACGAGGCCGAAGGCCGCCGTTGATTTGCCCTTGCCCGGACCTGTGTGGACGATCAGCAGGCCTTTCTCCGCAATCGTCTTCGCCGCGACCTCGGCATCCTGCACGGCCTTGCGGTGCGCCATCCTCTCCTTGTGGCGGCGGTCGATCTCATCTTCGCTCGGTGCGGACATGGCGGTCTTGCTTGCTGTGCGATGCGAGGAGTGCACGGTTGCGGTTGTGAGGCAAGCCGCAGCGGCGCAATAGGCGTCGTTTCGTTTTCGCTCTGATAGCTAGTGATAACGAGTGGCGACAATTGCGTGCGTCTGTCTTCGGAGAATACGGCTGTCTGTACAGAAATCTTACTAAGGGGAGTCGTCCCGGAATAAAATTGGCTGTAATCGACCGTGGCGTAACCCCCAGCTAAAAATGTGTATGCATTTGGTGTTATGAAGGTAGCGCCGTATCCGCTCCCAAACACTATGATTTCTTGATGGACCAGGTTGAATTTGCGGCCAATATTACTTCGATTCCCGGCGATTTTAAGACGGGCGGGTGGGGCCACGCAAACGTTTGCGCAAACGATTGACGAGCGCCCGGTTGTCTGTCAACCTGACGAGCGGAAACGTCCAGGGAAAATGCGGCCGCCATGTCGGTCACCATCAGGGATGTGTCGGTCCTCGCCGGCGTCTCGCTGTCGACGGTTTCGCATGTCATCAACAACACGCGGGCGGTCTCGGAGGAGGCGCGCCGCCGTGTGCTCGAGGCGATCCGCCAGACCGGCTATACGCCCAACTCCCTCGCCCGCTCGCTCAAGGTCGCCGAAACGCGCACCATCGGAATTGCCGTCGGCGATCTGCCGAACCCCTACTTCACCGATGTGATCTATGCGCTTGAGGCGCGGGCGCGCCAATCGGGTTTCACAATTCTCCTAAGCGACCACGGCAACGATCCGGAACTCGAATTGCAGGCGTTGCGTGTCCTTGCCGAGCGGCGCGTCGACGGCATCGTGCTGGCGCCGGCTTCCAACCGCAATCGCGCGGCTCTCGAATACCTCGACCAGCGCGGCATTCCCTTCGTGCAGATCGACCGCATCGCCGACCCCTCGCGCGACTATGTGGTGGCGCGCAACAAGGCTGCCACGCGGGGTCTCGTGCGCCACCTCTGCGAGATCGGCCACCGGCGCATCGCCATGCTCGCCGGCCTTAACGGCCTCAGCACCTCCTCGGAGCGCATTGCCGGCTTCAAGGCCGGCATGCGCGACTGCGGGCTTGAGGCCGATCCGGGCCTCATCGTCTCGGGCCTCTCGCGCATCGAGCCCGCACAGGCCGCAACGCTCGTCCTGATGCGCCGCCCGGCCCCACCGACCGGCATCGTCGCCGGCAACAATCTGATGGCGCTCGGCGCCATGCGGGCGCTGCGCGAGCTCAATCTGCGCGTTCCGCAGGATATTGCCCTGGTGTCGTTCGACGATTTCGCCTGGGCCGACCTGTTCTCGCCGCGCATGACCACCATCGCCCAGCCTTGCCGGGAGATCGGCGAGCGCGCCATGGACATGCTGCTCGACCGCCTGCGACTGCCTGGTGGCCCCGCCCGAGGTCTGCGCCTGCCGGCAACCCTGCAGCATCGCCAGTCGTGCGGCTGCGGCATGGACGGTCACGCATGACGGAACCGATCCTCGAGATGCGCGGCATTGAAAAGCGCTTCGGCGGCGTCCACGCTTTGCGCGGCGTCGATTTCGACCTGCGCGAGGGCGAGGTCCACGCCCTTCTCGGTGAGAACGGGGCCGGCAAATCGACGCTGATGAACGTGCTTGCCGGCGTCATTCCCCCCGAGCGCGGGGAAATCCGCGTCAAGGGCAAGGTCGTGCAGTTCGCGAGCCCGCGTGAGGCGCAGGCAAGCGGCATCGCCACGATCTACCAGGAGCTCGATCTCGTCCCCGGGCTCGACATCACCGCCAACCTGTTCCTCGGCCACGAGTTGATGCGCCCCTTCGCCGGCCTCGACAACCGCCGCATGGAGCGGGAGGCGCGCGCCCGTATGGCGGCAGCCGGTGTCGACATCGACGTACGGCGCAAGATCGGCGATCTCAGCATCGGTCAGCGCCAGCTCGTGGCGATCGCCAAGGCGCTGTCCTATGCCACCCGCGTCCTCATCATGGACGAGCCAACGGCCGCGCTCTCGGCGGCGGAGGCCGAGCGCCTGTTCGGCGTCGTGCGGGCGATGTGCGCGCGTGGCGTTGGCATCGTCTACATTTCGCATCGCCTGGAGGAAGTGCCGCGTGTGGCCGACCGCGTCACCGTCATGCGCGACGGGCGCATCGTCGGCGACGAGCCGGCAAGCGCGCCCCAGGCACGGCTCGTCAATCTGCTGGTGGGCCGGCCGTTCGATCAGCTGTTTCCGCCGCGCGCCGCTGCGCTCGGGCCCGAACTTTTGCGGCTCGAGCGCGCCGGCTTCACGCCGGCGGCGGAGCGGGCGGGCTGGCAGGCGCCGCGCGATGTGTCGCTGACGGTCCACGGCGGCGAGATCGTGGGCCTTGCCGGAGTGATGGGCGCGGGGCGCACCGAGTTGCTCTCCGCGCTCTACGGCGCCGGGCCGCCCGGCCGCTGGCATGGCAGTGTCAGCGTGGCCGGCCGGCCGGCGCGGCTGCAATCGATCGGCGCGGCGCGGCGAGCCGGCCTTGCCTTCGTCACCGACGACCGCCGGGGCAGCGGAGTGATCCTGCGCCACAGCGTCGGGCGCAATGTCGTCATGTCGATCCTGCGGCGGATTTCGCCCGCCGGGTTCATGTCCCCGGCGGCAGAGGACGAGGCGACGCGACGCTCGATCCGCAACTTCGACATTCGGCCGCCGCGCGGCGACGTCCTCGTCGGCAACCTGTCGGGCGGCAATCAGCAGAAGGTGGTTTTCGCCAAGGAATTGCTGCGGGAGCCCAAGCTGCTGCTGCTCGACGAGCCGACGCGCGGCGTCGACGTCGGCGCCAAGGGCGAGATCTACCAGCGCCTGCGGGCGCTTACCGGCCAGGGCCTGGGCGTGCTCGTAGCCTCCAGCGAACTGCCTGAACTGGTCGGCCTTTGCGATCGCATCGTCGCCATGCGGCAGGGTTGCAGCGTCGCCGAATTCCCTGGCGGCATCGACGAGAAGGTGCTGTTGGAGAGCGCCACCGGCATTGCGGGAGAGGCGGCATGACCGATGCCTCGAAAGAGGTTGGCCGGGACGCAACGGCGCCGATGCCGGCCGTCACGGCGCGCCGCAATCCGCTGACTCTGATCGTCCGTTTCCAGAGCGTGATCGGGCTCATCCTCGTGCTGATCGGCGGCGTCGTGTTCTCGCCGGTCCGCCACGGACAATTGCTCTTCCTGGCACCCGACAACATCGCCAACATCATCCGCGCCATCTCCGAGACCGGCATCATCGCGCTTGGCATGACCTTCGTCATCATCACCGCCGGCATCGACCTGTCGGTCGGAGCGATGCTCGGCCTCAACAGCGTGCTCACGGCAATGCTGATGACGACCGCCAACCTCGGCCTTGTCCCGACACTCCTCCTCGTGCTGGCGGCGGGCACCGCGTTTGGCACGCTGCAGGGCCTCATCTCGACGCGTTTCAGATTGGAGCCCTTCATCGTGACGCTCGCCGGCCTGCAGGTGGCGCGCGGTCTTGCCCTCGTCCTCTCCGGCAATGTCTACATCAACATCTCCTATGGCGAGGGCCCAGGCCTCGCGCCACCCGTCTTCGCGCTGCTCGGCGAGCGCCTGTTTCACAACGTCGTGCCGGTGGCAACGCTCGTCTTTCTTGCGCTGGCGGTTGCCGCCACCATCGTCCTCAACACCTCGCGCTTCGGCCGCTACGTCTATGCGGTCGGCGGCAATGAGCGGGCGGCGCGGCTGTCCGGCATACCGGTCACCCAGGTGAAGGTCGCGGTTTACGCGATCACCGGCTTTGCGGCGGCCTCGGCCGGATTCGTCCACGCCGGGCAGTTCAGCTTCGGCAGCGCCAACGACGGGGCCGGCTACGAGCTCACCGCCATCGCGGCGGTCGTCATCGGCGGCACCAGCCTCTTCGGCGGCGCCGGCTCTATGATCGGCACGATCGCCGGCAGCATCATGCTCGGCGCGCTCGCCAACATCCTTCAGCTTAACAACGTCAACGCATCGCTGCAGTTGCTCGCCACGGGCGCCATCATCGTGCTCGCGGCGGCGTTGCAGACCATGGTCGGACGCCGGGAAGGTTCGATGCGCTGACACCGGCGTGCAAAAGTGCAAATGGAGGAAAGCATGCACCTACGAACAACGCTCCTCGGCGCCGTCTGCGCCGCGCCGCTGCTCCTGGTCCTGGGAGGTTCCACCTTTGCCGCATCGCTCGCCAAGCACTGCGGACCGAACGACAAATATGTGGTCGCCTTCTCGCAGGCGAACTACGCCGAGCCCTATCGCCAGCACGTCAACAACGACCTGATCGAACGGGCCAAGGCCATCCCGCAGTTCGAACTGCAGATCGCCGACGGCGCCGGCAACGACAATACCCAGACCTCACAGGTGGACAACTTCATCACCCAGGGCGTCGACATCCTGCTGATCTCGCCCTTCGAGGCGGCGCCGCTGACCCCGGCCGTCGCCCGCGCGGTGAAGGCGGGCATCCCGGTCATCGAGCTCGACCGGCGCACCAACGGGACGCCCGGCAAGGACTACACCGCCTTCGTTGGCGGCGACAATTACAAGATCGCCTACGAGGCGGGCACCTATACCGCCAAGACCCTGCTGCCCGACGGCGGCGAGGTGGCCGTGCTCGAAGGCCTGCCGAGCTCGACGCCGGCCGTCGAGCGGCTCAACGGCTTCAAGGACGGCGTCAAGCAGAACCCGAAGATCAAGGTCGTGGCCGAGCAGGCCGCCGACTGGCTGCCGGACAAGGCGCAGACGGCGTTCGCCGCGATCCTGCAGGCCAACCCCGACATCAAGGTGGTCTATGCCTCAAACGACATGATGGCGGCCGGCTCCTATCTCGCCGCAAAGGGCGCCGGCAAGGAAGGCCAGATCGGCATCATCGGCACCGATGGCCTGCCGGGGCCGGCAGGCGGCGTACGGGCCGTGGCGTCCGGCCAGTGGGCCGCGACCTTCACCTATCCGACCGGCGCCGAGGAGGCGCTCGACCTTGCCAAGAAGATCCTCCTCGAATGCGCCGAATCGGTGCCCGCGACCGTCACGGTGCCGACGCTTGCCATCACTAAGGACAATGCCGCCGAGCTCGACAAAAAGCTGAAATTCTGAGGGCGCGGCAAGCTCACCTAAACAGAGCC
>JAFAME010000188.1 GCA_019233695.1 Methylobacteriaceae bacterium
TGACCTGCCGCTTGCCGCCGCCCAGCTGCTCGAGCTCTTTCACGCCGGCTTGTTGAAGCCCCTGATGTTTTGCGCCGGCGACACTCCCTCGCGTGCCGAAATCGAACGAAAGGTGACGCGGAACGTTGACGTCTTTTTGGCGGCATACACCCGCAAGCCCTCCGACTGATCACATCGCACGCGGCTGCCATGGCAAACGAAACGCGCTGCTGCATTGCCGGGGGCGGCCCGGCCGGGATGATGCTGGGTTACCTCCTGGCGCGCGCCGGAGTCGATGTCACCGTTCTCGAGAAGCACGTCGACTTCCTGCGCGACTTCCGCGGCGACACCATCCATCCTTCCACGCTTGAGCTTCTGCACGAGCTTGGCCTGCTCGACCGTTTCCTCGACTTGCCGCACCAGGAGGCGCGGCAGCTGATGGGAATGGTCGGCGCCTTGAAGCTGACAATTGCCGATTTTTCCCACCTGCCGACGCATTGCCGCTTCGTCGTGTTGATGCCGCAGTGGGATTTTCTGAATTTCCTGGCGCGCGAGGCGGAACGCTTCCCGTCGTTCAAGCTGCGGATGCAGACGCAGGTGACCGGCCTGATTGAGGAGGCCGGCATCGTGCGCGGCGTTCGCGCCGAGTCTCCGCAGGGTCCGATCGAGATCCGGGCCGACCTCGTGGTCGGAGCGGACGGACGCCATTCGAGCGTGCGCGCGGCAAGCGGCCTTGCCGTCCACGATATCGGGGCGCCGATGGACGTCCTGTGGTTCCGGCTGCCGCGCCGGCAGAGCGATACCGCCGAAACACTCGGGCGCTTCGACCGAGGCGCAATCATGGTCGTCATCGATCGCGGCGCCTATTGGCAGTGCGCCTTGGTCATTTCCAAGGGATCGATCGAGGACGTCCGGGCGCGCGGATTGCAGGCGTTTCGCGACAGGGTTGCGGTGATGCTGCCTTTCCTGGGCGATCGGCTCGATGAGATCGGCAGCTGGGACGATGTCAAGCTGCTGACAGTCGGCGTCGACCGGCTCGAACAATGGTATCGGCCCGGCGTTCTTTGCATCGGCGATGCCGCCCATACGATGTCGCCGATCGGCGGTGTCGGGATCAACCTTGCGATCCAGGATGCGGTGGCTGCCGCCAATATCCTGGCCGAACCGCTCCGCGCCGGCGCCCCCTCGATCGAGCATCTGCGGCGTGTCCAGAAGCGAAGGGCCCTTCCGGTACGCATGACGCAGGCGCTGCAAGTGATGATCCAGAAGCGTGTGGTCGCCCGGGTGCTGGCCAGTTCAGCGCCGCTGCGCCCGCCCTTGGCGGTTCTGCTCCTGTCGTGGTTTCCGTTCCTGCGTCGTCTTCCCGCTCGCGCCATCGGGCTCGGCGTCCGGCCCGAGCATGTTCGAACGCCGGTGGTCGCCGCGTAGCCGCGCTACGCCCGCCGCTGCACGCTCATCGGCATCCCGCCCTGCGGCCGCAGGGTGACGCGCTGCACCGGGACGACCCGGTGGCCGGGAACAACGTCCAGCCGGAACGCGCGCAGGATTGTCGCCAGCACGATGACGGCCTCCTGCAGCGCAAAGGCAGCCCCGATGCACACGCGCGGGCCAGCCCCGAACGGCAGGTAGGCGAAACGGTTTATCTCGCCGCGACGCTCGGGCAGAAAGCGCCATGGCGCGAAAAGGTCCGGCTCGGTCCACAGCAAGCGGTGGCGATGCAGAAGCCAAGGCGCGATGACGACCATCGTGCCGGGGCGAATCCGCACGCCGGCGAGGTCGTCGGCAGCAATCGCCTCCCGCGTCAGGATCGGCGCCGGGGGATAGAGCCGCATTGCCTCTTCGACGACCGCCCGCGTCGCGGAGAGCCCCTCAATCGACCCGAGCGGCGCCCCGCTCGCCAGTTCCCGGTCGGCCTCGGCCTCGAGCCGCGCCCGGACCTCCTGTTCGGATGCGACAAGGAACAGCGACCAGGTGAGCGCATTCGCCGTCGTCTCGTGACCGGCGCCGATGAATGTGATGATGTTGGTGCGGATCTCGGCCTCGCTGAGACCCTGCCCGGTCTGCGGATCGGTGGCCTCCATGAGCAAGGTCAATAGATCATGCGGGATGGAGGCCCGCTCGCCCCCCAGGCGTCGACGCCGGGCCGCGATGATCGCCTCGACCGCCTCGTCGAAAAACCGCAAGGGCCGTCGCCCGCGGACGCGGCCGAGGCGCGGCACCCATTCCGGCACGCCCAGGATGTCGAGCGGATCGATCCGTCCAAACGTGTCGAAATAGCGTGTGACGTTGTGGGCGAAAGCCTCCGGATCGCGCTCGAGCCCGTCCGAGAAGATGGTCCGTTCCAGCACCTGAAGCGTGACGCGGCGCATCTCGGCCCCGATCTCGATGACGCGTCCGTCGCGGTGGCGCTGCCAGCGCTCGACGAGCCGGCCTGCGGCCTCGGTCATGGCCGGAATGAACGATTCCACCATCTTGGGAGTGAACAGCGGCGCCAGGGCCCGTCGCTGCTGGCGCCACGCCGCACCTTCGGCCATGAGCAGCCCCTGGCCGAGGCCGGGCGCGAGCAGGCGACGCTGCAGCGCGTCCTTGCGGTAGTTCGCCGCATTGTCGATGAGGATGCGACGGACAGCGTCAGGATCATTGACCACGGCACGGCGCCCGATGACCGCCTCGCGGACGACGATGGGCTCTTCGAAATGCTCGCGCGTCCAGGTTTCGAGCGGGTTGCGCCGCAATGCGGCGAGAAAGCCGAGCGTACCGAGCGGCCTCTCGCGGGGGATCGGCGCGGGAGGACGAGGCCGCCGCGCGCGGGGAGGCGGCAGGGCGATCGCACTATCGGGCTGCATCAGGTGCTCCTCGGCGCCCTATAGCTCCTCATTGTGGCCGATCATCGGCGCCGCGATCCTGCTTGCTCAACTCAACCCCGCGTGCGACCTCCCGAACGATATCGAACACGCTCATGACATCGCTCCGCGTCGTCTCGGTCTGCCCGGCCTGAAAGCGGATGACGAAACGGCCCGCATGGGTGGTTTGGGTCAGATAAATCCGTCCGTCGTCGTTGATGCGCTTAAGAAGCCTGGCGTTGAGCTGGTCGAGCACCTCCGGCGGGCCGGCACGGCGGTCCGGCGGCGCGAAGCGGAAAGTGAACAGCGACAGGATCGGCGGCGTGACGATCTCGAAATCGGGCTCGGCCGCGAATTTGTCATGCAGTTCCTGCGACCAGGCGATGTGCTGGCGGATCTTGCGGCGCAGCTCCGCGACTCCGTAGCTCCTGATCACGAACCACAGCTTCAGCGCGCGAAAGCGACGCCCGAGAGGCACGGACCATTCGTTGTAGTCGGTGACGCCCGGCGTGCCTTCGCCGACGGCGCCGAGGGTACGCAGGAAGGCAGGCTTGAGGCCGAGCGTGTCGGTGAGCGCTTTCGGATCCTTCACGAAATGCGCGGTGCAGTCGAAATTGGTGAAAAGCCATTTGTGCGGATTGAAGACGAAGCTGTCGGCGTTTTCGGCGCCGCGCATCAGATCGCGGATCTCCGGGCAGATCATGGCCGAACCAGCCCATGCGGCATCGACATGCAGATAGAGACCGTGGGTCCGCGCCACCTCCGCGGCGGCTGCGATATCATCGCATGCACCGACGGAGGTGCCGCCGAGGCAGGCCACGATGGCGCAGGGCTCGAGCCCGGCCTGCCGGTCGGCTGCGATGGCCTGGGCGAGCCCTGCTGCATCCATGCCATTGCGGGGACCTTGCGTCGGCACCTTGACGAGATTGTCGCTGCCGATGCCCGCCATGCGCACGGCCTTGTCGATCGAGGAATGGGTCTGCGCCGTCGCGTAGACACGCAGCGGCGGGTGCCCGGCAAGCCCACGCGTATTGCCTTCAAAGCCGAGCACCCTCTCGCGCGCGGTCAGGATCGCGGCAAAAGTCGCGGTGGTCGCCGAATCCTGGATGACGCCGGTGAAAGACGACGGCAGGGCGATCATCTGGCGCAGCCAGTCGATCATGCGCGCCTCGAGTTCGGTGGCCGCCGGCGAGGTCTGCCAGAGCATGCATTGGGCGGCCATTGCCGCGGTCACGTACTCGGCGATCACCGAGGGTGGGCTCGCATTGGCCGGAAAATAGGCGAAGAAGCGCGGATGCTGCCAATGCGTCATGCCGGGCAGGATCAGCCGATCGAGATCGGCAAAAATCTCCGACATAGGTTCCCCGTCTTCGGGAGGCGAGGTAGGCAGCCTCGCATGAATCGCGCCGGGCTTTGTCTGGGCCCGCACCGGCAGCGAGGCCACGTCCCGTAGATAGTCGGCCGACCAGTCAGCGGCATGATGGGCCCAGGCGCGGAAGTCGGACGCTTGCATTTGCGGCTCTCCGACGCGGGAGCGATCGCTTGAGGTGTCGGCACGATCCATGCCCGGAATTCGCAAAACTAGGCTATCATGATCGAGCCGCTGTCAGGCCGGCATCATCAGGGGTGGAGGATACGATGAGGAGAATCGCTTTAACATTTGCCATCGTTGCAGGGGCAATG
>JAFAME010000298.1 GCA_019233695.1 Methylobacteriaceae bacterium
AGGGTTGCCCGCGGGAAAAATCGCAAAAGGGGTGAACCATGGCCAAAAATCCGAAGGCAAAGAAGAGTAAGGACCCGAGATCACAAACATCCGAGCCGATCTCGAACACCGATCCTCGCCCCGCGTCCGAAATGCAATTCGCTCAGCCAGAACCGGTCGCAGCTCCTGCTCACTTTCGTACACAGCATCTTTCTGACAAGGCAGCCTATGACATTCTTGACAAACTCCGGAAACAGCATGCTCTCAAACCGACAATCTTCCCTCCTTCACGCGGCGGCGCCGAACCGGTCCTCACTCTCCAACAGATTTGGGGATCGGAGGCCGATGTCCGACTGAACGAGATCGCCAAGGCTGGCCAGATCATATTTCACGCGGTCGGCGATACGGGCAATACACGGTCGGTGCTCCCGCAAGAGGCCGTTGTCGACAAGATGGAGAACGATTTCTCCGAAGAGCACCCTCAAAGCATGCCTGCCTTTTTCTTCCACCTTGGCGATGTAGTCTACAGTTTTGGCGAAGCTCAATATTACTACGACCAATTTTACGAGCCGTATCGAAATTACCCGGCGCCAATTTTTGCTCTCGCCGGAAACCACGATGGCATGGTTGCACCGAACGTAACCGCGCGACCGCTTGAGGCGTTTCTCCGCAACTTTTGCGCCGAGCAGCCGGTCCACACGCCGGAGGCGGGCGGGCTTGACCGCACGGCAATGATTCAGCCGGGCGTATACTTTACTTTTGAAGCGCCGCTCGTTCGAATTGTTTGCCTCTACAGCAATACCCTTGAAGATCCTGGTGTTATATCGAGCGAGGGCGGAAGGTGGCCAAATGTAACGGACGTGCAGCTGACTTTTCTGGAAACGGCTCTAAGGCGCGTCAAGGTGGAAAAGTATGGCGGTGCCCTGATCATTGCGATGCACCATCCGGCCTATACCTGGGGCATTCACCACAATGGTAGCCCGGAAATGCTGAAGGAGATGGATAAGGTCTGTAATGCAACGGGAGTGTGGCCACACGCTGTTCTCTCGGCGCACGCTCATAATTACCAACGCTTTACACGTGCCGTCAACGATATGCAGATCCCCTATGTAGTTGGAGGTAATGGAGGTCATGGGAAGTCGCCCCTACGCCAGACCGGCGGAGGGGTAATCCGCACGCCCGTCGCTATTCCGGCCCTAACTCTTGGCACCGACCGCGTGACGTTCGAAAATTACGACTGCCTCGACTACGGCTACTTGCGTGTGAGCGTGGACGCACGTCAGCTCCGGATCGAATATCACTGTTCGTCCGACAGCTCTGATGCAAAGAGTCCATCAGACTTCGTTACCGTCGACCTTGCTGAGCGTAAGCTAGTTGCTTTTGATGCCCGCTCCATTGACGAAAGTGTCAGCGAGAGGGCGAGGCCCATGAGCCGCATCAGTCGGCGACATGCCTGATCGAAGCAGCGCACTTCGGCGCGCCTTCCTCACTCCGTGATCCTGTACGTCTTTCGGGAGATGCCGGTGGCGAAATTTCATTCTACCCGTCCGAAGCTCACTCGCGCCAGATGCCGGCGCTGTCCAAGGCCGTTTTGATCGTATCGAGCTCCTGGCGGCAGTAGGGATCAGTGCCTGGGTCGATCGAGCAAACGAAGTCGATCAGCGCCCGCTCGGTGAGATTGCGCTCGCGCCCGGCCATGGCCGCCCCCCGTCGAAGGTGCAAGAGCATACGCCGCCCACGGCATCGGCGCGAACGGCCGCGGCAACAAGCTCGATTGCGGCGCAAGAAGCGGAGTGCGGGCCGCCCGACGCGGGACTACATCGGCTGCAACATCAACATCTGGAGACCCGTCATGACCTTCCGCATCCAAGGGCTGCCGGCTGCCCCTTTCGCCGACCTGTTTTCGCTGTCTGACGCGGAGCTCGCCTCCCGCGGCGCCATGCGCAAGATCGCCGACAAGGAGCCTGGCTATCCCTGCCGCATCAGTCTCACCGATGCCAAGGTCGGCACGAATGTCATTCTGGCTCACTACGAACACCACCCGGTCGACTCGCCGTTTCGGGCGAGCTTTGCGATCTATGTCCGCGAGGGCGAGACCACCTACGACGAGGTCGATCAAATTCCGGAGCAATTGCGGCTTCGCCTGCTGTCGGTCCGCGCCTTCGACGAGCACGGCATGCTGGTCGATGCCGAGGTCGTCGAAGGCCGCGACCTCGAGGGCGCCATCACGCGGCTGTTCGGGGATGGGCGGTCGGCATATCTGCATGCCCATTATGCCAAGCCTGGCTGCTACGCCGCGCGAATCGAGCGGGCGTGACGGGCCCCGGTTCGGCCTGAAAGGGAGCATGTTCCGGATCCCGGCTTTGCGCACCGCCTTGCGGTGCTTCGGCCGGGATGACACGGCGAGCGCACGCACCTGGTCCGCAGATGCGGTTGGCTCGCCGAGGCAAGGCTGCTACCGTTTGTGGCCGAGAGCCTCGACGGCGAACGCACAGCCGTGACACGGGCACAGGGAGGAGGAGCCAGAGTGTCGAGATCAACCGGCTGTCTGCACCCGCTTGCCGTTGCTGCGTTGCTTGCATGTTCATGGGTGTTGCCGGCGCAGGCCGCCGCAAGCCAGATGGCGGCGAATTCGGCCGAATTGCGCCTGGGTGAATACAGCTGCATCGGTTCGGGGGGCCAGATCCTGATCGGCCTTGGCTTCAGAGCGCTGCCGGGCAACAAATACGTGAGCTTGGACAACAAGGACGGCGGCACCTATTCATATGATGCAGACGCCCGCACGGTGACGTTCGTCGACGGATTTCTGGCCGGTTACGTCGGCGAGAATGTTGAGGACAGCCGTTTCAACATCCACGGCGCGAGTTGCGGGCCGGCGTAACGAGGATTTCGCCAGCCGAGAGAAGCGTGTGTGAACCGCAACGCTGCCGCGGAATATCGGACCTTCGTCACCCATCTCGAATGTTCGGCGAGCGGGGAACGCCATGCGGCGGACCGGCTGCAAGGCCTGTCGCGGGCCGGCAAGCCGCTGCTTGTGCGCTACGATCTTGCCGCGGTCGGCAAGGCTCTCACGAAAGCCCGCCTCGCCGCCCGGCCCTTCGACATGTGGCGCTGGCGGGAGCTGCTGCCGGTGCGCCGGACCGCCGACATCATCAGCCTCGGCGAGGTCGCAACGCCGCTCATCCGCTTGCCGAAGCTCTCTGCGGCACTCCGCGGCGGCGAAATCATCGTCAAGGACGAGGGGCGCTTGCCGACGGGCTCGTTCAAGGCGCGCGGCCTCGCGGTCGCCGTGTCGATGGCCAAGGCCTTCGGTGTGACGCACATGGCCATGCCGACGAACGGCAACGCCGGCGCCGCGCTTGCCGCCTATGCCTCGCGCGCCGGGATTCGCGCGACCATCCTGTGCCCGCAGGACACGCCGGAGATCAACGTCGGCGAGATGGCCGCGCAAGGGGCATCGGTCTATCGCGTCAACGGCCTCATCGACGACTGCGGCAGGCTGATCGGACAAGGCCGCGAGGCGGCCGGCTGGTTCGATGCCTCGACCCTCAAGGAGCCGTATCGGATCGAGGGCAAGAAGACGATGGGGCTGGAGCTTGCCGAGCAGCTCGGCTGGGAGCTGCCTGATGTGATCTTCTATCCGACCGGCGGCGGCACCGGGCTGATCGGCATGTGGAAGGCCTTTGCGGAACTTGAGATTGTCGGCTTCATCGACGGCAAGAGGCCGCGCATGGTGGCCGTCCAGGCGCAAGGCTGCGCACCGATCGTCCAGGCCTTCGAGGCCGGCCTCGAGCACGCCGAACGCGTTGCCAACGCCGCAACGATCGCCTCCGGCATCCGCGTGCCGCAGGCGATCGGCGATTTCCTGATCCTGCGCGCGGTAAGAGAGTCGGGCGGCTTCGCCATCGCGGTGTCGGACCGGTCGATCGCAGAGGCCGTCGACAGGGTTGCGAGGGAGGAAGGCCTGCTGCTCTGTCCGGAGGGCGCAGCAACGTTGGCGGCCTATCAGGTGGCTCTCGCCGATGGCCGGGTCGGCCGGCGCGACCGCGTCGTCCTCTTCAACTGCGCACTTGGCCTGAAATATCCGCTGCCCTACGTCGAGAAGGCGCTCGACCGCACGAAGCCCATCGATTTTTCGAGCCTCTGAGCACTCCAGCAAGGGGATTTGAATGTCGGCCACGGCTCGAACCCGCAAGGTGGGCGCCACCGCGGTCTTGAAGCAGACCGGCGGTCCGGTCGCGACGAGCGACACGGGTGGTGTTCTCGATGTCGTCGCCGGCGTGAGCCCGACGGGTTTCAGCCCGGTCGACCTGCTCTACGCCTCGCTTGCGTCCTGTCTCGTCCTCAGCCTGCGGATCGCGGCCACCCGCAAGGGCATCGCCGACAAGCTCGACGAAGTGCGGGTCCACGTGACGGGCGACAAGGCCGAGGAGGGGCCTTCGCGCGTGGCGCGTTTTCACGTCCGCTTTGTCATTTCGGGCGGGATCGACCAGGCCGCCCGCCGGGATTTGATCGCGGCCGCCGAGGAGATTTGCACGGTGAGCAACACTTTGCGCGGCGAGGTGGAATTCCTATTCGCGATCGACTAAACAATTGCTGAGGGTGGGCTTCGGCGCGCCGGCGGCCGCGCGATCACCAAAGCGTCATTGCCGGCCCCTTTGCGAGCGGTTCCGCCGTGGCAGGGTTCGTGGCACTGAGGGAGGGCGCGGGACAACGCAAAGGGATAGCGATGCCTGACCGCCCAAGTCCGACCCTTCTCCTCGCGGTCGCGGCGGGAGTTCTTGGACTCTTTGTCTCGCTGCCCGCGGCTGCAAAAGGCGGGCCGGTTGCCGTCGATGCCGAGATCGTGCTCGCCGTCGACATTTCCTTTTCGATGAACGACGAGGAGCAACGCCTGCAGCGGGCCGGCTATGTCGAGGCGATCGAGTCGGCGGAGTTCCTGCAGGCGTTGAAGGCAAACCAAATCGGTAAGATCGCCGTCACCTACATCGAATGGGCAAGCTACGGCGACGAGAAGGTGCTGGTTGAATGGACCCTCATCGACGGCCCTGAAAGCGCCCGCACTTTTGCCGACCGCCTTGCCGAGGCGCCGTTTCGGCGGGCCCGCCGCACCTCCATCTCCGGCGCCATCGATGCCTCGATGCGCCTGTTCGAGGGCAACGGCTTTGCCGGCGTGCGGCGGGTGATAGACATTTCCGGCGACGGCCCCAACAACGACGGACGCGGGGTGGTTGCGGCGCGTCAGGATGCGGTGGCCAACGGGGTGACCATCAACGGCCTGCCGCTCGTCAACATTCGGCCCTACGTGGGCTTTGCCGACATCCTGAATCTCGATGTCTACTACGAGGACTGTGTCATCGGCGGCCCCGGCGCCTTCATGGTGCCGGTCAGCGACACCAAGAAATTCGTCGAGGCGACC
>JAFAME010000202.1 GCA_019233695.1 Methylobacteriaceae bacterium
GGCGCCGAGCACTGCGACCGACAGCGGCACGGCAAGAATGAGCCCGCCATACATCGCCATGCCGCCGTCACCTCGCCGCCATATTCGCCCGAGGTCGGAACGGAATGCGTCCCAATGCATCAGCACGAAAAACAGCCTCGAACCGACGAGCGCAGGAACCAGCAGGATCAGCAAGGCGATAGCAAAGCGGTCAGGGTTCAGGCCCAAATGCTTGGCCACGCCGGCGCCGGCGAAGATGCCGACAAGCAGGCCGACGTAGAGCATCGCCGGATAGCTGTAGATATCGAGGCCGTTCCAGCTGAACAGGATCCTTCGCATCGCCGCTCAACGCATCGACAGCACGAGGAGGCCCGCGCCGGCGACAATCGCGGTGTCGGCAAGATTGAACACCGGCCACGGCCCGATGGCGATGAAATCGACCACCGAGCCACGATACAGACGATCGAGGACATTGCCGCTGGCGCCGCCTATTGCAAGGCCGACGCCAAGGGGACCGAAGCCGTCCCCGAACTGCCCATAGCGAAGAACCAGCACGGCGATCGCGAGAGACCCGGCCCAGAGCGTGATGAGGGTTGGCAGTCCGACGAGCGAGCCGAGCGCGCCATGCCGGTTGAGAACGGTCCGAATGGACAGAAAGCGGTGTCGCACCACCGCAGCCTGCGGCGCCTTTTGCGAGACGACAAGCGCCTTGCTGACCTGGTCGGCAACGATAACCGCCGTCACCGCGAACATCGGTATGAACCAGGTCATCGGTCTCGACCTCCTCGATTGCCGAGTTTGCCGGCGTGCGAGCCTCGTTGCAACGCCCTGCCAATACCTGCCTCGGTCGAGCCCTTCCGCCGCCTAGCGCTGCGTGTAGATCCGCATGATGATGTCTTGATCGTAGTTTCCAAAACCCTTGCCAAAAATGTTCACGCCGCCAGGGTGCTTGGCAGTCGACTCGATGCCGATGCGCATGCGGATCGAATGGTGCTTCTGGAGATCGAGTTGGTCGACGGTGACGTCGGAAATCTGGATTCCGTCGACGAAGGCGCCGGTGCGATCGATCCGCCATGTCTTCAGCTTGCCGTATTGGGATCCCTCGAGCTTCCACCAGGCTGGCGTGTAGACACCGCGTTTGTCCCCGAAGTCGCCGGGCGATGTCCACGTGCCGATCGGCACGGTGTTGACGCGCAGCGTGATGTCGGATGGCCAGTAGAGGTTGGTGCCCGGCACTTCCGAGGACAGCTCCATGCTGAACTCGATGGATGCCACCGAGGCGTTCAACAGCTTGGCATTGTTCGGGAATTTGTACTCGATATAGCCCCTCCCGAACCAGGCAAGCGCCGCCAGCATCCGATTGGGATCAAGGAACGACTGCGGCACGTCGAGGAGGCCGATGACGCCTTCGGTCGAGCAGAGGCCGCACGGCGCCGACACATCGCAGCTGGTAAACAATCCGAGCGGCATCGACACTTCGATGAAATCGTCCTTGCGCCGCGGCTCGAAGCCTTCGAACCGCACCACGATCTCATCGAAGCGGGCCGAGCAGATCTTCTGATGCCCCTTCTTTGCCTTCACCGTTTCGGTCGAAATAAGCTCGGCTTCTTCGAGGACCTGGATGTTGGTGGCAACCGTCGACTGCGGCAATTGCAGCAAATGACTGATCTCGTTGACGTTGAGCGGGCCCTTGAGGTGAAGCAGCTTGAGGATGCGCACCCGGATCGCCGAGGCGAGCCCCTTCAGCACGTCCAAGCTGTCCTCGGGATTGATCGTGAGGAAGTTCGGCTTCATCGGGCGAAGTCTATCTCAGCCAAGCAGATTCTTCAGCCGAGACGTTATACAGAAACTTCAATTGCGTGCACGTCGCGGCCGCCGAACTGTCGAACCCATCCATCAACTGACAAGCGTCAGGCGCTCGCTTACCGCAAATGCCTGTTGGGCTCGGCCAGGATAGCGAGGTGAGGTCGAGTTCATGCGCAACGCCGGTCCTGCCTTCCGAGCTCAGTGAGGCAGGGCAGGCGTGAGCGCCGTGATCCCGTCGTTGGAATTGCCGTTGATCTTGTTGGTCCCGTAGGACTGGAGGGAGGCGCCGTTGGTTGCGCCGACGCCGTTGATGTTGCCCCCGATCGACATCCCGTCGATCCGGATGGTCGTCAAAGCGCCGTCGGCAATGACACCGTAGCCGGCCGCGTTGTGGCTGGACGCGCTGCGATCGATCAGCATGACAATGGCCGCCCCGCCAGTGGGCGACGTGCCGACCATGCCGTTTGAGGTATTTTCGGAGGATTTGCTGTCAGTGATCGACATATTGATGACCCCGGCCCACTTCGGTTGTGGATCCAAACGGAGTGCTGACGAATTTCACGTACGACGGTAGGGGTCGAGTCGTCACGATCGCTGTAGGCG
>JAFAME010000241.1 GCA_019233695.1 Methylobacteriaceae bacterium
GGCGACTGCGACGGCAAGCACCGAGACGGCAAGCACTGTGCCCCACACATTGGGACGGCCCGGCCGGATCGCGGTTGCGCCCAGAAGCGCGCCGGTGAAGGCGGGCAGCATCAGTTCCTGACCGACGGTGCTCTGGCCGACTTGGAGCTGCGCCTGCAGCACGATGCCGGCAAAGGCGGCAAGCGTGCCCGAGGCGACGAAAGCGAGCGAAACGTAGGTGCGGGCGGAAATTCCGCTGAGCTCGGCGGCGCGCGGGCTGTCGCCGATGACGTAGAGATAGCGGCCGAGCGGCAGGTAGTCGAAGACGACCCACAGCACCAGCGCAATGATGACGACATAGACGACTGCTGCCGGGATGCCGACCACGGGCAGCCTGCCCGAGATCATCGTGAAGTCGTGCGGCAGATAGCCGACCACTTGGCGGCCCCCCGTGTACCACTGGTTGACGCCGAGCAGGAAGGTGCCGGACCCGAGCGTGGCAATGAACGAGTTGATCCTGGCGCGCGTCACCAGGAGGCCGTTGATCAGCCCGACGCCAGCACCGAGCAGCAGGCAGGCGAGCGCACCGACCGGCCAGGGCAGATGCTGCTGCGTCTGCAGTCCGTTGGCGAGAACCTGCGATATGCCGAGGACGGAAGCGACGGAAAGATCGTAGCTGTTGGCCGCAAGCGGGATCATCACCGCAAGCGCCACCATGGCGTTGATCGAACGGCTGTTCATCATCGACTGGAAGGTGAAGGCGGTGAGGAACGTGTCGCCTTTCAGGATCGAGAACCCGGCGATCAGGATGATCAGCAGGATCGCGAGGTTCCAGGTCGAGAAGAACCGGATGGCGCCGGCCTTCAAGCCGCCAGAGGCGGCCGTCTCGCTCGTCATGCTGTCCTCGCGTGGTTGGCTTCGCCCCCTGCCGCGAGCGCTGTGATCCGCTGGATGGAGAGCTCGCCCCGGCCAAGCTCGGCGATGACGCGGCCGCGATCGAAGATCAGGGCACGATGGCAGACGCCGGCGACCTCCTCGAAATCGGACGAGACGAGGAGGACGCTGAGCCCCCGATCGAGCCCTTCCTGCAGCAGCTGATAGATCTCAGCCTTCGAGCCGACGTCGACGCCGAACGTCGGCTCTTCGAGTATCAGGAGCCGACTCGCCGCCTCCATCCAGCGGGCCAGCACGACCTTCTGCTGGTTGCCGCCCGACAAGGTCGCAATGACCCGCTCGCTCTCCGGCGGGCGCACGGAGAAGCGGTGGAGCGCGCGCAGGCAGCGCCGCTGCTCGTCCCCGGGACCGATCGGGGAAAGCAGCGGCGTGCCGGTCGCAACCGGATTGACGAACAGGTTCTCGCGCACCGTCAGGCTCGGGGCGAGGCTCTCCTCGCCGCGCTTGCTGGAAACGAAGCCGACCTGCCGGGCGACCATTGCGGCGGGATCGGCAGGATCGAACGTCTCGCGGCCCAGCGTCAGCCGGCCCGCGTCAAGCGGTACATCGCCGAAAATGGCGCGCCCGGCGATATCATGGCCGGCACCGCGCAGACCCACGAGGCCGACGATCTCGCCCCGCGCCACCTTGAACGAAAGCGGCCCGACGCCGGCCGCCTCCAGCCGCTCGACTTCTAGAAGCGTCTCGGCCGCATTCGTCGTCGGCTTGACAAAAAGGTCCGACAGCGATCGTCCGACGATGTTGTAGACAAGCGAAGCCGCATCGGTGTCAGCGACGGCATCCGTCGCCACGTGGCGGCCGTCGCGCAGCACCGTCACGCGATCGGCGAAGCGGAACACTTCGTCGAGCCGGTGGGTGACATAGACGATTCCGATGCCTCTGGCGCGCAGCCGCCGCAGGGCATCGAGGAGGAGGGCGACGTCCGTCTCGGGGAGGGCGGCCGTCGGCTCGTCGAGCACCAGCACCTCGCAGGGAACCGCCATGGCGCGGGCGATCGCGACGATCGATTTTTCGGCCGCCGGCAGGTCGCCGACACGCGCCTGCGGGTCGACGCCGCCCCCCATCCGCTGCAGCGCCGCTGCGGCCGCAGAGCGCGCCTGCCGCCATGAGATCAGGCCGCCGCGGCGCGGGTAGCCCGTCACGATGGCGACGTTCTCGGCAACCGTCATGGTGTCGACGAGGCCGAGGTCCTGATGAATGAAGGCGATTGGCAGCGCCTCTGTCATCGGGTCGACACGCCGCCCGCGCCGTCGGATGTCGCCCCCGTCGGCCGGGTAGACGCCGGCAAGCACCTTGATCAGCGTCGATTTGCCGGCACCGTTTTCGCCGAGCAGCGCATGAACCTCCCCGGCCCTGATCTCGAAATCGACGGCATCGAGCGCCAGCGTTCCGCTGAAACGCTTGGTCAGGCCCTTTATCTCGATGAGGGCGGGTTCGACCTCGGTCATGACGGACCGCCAACGGGTGAAGGACGGACGGCGTGTCCGCCCCCGCTCGCTGTTTCTACTTCACGCCCCACAGTTCGAGGTAGCGCTTCTCATAATTGTTACTCGGAATGAACGTGTCCTTCTCGCCGCCCTCGGCGTTGATGTTGTCGGGGGTGACGAGATAGGGGGTCTGCACGAAGCCGCTTGGCGGCTCTTTGTGGAAGGCCCGGTTGAGCTCGTCGATCGCCTGGTAGCCCTGCATCTTGTAGGGCTCGGAGGCAGTGACGAGCTGGTATTGGCCGCCGGCGCGAATGCGTTCGTAGGCCGATTTGTTGCCGTCGGCGGAGACGATGATGACGTCGGCCGGATCGACGCCGCCGGTCCGCAGCGCCGGGATCTGATAATCGGCGGTGTAGTCGGCGACGGAAGTGATGTAGAGGGGCGTCCCGTATTTCTGCACCCAGGCGGTCACCAGCGCCGGCTGGCGCTGCGCCACTTCGGCGATCGGCGAGTTCGAGAATTCGAGCACCGTGCAGCCGGGGCATTCCTTGATCCGGGCCTCGGTCGCATGCGCCTTGGCGCAGGCAATGGCGTATTCGCAGTGCGAGGTCACCACCACCCGCGCCTTGCCTTTCGAATTTGCGATGATCCAGTCGGCCTGGGCGCGGCCGATCTCGCGCGGGTCCTGTTGGATGTTGACGAAGAGCCCGGCCTCAGGCTGCGGGCCGGGAAAGGCCGTGGCATGGATGCCGACGACGATAATGCCTTTCGCCCGGGCCTCGTTGATCGGATCCTTCAGGCTTGCGGCATCGGCATTGGTGACGATGCCATCGACCTTGAGCGCGATGGCCTGATTGATGCCCTGCTGCCACCCGACGGGCGAGCCGTGCCCGTCAATGATGATGACCTTCCAGCCGATCTTGGCGCCGGCTTCGGCGATCGCCTGACCCCACTCGCGCGAGGCATCGTTCTGCTCGTCGGTCGACATGTAGGCGATGGTCTTGCCCGGGTCGGGCTTCGGCGAGGAAGTGGGGCCGCGCCAGTCCGATTGCGGACCGGCATATTTCACGACCTCGGCATTGACTTCGTCCATGAACGCGTCGGCGCGGGCGCCCGCCGCCGGAAGCATCAGATAGCCGGCGCCCAAGAGGCTCGCGGCCACGGCCCAAAGTCGTCCCATTCGCATCATCTTGTCCTCCCTTCGTGTGTCGTTGCGGGCGGCCCACCGCCTCGCATCCGGCATTGGAGCGCGGGGGCGAACCGGGATCCGCCCCCGCGCCATCGATCAGCCCATCGGGAGAGCCGAGTCGAAGTCGTCATGTCCCTTGGTGAAGAACAGCATCGAATTGAGGTTGGCGATGCGGCCTTCCTCGACCGTGCGCTTGCCGATATTCGGCACGTCGATCTCGGTTCCGCCCGTGTTGGCCATCTTTCCCGACTTGATCATGATGGCGCAGTAGGTCGCCATGTAGCCGAACTTGAAAGGGCTCCACAGCGCGTATTGCTTGCACGTGCCGCTGTCGAGATAGGTCTTCATCGTGCTCGGCAGGGCAAAGCCGGTCGAGAAGACCTTGCCGCTCCGGTTGGTGTCCTGGATTGCCTTGTTGATCGCCGGATTGCTGATGCCCGAGCCGGAGATGAACAGTTTTACGTCAGGGTGCGCCTGCATTGCGGCGGTGGCAACCGAGGAGCTCTTGTCCGGATCATCGTTGGCATAGAGGGTGTCGATGAATTGGATCGATTTGTATTTCGGGTCCTTGGCGATCAGCTCGTCGAGCGCCTTCTTCTGCGAGATGAAATTGGCGACCGTCGGGGTGGGTGCGACCCAGATCGACTTGCCGCCCTCGGGCGCGGCGCTCATGATCTTTTCTTCGCTCGCTTCGTTGCGCTCGAATGTTGCCGTCACCCGTCCGTCGGCGACGACGACGATCCGATCGCCCATGCGCAGCACTTCGGGGGGGTCGGAGGAGATCATCAGGATCGCAAGCCCGCTGTCGGCAAGCGTGCGGATGATCTGATGCACCTGTCCCTTGGTGCCGACGTCGATGCCGTGCGTCGGCTCGTCGAGAATGAGCACCGAGGGGTTCATGGCGAGCCACTTGCCGAGGACGACCTTCTGACGGTTGCCGCCCGAAAGGTGGCGACGGCCTGTTCGAGCGAGGCGGCCTTGATCTGCAGGTCGGACGCGAACTTTGCCCCGATTTCCCATTCGCGCGCTGGGCGTACGAGACCAAGCCTCGACAGCCGACCCATGATCGGCAGCACGAGGTTCCTGACGATCGACAAGGCCGGGATGAGGCCTTCCCCGTCGCGGTCCTCCGGCAGATAGGCAAGGCCGAGTTCGAGCATCTGCCGCGGATTCGAGACACGCACCTCTGCGGCGTCGAGGAACACGCGCCCGGCGGTCGGCGGCGTCACGCCGAAGAGGGTATGGGCGATCTCGCTGCGGCCGGCGCCGACAAGGCCTGCCATTGCGACGATCTCGCCGGCATGCAGCGAGAACGATATCCCTTCAAAGACGCCGCGCTGTCCAAGATTGTCGACCCGGAGCCGTTCCCTGCCGGGGGCCGCTGGCACAGGGCGTCCGTCCCGCGGATACAGCTGTTCGACCGAGCGACCGACCATCAGCCGCATGACCGCGGCTTCGTCGAGCTCGGCCGCGGGCCGGCTCGCCACGTGCTCGCCATCGCGCAGGACAGTCACCGTGTCGACCAGTCCTTCGAGTTCTTCCAGGCGGTGCGAGATGAACACGATCGCGGTGCCGCGCTCGCGCAGGCGGCGCACGATGCGGAACAGACGAGCGGTCTCGGCCGGCGTGAGCGCGGCCGTCGGCTCGTCAAGGAAAATGAGCCTGGCGTTGCCCTCCGCCATCGCACGGGCGAATTCGACGAATTGGATTTCGCCGATCGAAAGGCCGGCAACGAGCATCGTCGGTTCGAGCTGGGCATCGAGATCGGCAAGCAGCGCGCGCGCCGTCTCGTACATCCGCCGCCGATCGATGGTTCCCAATCCGGTCAGCGGATGCACGCCCATGAAGATGTTTTCGGCGACATCGAGATGCGGAAACAGCTTCGGATCCTGGTAGACGGCAATGACGCCCGCCCTGCGGGCCTCCATCGGCGACAGGAACCGGCACGGCTCCCCATCGAGCCGCATCTCGCCGGCATCGGGCGTGTAGAGCCCCGAGACGATCTTCACCAGCGTCGATTTCCCGGCCCCGTTCTCGCCCAAAAGGGCATGGATTTCGCCGGCCTTGATGTCGAAACTGACGTCGCGCAGCGCACGGATGCCACCAAAACTCTTGGTGATGTGCGACAGCGCGAGTCGAGGCGGAGGCACGCCCGCAACGGAGGGGCCGCCGAGCTCGCTCATGTCGGCACCGGTGCCTCAGCCGGCATCAGGCCCTCATGTTTCAGTTCGGCCCACAGATCGGCTGGAATCGGGGTAGTCATCAGCTGCTTGTTGCGCGCGATCTCCTGTGGGGCCACGGCGCCGGGGATCGTCGTCGAAACCGCGGGGTGGCCGAGGGGGAACTGCAAGGCCGCGGCCGCAATCGGCACGGCATGCCGGCGGCAGACGCTCTCGATACGGGAAACGCGATCGAGGACCTCTGGCGGCGCCGGAAAGTAGTTGTACTTGGCGCCAGGAACGGCGCCTGTCGCCAGGATGCCGGAATTGTAGGGTCCGCCGACCACGATGCCGATCCCCTTGCGGACGCAGGTCGGCAAGAGCTCGTCGAGCGCCGCATGTTCGAGAAGGGTATAGCGGCCGGCAAGGAGAAAGCAGTCGAAGTCGCCTTCGGCGGCAAAACGAAGGCACGGCTCGATCTCGTTAACTCCGATGCCGATGGCTTTGACGGTGCCGACGCGGCGCAATTCATCGACTGCCCGGTAGGCGCCGTTCATTGCCGTGCGGAAATGCTGCTCGTAGGCGTCCTTGCCGTGGCTCCAGACATCGACGTCGTGAATGAGGATGACGTCGATGCTGTTCAAGCCGAGGCGATGCAGGCTCTGGTCGAACGAACGCATGGCGCCATCGTAGCTGTAGTCGACGACGGCCTCGAAATTGAGGCCGCCCTTGAACCATCCGCGGTCGATTTCGGTCTCGGGGCGGGGGCGCAGCCAGCGTCCGACCTTGGTCGAGAGGACAAAGCTGTCGCGCGGCTTCTGCCGCAGGACGTGACCGAAGCGATGCTCTGAGAGGCCATGGCCGTAGAGGGGCGAAGTATCGAAGAGGCGTAAGCTGGAGCTGCAGGCTGCCTCCACCGTGGAAATTGCCTGGTCTTCCGGCAGGCGCGCGTAAAAGTCGCCCAGGGGCGCCCCGCCGAAGCCGAGCTGGGTCACCTGAAGGCCGCTGCGGCCCAAGGCCCTTGTCCCAAGCGGATCCATAGTCTCCCCGACGCGCCCCAGGGCCGCAACCCGTGGCCAACTGGTCTAACAAGATTGCGGATGTCGCGAACGCCGCGTGCCCCGGCTTGCAGGTCTGTGCGCCGCCCCGACCTCAGCCTTCGATTCCTCGTCTCGGAGTTTCCTTCGGTCACGCCCGCAGACCATGCCGCGGTGTCGCCGCGATCATCAAACCATGATCTGGTCTGACAGGTCAAGCTGTGCAGGAACGACTCTTTGTGCTAAGCCTGCGGGCAGGCAGAGCCGGACCAGGCGGAACAGGGAACATGTCGGAGGCTCCAACCGGCCAGGCGAGAACGCGCCGAAAGCGCTACGAGGAGATCGCCGAGCATCTCGAGCTGCTGATCTATTCCGGGCGCCTGTCGGTTGGCGACAAGATCGCCTCGGAACGGGAGCTGAGGGTTCGCTTCGGCGTGGGCCGCTCGACGGTTCGCGAAGCGTTGTTCGCGCTTCAGCGCAAAGGCCTGTTGTCGGCTCGCCCGGGGGCTGCCGCGCGCATCGCCAAGCCGACGGCGCAAACCCTCATCAGCGACCTGTCGGGGGCGGCGCGTCATCTCCTCAGCGAGCCCGGCGGCATCCGCCATCTTCAGCACGCCAGGGCCCTGTTCGAGATCGGCGTTGCCCGCGAAGTAGCGCTGAACGGCGCCGACGACGATCTGCCGGCGCTTACTCAGGCGCTCGAGGCCAACCGCTGGGCAATCGAGGATCAGGCCGCCTTCGAGCACACCGACCTGATGTTCCACTACACGCTTGCGATGATAGCCCACAATCCGATCTACACTTCCCTCAATCACGCGCTGAACGAATGGCTGGCGGAACAGCGTTCGGTCTCGGCACGGGCCGGCACCAGCCGCGAGGAGGTCTATTCTCAGCATCGTGCCATTCACGACGCGGTCCTCAGGCGCGATCCGATCGGGGCGCAAGAGGCCATGGAAGCGCATCTTGCCTCGGTCTACCGGAACTATTGGAAAGCCGTAGAGGCAGTCCCCTTGGGTTTGCCGACAACCGGACAAAGATCCCAGGCTTAGGGCGGGCGTGGCGCCTGCGGTCTGCCGATGTGCGGCCGCGCACAGCGCCAAGGCCGCCAGCTTCTATGGTCCTCGCAACGTCGGGGGAATAGCCATGAAAATCTGCTCTTTTGCCTCGGCCCTTGTCGTTACCGGTTGGCTTGCCGGCATGGCGGGCCTTGCCTCAGCTGCGGCCTCCGAGGTGCCGCAAGGCGAGCCGTTCATCATGCGGCTCTTGGGCAAAGACCCGAGCAAGCGCAAGGTGAGCGCCTGCTTTGTTCGCGTCTATGATGCAGACCACCTCGCCAAGCATCCAAAGCAGAAGGTCGGCGCGATGATGCTCCTCATCAGCGGAGAGCCTGATACCGAATCGAAGTCGGTCACCTATTCGTTTCGACTGGGCATCACGTTTCGCGACCGCTCGACGCGCTTTCAATCCGCCGGCAACTGCAACAACGCCAAACCGATCGATGCCGACGGCAAGGAGAGCGGACCGGTCCGGTTCGGCTGCAGCGTCGATTGCGACGGCGGCGGCTTCGGCCTCACCCTCTCTGACGACAACAAATCCGCGTTGCTGAAGGTCGACGACCGGATCAGCATCTGGAGAAAGAACGGCGACA
>JAFAME010000346.1 GCA_019233695.1 Methylobacteriaceae bacterium
GTGCTCGATGCCGACTACACGCCGATGACCGACCATCGCGCCAGCGCCGCCTATCGCGGGCTTGTCGCCCGCAACATCCTGTTCAAGGCGCTGGCGGAGGCAGGAGGGCTGCCGCGATCGGCAACACGGATCATCGAGCCGTCGGAAATCCGCGATGCCGCCGAGTGAAACAAGCCTGTTGCCGCCCGAGACGGAGGAAGGCCTTGCGGTGGTGCGCAAGCCGATCGCGCACGATTCCGCCAGGCTGCACGTGCAGGGCGCTGCAACTTACGTCGACGATATCCGGGAGCCGGACGGCACGCTCCACCTCGCCGTCGGCCTCGCGACCGCCGCGCGAGGCCGCCTTGTGGCGCTCGATCTTGACCCGGTGCGAGCCGCGCCGGGAGTCGTCCGCGTCCTGACGGCAGCCGACATTCCCGGCAAGAACGACGTTTCGCCGGCGTTCGGCGACGACCCGATGTTTGCCGACGCAGAGGTGTCGTTCCATGGCCAGGTGCTCTTCGCGGTCGTCGCCACGACGCGCGACGCGGCGCGGCGCGCCGCGCGGCTCGCGCGCATCGAAATCGCCGCGGAACGGCCGATGGTTACGACCGATGACGCGCTGGCCGAAAATGCGACCGTGCTGCCCGACTACGCCTTCGGCCGCGGCGACCTCGAGGGCGGGCTCGCCGAGGCGCCGCGGTACCTCGAGGGCCGGTTTCGCATCGGCGGCCAGGAGCATTTCTATCTGGAGGGCCAGGCGGCGCTCGCCGTCCCAGGCGAGGCCGGCGACATCCTCGTGCATTCCTCGACGCAAGACCCGACCGAGATCCAGCACGTGGTGGCAAGAGTGCTCGGCTGCCCGGACGCCTTCGTCACCGTCGAGACCCGTCGCATGGGCGGCGGTTTCGGCGGCAAGGAGAGCCAGGCGAGCCAATGGGCGGCGATGTCGGCCCTTGCCGCGCGTGTCACGGGGCGCCCTTGCAAGATTCGCCTCGACCGCGACGACGATTTCATCCTCACCGGCAAGCGCCACGATTTTCGCGCCGATTGGCGGGTCGGCTTCGACACGCAGGGCCGCATCCTCGCGTATGACGTGGCGCTCAACGCGCGCTGCGGCTATTCGGTCGATCTCAGTCTAGGCGTCGTCGATCGCGCCATGTTCCATGCCGCCAATGCCTACTACCTGCCGGCCGTCGCCATCCGCTCGAAGCGGCTGAAGACGAACACCGTCTCGAACACGGCCTTTCGCGGTTTCGGCGGGCCGCAGGGGATGATCGTCATCGAGCGGGTGATGGACGCCATCGCCCGCGAGACGGGCCGCGATCCGCTCGACGTCCGAAAGGCCAGTTTCTATGCGCCCGGCCGCGACGTCACCCCCTACGGCATGACCGTCGAGGAGACCGACACTCTCAACGCCATTGTCGAGTGCCTGGAACACACATCGGACTATCGGGCGCGACGTGCGGCGATCGCCGACTTCAACCGGACAAGCCCCTATCTGAAGAAAGGACTGGCGCTGACGCCCGTCCAGTTCGGCATCTCCTTCACGCTCATCCATCTCAACCAGGCAGGCGCCCTCGTCCACGTCTACCAGGACGGCTCGATCCATCTCAATCACGGCGGCACCGAGATGGGCCAAGGCCTGTTCGTCAAGGTCGCCCAGGTGGTTGCCGAAGAGTTCGGCGTGCCCATCGAGTGGGTGCGGATCACTGCGACCAATACCGCCAAGGTGCCGAACGCCTCCCCGACCGCAGCCTCGTCGGGCTCTGACCTGAACGGCATGGCCGCGCAGATCGCAGCGCGCGCCATCAAGCAGCGGATGATCGACTTTGCCGCCGCGAATTTCGGCGTGGGGGCCGACAAGATCGTCTTTCGGGACGGCCTCGTGCTGATCGGCAACGAGGCGATGGCCTTTGCCGATCTCGCCAAGAAATGCCGGCTCGGGCGGGTGCAGCTCTCGGCCGCCGGCTACTACAAGACGCCGGTGATCCATTGGGATCGCGCCACCGCGACCGGCCGGCCGTTCCTCTATTTCGCCTATGGTGCCGCCTGCTCGGAGGTGCTGATCGATACCCTGACGGGCGAGATGCGGGTCACCCGCGTCGATGTCCTCCACGACGTCGGCAAGTCGCTCAATCCGGCCATCGACATGGGCCAGATCGAGGGCGGCTTCGTCCAAGGCATGGGCTGGCTGACGACCGAAGAGCTGGTCTTCGACGCGGAGGGGGTGCTGCGCAGCCATGCGCCCTCGACCTACAAGATTCCGGTTGCCTCCGACGTGCCGGCCGACTTCCGCGTCGGCCTCTATCCCGGCGCCAACCGCCAGGCGACGATCTATCGCTCGAAGGCGGTCGGCGAGCCGCCGTTGATGCTGGCGATCTCGGTGTTCTGCGCCGTGCTCGATGCGATCCACGCGATTGCGCCGGGACGGCAGGTGCGCCTTGACGCGCCCGCCACGCCCGAGGCGATCCTGATGGCGATCGAGGCGATGAAGGCTGAGTAAACGGCTCAGTGCAGGCCGATCGGCGTCAGCGACGCAATCCCGTCGTTCGAATTGCCGTTGATCTGATTGGTCCCATAGGACTGGATCGCGCCGCCGTTGCTCACGCCAACGCCGTTGATGTTGCCGGTGATCGACGAGCCACCGAGCCGGA
>JAFAME010000367.1 GCA_019233695.1 Methylobacteriaceae bacterium
GAGCGCGATGTCGGAGAGCGACAGGCCGCGGTGCCAGAAGAGGATTGTCTCATCGTCGCGCTGGCGCCCAGGCTTTTTTCCGGCGACGATCTCCCCGAGCTCGGCATGCAGGCTTGCCTCGGAGAGCTTTCCGGCATCGACATGCGCGCGCAGGGCGCCGAAACGGCCGGCCCGCGCCTGCCCCCAGTCATCGACGACCAGCTTCGACATGACGTCGGTGAGCGACAGCTCCACGGCGCTGACCGTACCATAGGGCATGACGAGCGCGCCGGGCTTGATCCAGTCGGTCTTGAGCAGCGGCTCGGGCTCTACGAGGCGCGCGGCCTCGACCACGATGTCGGCACCGTCGATGCAGGACCGCCAGTCCGCCGTCGCGACGACCGGCCGCCCGAGGTCGGCCGAAAGCCTGGCGGCGAAGGCCTCGCGGCTGTCGGGCCGGCGCGAGTGCACGCGGATCTCATCGAAGTCGAAAAGATGGGCGAGGAGGCGCACGTTCCAGTAGGCCGTGCCGCGCGCCCCGATGTGCCCAAGAATTCTCGCGCCCTTGCGGGCCAAATATTTGGCGCCGATCGCGCTGACCGCGCCGGTGCGCATGTCGGTGATCGAGCTCGCATCGAGGATCGCCTGCGGCGCGCCGGTGCGCGGGTCACGGAGCAGCAGGACGGCGAGCTCGGACGGAAGCCCGAGCGCAAAATTGTCCACGAAGTCGCCGACCACTTTCACGCCGGCCCGATCGATAGGCGCGCTGATCGCCCCGCGCAGCACATTGAAGTGGCCGCGGGCGGCGCCCGACTCGAGGTGGACACGCGGCTCGATCACCGTCTCGCCGCGCCCCTGGGCCGCGAGGCACGGTTCGATTGCGGTCAGGATTTCGTCGTTCGAGAGCGCCAGTTCCTCGACGTCGAGCCGGTTGAGGAAATCGACGTAGAGCGGCGGCATCAGCTTTGCTCGATAAGCGCGATCAAGCCTTTGAGGAGCGCCGTCGGGGTCGGCGGGCAGCCGGGGATATGAAGGTCGACAGGCACCACCGTCGAGACGCCGCCTGCAACCGCATAGCTGCCGGCAAAGAGCCCGCCGTCGCGCGCGCAGTCGCCGACCGCGATCACCCATTTGGGGTCGGGCGTTGCCGCGTAGGTGCGCTCCAGCGCCTCGCGCATGTTCTTCGTTACCGGGCCGGTGACGAGGAGGACATCGGCATGGCGCGGCGAAGCGACGAAGCGCAGGCCGAAGCGTTCAAGGTCGTAGAAGGCGTTGTTGAGCGCGTGGATTTCCAGTTCGCAGCCGTTGCAGGAGCCGGCGTCGACCTCGCGGATCGACAGGCTGCGGCCGAGCCGGCGCCGGGCGCCGGCGTCGAGCCGCGCGGCAAGCTCCGCCACAGCCGCGTCGTCTCGAGGCGGGGGCGGCTCGGTCAGAGGCGGGCGCACAAGGCCCTGGAACAGATGCTTGCGCATGGGGAGCTTACAAGTCGTGCCCGGAATAGGAGCAGTTGAAGGATTTGTTGCAGAGGGGAAAGTCCGCGACGATGTTGCCTTCGATCGCGGCTTCCAGCAGCGGCCATTGGAACCACGACGGGTCGCGCAGGTGGCAGCGCAGGATCGTCCCGTCGCCGCCTACCCTCACCCAGGCGAGGATGTCGCCGCGGAACCCTTCGACGACGGCAAGGCCCTCGCGTGCTGTGCCCCCGCCTCCCTCGGCCGGTCCGGCCGTTGCCGGATCAGCCCGTACCGGGCCGTCGGCGAGCCTGTCGAGGATCTGGCCGATGATGGCGAGCGACTGGCCAACCTCCTCGATGCGGATCCACACACGCGCGTCGACGTCGCCCTGCGAGCGCGTCGGCACGTCGAAGCGAAGATCGGGGTAGGGCGGGTAGGCAAGCGCGCGGCGGGCATCGAACAGGCGGCCGGAGGCGCGCCCGACGGGGCCCCCACAGCCATATTGCTGCGCAAGCCGGGGCGGCAGAAAGCCGGTTCCGACTGTCCGGTCCTGCAGGGAAACGGTGTTGTCGTAGAGCCTGACGAGCGGCGGAAAACGCCGCCGCACCTCCTCGATGAGGCCACGCAGAGAGACGATGCTTTCCCTGGGGAGGTCGACGGCTGTGCCCCCCGGCACGATGCGGTCCATCATCAGGCGATGGCCGAGGGCGGCGTCGGCGGCGCGCAGCACCCGTTCCCGCAACACGCCGCAGTGGGCATGCATCAGCGAGAAAGAGGCGTCGTTGCAGATGGCGCCAATGTCACCGAAGTGGTTGGCGACACGCTCGAGCTCGGCCATCAGCGCGCGCAGCAGCACGGCGCGGGGCGGCACCTCGATGGCGAGCGCGGCCTCGGCCGCGCTGCAGAAGGCGAGGGAGTAGGCGACCGTGCTGTCGCCCGACACGCGGCCAGCGAGGCGGGTCGCCCGGTCCAGGGGTGCGCCGGCCAGCAGCCCGTCGATGCCCTTATGAACATAGCCCAGCCGCTCCTCGAGCCCCACCACCGTCTCGCCGCTCGCCGAGAAGCGGAAATGCCCGGGCTCGATGATGCCGGCATGCACGGGACCGACCGGGATCTGGTGGAGGGGAGCCCCGACGGCTTCGAGGAAGGCGTAGGGCGCGCCCTCGGCAGGCTCCGGTCCCGCCGCTCCAAGCGGGGCGCGCACACCCCAGCGGCGGTGATCGAGCCAGGCGCGGGCGTCCGGTGCACCCTCGGCATCGATGCCGTAGAGGTCGCGGATCGTCCTTTCGAGCCGCAGCGCCGGCGGATGCAGGCGGGCAACGGAGGGAAAGCGCCGCTCCGGAACAGCAAGGCTCACAACCTCGACCTCTGCCTTGCCATCCTCCCGCACCGCCATGTGGACCGCCTCGCCGTCGCTCCACAGGCTCATCAAAGTGCCGCGACCTCCAGCGAGGAGGCCGGCAATGGCTGTCCATGCTTCCGCGTCAACCTCGATGCGCGGGCGCGGCCGGTGGGCTTCGATCCGCCGGCCCTCTGCAAGGACCTCGCCGAGCGATGTCATCGTGGCTCTCCGCGCTAGCCGAGGAGCCGCGCCACGTTCTGGAACCAGGCGACGAGCTGGCCGGGCAGGTAGATGCCGGCGATGAGCACGAGCGCGAGGTGCGCGAACATCGGCACGAAGGAGGCCTCGACCTTGGCCATGCCGCCGCGCGGCTTGCCGAAGGCGAGCGTGTTGAGGCGCAGGAAGAGCGCGCTGACGCCGATCACGATGCCGAGCACCAGCGGCACGGCGAGCAACGGCTGGCGGGCGAAGGTCGAGCTCACGACCAGGAACTCGCTCATGAAAATGCCCAGCGGCGGCAGGCCGGCGATGGCGACCACGCCTGCCACGAGGCCCCAGCCGAGGAGCGGATGGCTTTCGGTCAGGCCGCCGATATCGGCGATCTTCTGCGTGCCCTTCACCTGGGCCACGTGCCCCACGGTGAAGAAGATCGCCGATTTCGTCAGGCTGTGCATCGTCATGTGCAGGAGCCCGGCGAAGTTGGCGAGCGGACCGCCCATGCCGAAGGCGAAAGTGATG
>JAFAME010000388.1 GCA_019233695.1 Methylobacteriaceae bacterium
CGAAGGAATTGGCGATGGCGATCGAAATGCGCTCGAAATCGGGTGCCGAGGCGGGATAGGTGAGGGTGTAGCCGCGAAGCTCGGCGCCTTTCGGCCCGGTGCCCTGGGCGATGCGCGTATAGAAGCGCTTGTCTCCGGCTTCGCCGCTGACGACGAACCAATCGGCGCGCGAGGCCTTGTAGGTCACCTTGCGATCCGGCCCGTCGGCCTTTAGCCGCTCGAACAGCTTGGCAAGGTCGATATCGCCTTCGCGCATCACCTGGGTTTCGACGACGGTACCGTCGTCGACCGAAGCGAAGCGGGTGCCGCCGCGCGACACCGAGCGGCGGGTCAGAAGCTTCAACGGCAGGCCGAACCGGACGCCAGTCAGGTCATCGGTCACGGTCGAAAAGCGGACGGCCTCCTTGGCCTTTTTGGCGGCCGCAGCGAGGCGGGCAAATTCGCCCTGATCGACGATTGCATCGGCGTTGATCTTCTCGCGCGTCTCGAAGGCGATCAGCGCCTCACGCGTCCCCTTGCCGAAGGTGCCGTCGAGGGCGCCGTGATAGAGGCCTGTCCACATGAGGGCGTCCTGGACCGCCTTGCGCTGATCTTCCGGCAGGGCCTCGAAGGCGCGTTTGGAGGCCTCGACGGCAGGATCGGGCGCGGGCGGCGATGCGGGCGCTGGCGCAGGCGCGGCGATCGCCGGCGCTGACGGGTGCAACGATGTCTCGGCCTGTGCGCTGCCCAGGGCGAGCCCGAATGTCGCCGCAGCGGCCACGCCAAATCCAAACGTTCGCCGCAATTTGGCGTGCATATGCGCCTCCCTTCTTCTTGCGCCCAAACCAGCCATGATAAGCGAAGCGGTTTACGGGAAAAGTGTGACATCACACCTTCCGGCCTCGACGCTCATGCTGGGGGTAGGCGCGTGTTTTCGTCGGCCGGTGGATGCCGCCTTGGCCGTTGGCAGGGGAACCATCCGTTCATCGAGGAAGGTTGCTTGATCGACAGATCGGCCGCGACGCGTCCGATCCGACAGGCGTGTTCGAGACGGCACATCAGGGGGAAACTTCATGCGCATGCTAACCCGGACGCTGGCGTTCCTGGTCGTACTTGTGTGCAGCCACGCCGCGTTCGCCCAAAAGGCCTTCGTGCGCGAGGACCTTGCGAGCGACGCCGTGCGGCTCGAGGAAACGCTGCGCAAGGAAAGCGTCGGGCTCAGCGGCTCGGCCGAGCAATTGCATCGCCAGGGCATGGCGGCGCTGGGGAGGGGGGAATCCGCCGCCGCCGTTCGCCCGCTTGCCGCCGCGGTCGCCGCGGCCCCGAAGGAATTCACCTACTGGCTCGACTATGCCAAGGCAGCCTTTGCCGCCGAGGGGCAGAACGCCAGCGATCGCTATACCCTGCAGGAGCGCGCGACGACCGCCGCCTACGCGGCCTATCAGCACGCGGCCAAACCCACAGACCAGGCAACGGCGCTCGCCCTCCTTGGCGACATCTATGTCGAGCGTGAGATCTGGCGCCCGGCGCTCGATGCCTACAAGGCGAGCCTTGAGCGCAGCACGAATTCGAAGATCCAGGCGACCTACGAGGACCTGCGCGAGAAGCACGGCTTCCGCATTCTCGACTACAAGGTCGACAACGATTCGGCCTCGCCGCGCGTCTGCTTCCAGTTTTCCGAATCGCTGCAGCGCGGGAAGGTCGATTTCGCCCCGTTCGTCGCCGTCTCCGGCAATGGCACCCCCGCCGTCAGCACCGAGGATCAACAGCTTTGCGTCGACGGGCTGAAGCACGGCGAGCGCTATGCCATCGTGCTGCGCGAGGGCCTGCCTTCGGCAGTCGGCGAAAACCTCCTGAAGTCGGCGGACTACGAAATCTACGTCAAGGACCGTTCCCCGCAGGTCCGCTTCACCGGCAAGAACTACGTGCTGCCGCGCGTCGGCCAGGAGGGCATCCCGGTCGTCACCGTCAACACGCAGAAGGTCAACGTCGAAGTCTATCGCATCGGCGATCGCAATCTGCTGGCGACGGTCCGTTCGGAAGATTTCCTCGCCCAGATCGGAACCGAGCGGGCGCGGCAGATTGCCGATCAGGACGGCGTGAAGATCTGGACCGGCACGCTCGACGTGGGCTCCGAGCTCAACAAGGACGTCGTCACCGCCTTTCCGGTGCTGGAGGCCGTCGGCAAGCTCGAAGCCGGCGTCTACGTGATGATGGCCCGCCCCTCCCTCAAGGGCGCAACCGGGACCGACGCCTCGGCTGCGGAAGATGATTCCGACCAAACG
>JAFAME010000189.1 GCA_019233695.1 Methylobacteriaceae bacterium
GCCCCGAGCGCTCGGCCCACGTGGTGGCGCGGCTCGAAGCGGCCGGCGCCATCGTTATCGGCAAGACCAATCTCGACCAGTTCGCGACCGGGCTCGTCGGCGTCCGCTCGCCCTATGGGGTGCCGCGCAATCCCTTGCGCGCCGACCTCATCCCCGGCGGCTCGAGCGCTGGCTCGGCGGTGGCGGTGGCCGCCGGGATCGTGCCGTTCGCGCTTGGCACCGACACTGCCGGCTCCGGTCGCGTGCCGGCGGCGCTTACGGGCACCGTCGGGCTGAAACCGAGCCTTGGCGCGCTGTCGACGGCCGGTGTCGTTCCCGCCTGTCGCACGCTCGACTGCGTGTCGATCTTCGCGCTCACGGTGGACGACGCCTATCTCGCCTTCGAGACCGCGGCCGGCTTCGATGAGGCCGATCCATTCTCCCGGCACGTGCGCGTCGGCGCCCTGTCTGGCCTCCCCCCGGCGCTTAGGATCGGCGTGCCGCGGCAAGCCGACCGGCAGTTCTTTGGCGATACAGGGGCGCAATCCGCCTTCGAAGCCGATATCCGACGCCTCGCCGAGCTCGGCGCAAGCCTGCGCGAGATCGATTTTGCGCCCTTCCATGCCGCAGCCCGCCTTCTCTACGAGGGTCCCTGGGTGGCGGAGCGCTACGCCGCCACGAAGCCGCTCATCGAGGCGCAGCCGCAATCCCTCCATCCGATCACGCGCGCCATCATTGAGGCGAGCGCGAAACACTCGGCCGTTCAGGCTTTCGAAGCCATGTACCGATTGGCCGGCCTGCGGCGGACGAGCGAGCGGACGTGGCGGGAGATCGACGCCCTCGCCCTGCCGACGATCCCCCGCCCCTATTCGCTCGCCGAGGTCGAGGCCGATCCCATCCGGCTCAACTCCAACCTCGGCACCTACACCAATTTCGTGAACCTCCTGGATCTTGCCGCCATTGCCGTCCCGTCAGGCCTGCGGGCCGACGGCCTGCCGTCGAGCATCACCCTGATCGCTCCCTCGGGCACCGACGGCTTTCTGGCCGGCATGGCGCGGGCCTTGCACGCAGCTTCGGGCGCGGCTCTCGGCGCGACCGGACTCGCGCCGCCGCCTGCGCCCGTCGCGCCGGCGCCAGCGCGGCCCGGCGACATCGAGATCGCCGTCATCGGCGCGCACCTCTCGGGCATGCCGCTCAACCGCGAGCTCATAGAGCTCGGTGCCTCTTTCGTGCGGGCCGTCGAGACGACCGCCGATTACCGCCTCTATGCCCTGCCCGGCACCACGCCGCCGAAGCCGGGCCTGTTGCGCGTTGCCGCCGGTACGGGCCGCCCGATCGCGGCGGAGATCTGGGCTCTTGACCCGGCGGGCTTCGGAGCCTTCGTCTCGCGCATCCCCGCCCCCCTGGGGATCGGCACACTGACTTTCGCCGACGGCACCACGGCCAAGGGCTTTCTGGCCGAGGCCGCGGCGCTGCGCGATGCACGGGACATTTCGAACCACGGCGGCTGGCGAGCTTTCATCACCGCCGAGCAGACTCAGCAGTAGTGCCGGTGGAACTCACTCCTCCCGTGGCTCGACGGCTGCTATCGGCGCGTGGACGACGCCCTGCTCTTCCAGGGCGTGGGCGACGCGCAGCGCCAGGTCTTCGCGCCACGGCGCCGCGATGATCTGCACGCCGATCGGCAGCCGCTCACCCGGCGTCCATACCGGCGCGGCGCAGACCGGCAGGCCGATGAAGGAGATTGGCTGGGCGTAGAGGCCGAGGTGAGGGCGTATCAGCATTTCCTCGCCGTCCAGCACCATCGTGCGTTGGCCGATCCGCGGGGCCGGACAGGGCGTTGCGGGCGCCAGAATGATGTCGATCGTCTCGAAGAGGCGCAGCACCGCCTCGCGATACCAGCGCCGGAATTTCTGCGCCTTGACGACCCAGGCCCCTGGGATCATGGCGCCGGCGATGAGACGGTCCCTCACCTCCGGGTCGAAGTCGGCGGCGCGCGTGCGCAGGCGATCGAGGTGAAGGCTCGCCCCCTCCACCGCAGTGATCAGATAGGCTGCCGCGCGCGCCCGCGCGGCTTCCGGAATCTCGATGGCCGCGGTCACACCGAGTGCCTTCGCGACCCGGGCAACGGCGTCGTATGCCTCCGGCTGCCCGCCCGCCGCGAAGTACCCGCCGGCAATGGCGATCCGCAGCCCCTGTGTCCCGCGCGAAAGGACGGGAGCGGTGGGCTCGAGCGGTCGCGCCGCTTGCGCCGGATCGCGCGGATCCGGCCCCTGCATGGCATCGTAGGCCAGCGCCAGATCGGCAGCGGATCGCGCGAGCGGCCCGAGATGATCGAGGCTCGAAACGAAGGGAAAGGCGCCGGTTCGCGACAGGCGGCCGAAGGTCGGCTTCAGGCCGAAAAGCCCGCACAGCGACGCGGGGACGCGGATCGAACCGTTCGTGTCAGAGCCGAGCGACAGCGGCACCATGCCGGCGGCGACGGCCGTCGCCGAGCCGCCCGACGATCCTCCCGACATATGGGCCGGATCATGCGGGTTTCGCGACGGCCCGTCGTGGCCATTTTGGCCGGTGAAATCGTAGGCATATTCGCCCATATTGAGGCTGCCGACGAGCACCGCGCCGGCTGCCTCCAGCCGGGCGACGAGCGTGGCATCCGCGCTGGCGGGAGAATGGTCGCGGTTGATCTTCGACCCGGCCCGGGTGGCAAGCCCGGCGACGTCGAACAGGTTCTTGACTGCGAAGGGCACGCCGGCGAGCGGACCCAGCGGCTCGCCGCGGGCGCGTTTTGCATCCAACCTGTCCGCCGCGGCGCGGGCGCGCGCCTCGGTGACATCGGTGAAGGCGCCAAGTCCCGGATCGATTCGCGCAATGCGGGCCAGCGCGGCGTCGACGACAGCGCGGGCAGAAGCCTCGCCGCTTTCGACGGACCTCGCCGTCATTGCAACCGAAAGTGCCGCCAGGTCAGCGCTCAAGGAGTGAACACCTCTGGCGCTCGGCGCCCATTTGGAGCTCGGGGAGATAGCAGAGGCACGTCTCGCGCAGCGGCAACTACAGAGCCTGCCAATCGATTGCCTTGCACATGTCAGTCAAATGTCTCAGGTTCTTCGTAGCTACCACATGGTTCGAGAACTGCAGAGCTTGAGCACTCAGGATAACATCGCCATCAAGAGCAGCATCGGAGGCGGCCAGCCTTCCTGCCCTGCGCAGGTCCGCCCAAAGATGAGCTGCCCGTCGCATAGCCACAGTATCGATCGGCTGATATAAGCAGGCTGAGATGAAACGATCCAGTCTGTCCAGTTGCTTTGAGGCACTCTTGCGAATCAGCTCTCGTCGGGCTTCGTAGTCGCAAATCTCCGCTACGACGATTTGATCTCCTGTAGGCCTGCGCTTTTGCACCAACTGACGAAGCGCGATCGCATCAGAGCCGCCTGCCGGGTGGACGAGCCACCAAAGCAGGTTGGTGTCGAGGTAAACCCTCAAGACGCCCTCAAGACCATTCGGTTTTGAAGGAACTCGGATTCGTCCTGATCAAAAGTCGGGGAAAGGGCCCCTCCATCCTCATCTATCCATCGCTGAAGCAGCTCAATGACATCAGCCGTTTCCGCCCTGCTGGAGGGAACCAGCACGCTTTCGAATTTCGGGAAAAAGGCACCATTGTCGGTCAGCCGATTTGCTGAAGAAGGAAAGCAGTCGCGCGGCCAAATTGGCAAAACCGATGGCTCGTTTGTTTCCGCCGGTGCAAGCACGGCTTGTGCTCCGGAATCATCCATCTCTTTGAGAGTCATGGATTTGATATCCCTGCATTCTTCTTTGCCTCGTCGTATTGCTCCTGGGAAATGAACTTATTGGCCAAGAGCCCTTCGATCACCTTGTTGAAAAACATTGCCATTTGCAAATATCCCGAAGTCGGCATGATCAACTGCAGAAAGGGCTGAGTCGTAGAACCGGAGGTGACAACAAAATTCGAGTCCAGACGAGATAGATATATTTTGACCACCTGAGCCCCCGGGCTCACGCTGGTGACCCCATCGGCGTAGACCGTGGGAAAATGCGGGCCGGGAAATCCCGCCGCGGGCAACCCCCCTGCCAGAGATTCGCGGCCTCCTTCCTTTTCGGTCACCAAGCAGCCTCGCCAGTCGGCCTTTCGCTATCAGTCGAAAATGTAGCATGCCGAACCGGACACGACGAGGGGTGCGCCACACTCTCGCTCATGGAACATATATCGGCGCGGGCTCGGCATCGTCGCCAAGTTCGAACGACAGGACCTGCTGCGCGATTCGAGCAACCATCTCCAGGTGCAGCCTGACGGCGGGGCGCGCCTCATCGCCCACGGCAAGGCCGAGAAGCGGCGCCATGGCGTCGATCAGCGCGTCGGCGTCGAAGTGATCGGTTGTTACAGGTGGCGACATATCTGCCCATGCGGCTCCTTCCTCGGGATCCTGATACGAGCGGCCTCAGCTGGCGTCACGACTGTCATTCCTCAGGTCACCTCCAGCGCACTGCCGCAGCTGACCGCCGGCTGCGCCGTAGTCCAGATTCATCGCCGCTGCGCGGCTTCGCGGAGGACAGCGGAAGGGATTCATCCTCCGACTCAAGCCCCAGGGCCGATCATTTGACCGCGTCTTCCCCGAGGATGTTCTTGGCGTAATCGACGAGAATCTTCTGCGCCCCCGCCGCGTCGGTCTGCTTACGCAGGAGCGCTTCGGTGGCACTCGCCACGCCGTCAACCACCGCCGAAAAGCCGGTTGTGGTGTTGAGATACGTCCCATTCTCGACGTTGGCGAGTACCGGCACCAGGGCGGTGAGCTTCTTGAAGTCGGGATCGGCGGCGGCATCCTTGCGGTCCGGAATATTGCCGAGCCGGGCCGCATAGGCGACATCGGCCTTGAGCGAGCCGAGCTCGAGCAGTACCTTTTTGGCGACCTCGATGTTGGCGCCCTTGGCGTTGACCGCCCAGGGCCCGTCGCTGCCGACGGTCACGTGCTCGCCGCCGTCCTTGCCCGGCACGGCCCATGTGCTGACCACGCTCGTCACGTTGGGGATCGGGTTCTTGCTCTCCTGCCCCCAGTCATAGATGTAGCACCAGGAGCCGCAGGTGGTGGCGACGAGCTTGCCTGCCGGGAACATCTCATATTTCGGAACGACCCAGGGCTCAGGTTCAAGCAATGGCTGGATCGGCATCAGATCGTTGTTGATGAGATCGGCATAGAACTGGAACACATCCTTGATGCCGGCGCCGGTGAGGTTGAGGGTGCCGTCCTCATTGGCGATCTGCGGCGTCGAGGTGCCGACGATCAGATGCTCGAAGCCCTCGCCGAAGGCACCGCCGCCCCAGGTCAGGCCGGCGGGAAACAACAGGCCGTATTGACCGGTCTTCGCCTTGATTTCCTTTGCCCGGTCGAGAAGCTCCTGCCAGTTCTTCGGCTGCGCGGTCGAAATGCCGGCCTTTTCGAGGATGTCGCGACGATAATAGATCTGCTGGACGTTCAGCATCGTCGGAAAATCGTAGATCTGGCCATCCTTGCCGGTGATGATCTTCTTTGCCACGTCGAACATCTGGCCGTAGCCGTCCCAGCCCTTCACCTCGTTGGTGAGCGGCGCGAGATAGCCGGCGGCGACCATGTCGGCGATGTCCTGATCGCGCGGCGCGGTGAAGAGATCGGGCGCATTGCCGGCGCGCAGCTCCGTCAGGAGCTTGGTAAGATATTCCTTCTCCGGTGCCGGATATTCGATCACCTCGATCTTGACGCCGTACTTCTTCTCGATGTCCGGAACCACCGTCATCAGGGCTTCGATCCTGGCCTGACGATGCTCGGCAATTCGAATGGTCTGCGCGAGGGCCGAGCCGAACGACATGACAAGGGCCGCTGCACATGCGCTGGCGAGCGTCGCCTTTAACATCCTATCCTCCCTGTCGAGCTGCTCATATCGCGAGCAGACGTTTGGTTGGCGGCAGTGTACTCCCCCTCGCCGGTCCGGCAAGTCGCAGGGCCACCCTCGTTGAACTTGCCGGCACTCCGTGATTGATGGCGCAGCGTGGCCTGCGGGCGCGAACCGGGATCAGCGGAATGGCGGAAGCCTTGCGACTGGCAGTGGTCGGCACCGGGCTCAAGGCCTTCGACTACAGCCGCGGCTGGCTGCGCATGCCCGACGTCGACTTCGTCGCCGCCACAGACGTCGACGCGGCGGCATGCGAACGCTTTGCGGAGCTCTGCCTCGCCTCCGGCCGGCCGCGCCCGCGCCTCTTCGGCGACCTTGGCGCGCTTCTTGCGGCAATGCGCGGCTCTCTCGACGCCGTCTACATCTCGACGCCGCATGTCTTTCATGCCGACCAGGCCATTGCCGTGACCCGCGAGGGCATCGATCTTCTCCTGGAGAAGCCGATGGTGACCTCGCTTGCCGATGCCGAACGGCTCATCGCCGCCCGCCAGGCCAGCGGAACCACGCTGGTCGTCGCCTTCCAGGGCGCCCTCTCTCCGCTCGTTCGCGACACCAGGGCGCGGGCCGTGGCGGGCGAATTCGGCGAGCTCGTCAGCATCTCGGCGACGATCTGGGAGGACTGGGCCGAGCGCTATGCCGGACAATGGAAACAGCAGCCGGAGATTTCGGGCGGCGGCTTCATGTTCGACACCGGCGCCCACATGATGAACACGGTCTGCATGCTTGCCGGCTCGGAATTCGAGCGGGTCTCAGCCTACATGAACAACCGAGGGCGACCGGTCGACATCCTCTGCGCCGTCGCCGCGCGGCTGCGCAATGGGGCCGTGGTCACGCTCAACGCTGCCGGCGAAGGGCCTGCGCAATGCGCCTCCCAGATCGCCTTGTTTTTCACCCGGGCGATCGTGCGCATCGATGCATGGGGCGCATGGCGCGAGATCGCGCTGTCGCGCGACGGCGGCCCTCGCGAGATGGCGGAGACGATCGACAATCCGCTACGCGTCTTCATCGACGTGCGGGCCGGTCGCATGGAAAATCCGTCGCCGGCGGAGGACGGCCGGCACTTCGCGCAGCTGTGGGAGGCGATCAAGGCCTCGGCGGCCCGCGACGGCACGGCGGTTGCCATAGCCGGCTCCGGCAAACCCCGATCCTCGATTGATGCCTTCGGCGAGAGCTCCGCGACACGATAAGTGTTCGGAGAAACAGGTTCGTCGCTTTCGGCGCCGCCCTTTCGCTCCTACGATCGGCCCGTGCGCCCTGCCCTTCTCAATACGCTGTTTGCGCCCGCTACCGCGCTTTCCGGCATCGGCCCGAAACTCGCTGCTTTGCTCGACCGGCTCCTCGCCGAGCCCGGGCGGCGCGCCCGGGTCATCGACGTGCTGCTGCACCTGCCCCATGCCACCATCGACCGGCGGGCCCGGCCGAAAATCCGCGACGCGATGCGCGACAGCATCGTCACGCTGGAGGTCAGCGTCGTCGAACACCGGCCGCCCGGCCGCTTCTCGAAGGCGCCCTACCGCGTGCTGGTCGAGGACGAAACCGGGGACGTGCAACTCGTCTTCTTTCTCACAAACCATGCATGGATCGAAAAGTCGTTGCCGGTCGGCGCCCGCCGCTGGGTCTCGGGCAAGCTCGAATTGTGGGATGGCCACCTCCAGATGGTGCATCCCGACCGCATCGTCGACGAAGCGGGCCTCGACAAATTGGCGGCAATCGAGCCGGTGTATGGGCTGACCGAAGGCCTTTCCCCGCGCGTGCTTGCCCGCGCCGTCGAGAGCGCTCTGGCCCGCCTGCCGACTTTCCCCGAATGGCTCGATTCGAGCCTGCAGGAGCAGCGCGGACTTCCCGCGCTCCGCGATGCGCTCGCGCGGCTGCATCGGCCGCAGGCTCCTGAGGACATCGAGCCCACCGCCCCACCCTATCTGCGGCTCGCCTATGACGAGCTTCTGGCCAATCAGCTCGCACTCGTCATGGTGCGGGCGCGGATGCGGGAGGCCGGCGGCCGCGCCAGCGTCGGCGACGGTCGCCTCGTCAGGACGATCGAGGCGGCCTTGCCGTTTTCGCTGACCGCCGCGCAGCGCGCCGCGCTCGACGAGATCCGCACCGATCTCGCCGCCCCGCGCCGCATGCTCCGACTGCTGCAGGGCGACGTCGGCTCCGGCAAGACAGTGGTCGCGCTCCTGGCGATGGCGAGCATGGTCGAGGCGGGTCGCCAGGCGGCCCTTATGGTGCCGACCGAGATCCTCGCGCGCCAGCATTTCGAGCGCATCCGGCCGCTCGCCGAGGCGGCGGGGATCCGGCTCGCCCTGATGACCGGGCGCGATGCAGCCGCTCAGCGCGCCAGGAATCTGGAGGGCCTAGCGTCGGGCGAACTCGATGTGGTCATCGGCACCCACGCGCTGTTCCAGGAGGCGGTCGCTTTCCGCGATCTCGGACTTGCGGTGATCGACGAGCAGCACCGGTTCGGCGTGCACCAGCGCCTGGCCCTTGGCCAGAAGGGCGAGGCGGTCGACGTTCTCGTCATGACGGCAACGCCCATCCCGCGCACGCTGGTGCTCACCTTTTTCGGCGACATGGACGTGTCGACCCTGCGCGAGCGGCCGGCGGGCCGGCTGCCGATCGATACCCGAGCGGTGCCGCTCGACCGGCTCGATGAGGTGATCGCCGGCATCGGCCGCGCCATCGCGACGGGCGCACGCGTCTATTGGATCTGTCCCCTCGTCGCGGAAAACGAGGACCTCGATGTCGCCGCGGCGACGGCGCGGTTCAAGGAGCTGCGCGAGATCTTTGGCGAAGCTGTCGCCATTGTCCACGGCCAAATGAAGGGCCGCGACAAGGACGACGTCATGGAACGATTTCGGAATGGGGCGACGCAGATCCTCGTAGCGACGACGGTGGTCGAGGTGGGCGTCGATGTTCCCCAAGCGACGATCATCGTCATCGAGCACGCCGAGCGCTTTGGACTGGCGCAGATGCACCAGTTGCGCGGCCGGGTCGGGCGCGGCGCGGCCAAGTCATCCTGCCTCCTCCTCTACAAGCGTCCGCTCGGGCCGGTCGCCAAGGCGCGGCTCGAAATCATGCGGGAGACGGACGATGGTTTCCGCATTGCCGAGGAGGATCTGCGTCTGCGCGGCGAAGGCGAGGTGCTCGGGGTGCGCCAGTCCGGCAGTCCGGGGTTTCGCGTCGCCCGACTCGAACTTCATGGTGATCTGCTTGCGACAGCGCGGGAGGACGCAAAGCTCGCCTTCGCGCGCGATCCACTGCTCACCTCGCGGCGCGGCGCGGCCTTGCAGCTTCTGCTCTATTTGTTCGAGCGCGACGAGGCCATCAGGCTGTTGCGGGCCGGTTGAAGCACCGGCTTTCCGACGGGCACGTCGGGCCTCGGCGTCTCCAGGGGCGGAGGCACGGACTTGCCGTTCGGCTGGACGACCCCGGCCGACAGGATGATCTTGAACGCATCGTCTGGCGTGATCGGCAGGGGAATGATGTCGTCGGTTGGAACATAAAGAAAAAAGCCGCTCGTCGGGTTCGGCGTACAGGGAAGGAACACGGCCGTATAGGCGATCCCCTCCGGCAACGCCGCCAGCATGGGGCCTCTGGGCTCGGCGGAGATGAATACCACCGTCCAAATGCCTTTGCCGTAGAATTGCACCAAGCCGACTTTGCGGAACGATGTGCCCGATTTCGAAAATACCGTCTCGAAAATCTGTTTCAGGCTCTTGTAGAGCCCGCGCACGATCGGCATGCGGTCGAGGATGAGCTCCCCAAGATTGAGAAACGTGCGCCCGACCAGGTTGGCCGTGAGGAAACCGAGGACCGTGAGCCCGAACACCCCGATGATCAGCCCGAAGCCCGGCACGTGCATCGGAAAATAGGTGTCGGGCCAGAACCGCGTCGGGATCAGCGGCTTCACCCAATTGTCGACAGTATCGACGAACCACCACACGATATAGGCGGTGACCGCCAGCGGTCCGAAGACGATGATGCCAGTGAGGAAATAATTGCGCAGCCGTGCGCCCGGCCCGACCGGCTTGACGGGCGCCGTGCTGAAAAAAACTCCGGGTTGCAGGCCGGAGGGAGGGTCGGAATTCGGATCGGCAGTCATGGAGCGTCTTCCAAGGGAGGCGTGCCGGTCTAAGAAGGCGCAAAAATGGCCCCTGCGAACGGCCAATGCAAGGCCACAACCCTGGGGTTCGGACTGAGCCCTTAACGGACGGTCCGGTCAGCCCCCTTTTCAGAAATTGTCGTGCCGGGCGACGCTTCGAGGCTCGCGACCCGGTC
>JAFAME010000251.1 GCA_019233695.1 Methylobacteriaceae bacterium
GTTTATATCCTGATCTGCCTTGCGGTCTCCCGTCTTGGGGCGCTCGCCGAACGGCGCCTGGACTACATCCGCTACTGATGATGAGGGCTGTCGTGCAGATGGATCGACCTGCGGAAGCTCGACAGGGAGGCGCGGTGGATGCCGCGCAACCGCTCTTGCGGGCCCGCAATGTGCACAAGAGCTATGGCCGCGTGGAGGTGCTGCGGGGCATCGACCTCGACATTGCGGCAGGCGAGGTCGTCGCCATCATCGGCTCGAGCGGTTCCGGAAAGACCACGTTCCTGCGCTGCGTCAACGTCTTGGAAGAATACGAGCAAGGCACCATCGAGGTCGCCGGACAGGCGATCGGCTATCAGGACACCGGCAGGGGCCGCGTGCGGCTGCCGGAGCGAACGGTGGTGGCGCAGCGCGCCCGGATCGGCATCGTCTTTCAGGGCTACAATCTGTTCCCGCATCTCACCGCCCGGTCGAACGTCATGCTCGGCCTTCGAAAGGTGCGCGGCAAGTCGACAACGGAGGCGGGCGACATCGCCGACCGCTGGCTCGAGCGCGTCGGCCTTGCCGATCGGAAGAGCCACTACCCCTATCAGCTTTCGGGCGGCCAGCAGCAGCGCGTCGCGATTGCGCGCGCGGTAGCGATGGAGCCGAAGCTGATGCTGTTCGACGAGGTCACCTCGGCGCTCGATCCGGAGCTCGTGGGAGAGGTGCTGGGCGTCATGCAGGACCTCGCCGGCAGCGGCATGACCATGCTCGTGGTCTCGCACGAGATGCTGTTTGTCGGCTCGGTCGCCAATCGCGTCGTGTTCATGGACGGCGGCCGCATCGCCGAGCAAGGCCCGCCGACCACCCTGTTCAGGAACCCGACATCGGAGCGCCTGCGCAGCTTCCTCGGCCGCTTCCACGGCGTCTTTCGCTAGCCGCGCGTTTCCCGAGATTTGAATTCATTTTCGTGTCATCCCGGCCAGAGCGAAACGGAGAGCCGGGATCCGGGGCAGTGCGCCAACGGTTCTGGTTGCGCCGGATCCCGGATAGCCGCAAGAGCGGCTTCCGGGATGACAATGTGGAGAGGCTTCTAGCCCGGCGTGAGCGCGGCGCGTTTTTCGCTCCTGCTCACCGCCCATCCCGCAGACGACGCCGGAGCGCCGGCCGCCGGTCGTGCCAGACGGTCGCGCACGACCTTGAGAAACGTCATGCAGGGCGTGCTTTTCAAGTCCTCCGACCAGGCTACGCCGAGCGCCGTCTCGGGGCATTCCATCGGATCATCGAGCTTGAGTGGCCGGTAAACCACGCCGGGCACCTGCAGCTTCGCCACCCAGACCGGCACGAGCGCGATGCCGATGCCGGCGCCGACAAGGCTGACGATGGTCTGCTTTTCGGCCGCCTCAAGCACGATCCGCGGCTCCTCGCCGGCCGTCCTGAAGGCGCGCATGATCGCGCGAAAACTGTGAGGACGAACCTGCCGCGGCGGGACGATCAGCGGCGCGCCGACAAGATCATGGAGCTCGATCTCCTCGCGCGCCGCCAGCGGATCGTCTTCCGGCACCGCAGCAACCAGCGTCTCGTAGAAGAGAAACTCGAATTTGAGGCTCCGCTCGCGCACCGGTGGGCGCACGAACCCGAGGTCGAGCCGCCCGGAAAGCAGGAAACGAAGCTGCTGCACCGAGGTGCATTCGACAAGGCGGGTCTCGATGTCGGGCCGCAATTCGCGGAATTCGGCAATCATCGAGGGCAGCAATCCGGCCGCGGCGCTGTCGATGGCGCCGATCCGCAGCGTTTCGGCTTTTGCCTTGGAGAGCTGACGAACCTTGCGCTCGGCCTCAGCGATCCCCTGAAGAATGCGGCGGGCGTCCTGCCGCAGGGCCATGCCTGCGGATGTCAGGGCTACGTGGCGGGTGGAGCGCACCAGCAGGCGTCCGCCCAAATCCTCTTCGAGCATCCTGATCTGACGGCCAAGCGTCGTCGGCAGCATGTTCAAGCGCTGGGCGGCGCGCCCGAAGTGCAATTCTTCGGCGACGGCCACGAAGCATCTCAATTGCTGAACATCCATGCCCGGCCAACCTCAGACCGACGTTTCCTCCGGTTCGACCGGGAACGACAGATGCATGCGCCATGCCACGGTTCGTCGTGATCCTCAGGCCACGAAGCCACGATCGCCTTAGTCTGCATGCTCCGCCGCGCGCGGTCAATTTCATGTGGCGGGTTTGTCCTTGCGAGGCATCGGGCGAGATCTTCAATTCGATCGTACCGTAGTGCCCATGCGGCATTGCAGGGATTTGCATAATCTTTTGGATGCGGCAATCCGGCTTCCGCGCCCTAGGATCGTCTCGATCGGAGGCCCGGCGACGGGAGCATCTCTATACATCTGCTTGCTTCATCGACAGCAACAAACGATCGCGGCCAAGGTGACTGTAGTGACCGAGTATAGAATTGCGGCAATTCCCGGCGATGGCATCGGAGCCGAGGTCATTCCCGCCGGCCTGAAAGTCCTCGACGCCACAGCCCAACGGGACGGCGGCTTTGCCCTGCGCGTGACGACGTTGCCCTGGGGCTCAAGCTTTTTTCGCCGGCATGGTCGGTTGATGCCTGAGGACGGCCTCGAGCAATTGCGTGGTTTCGATGCCATCTATTTCGGCGCGGTGGGCGACCCGCAAATCGCCGACCACGTCACCCTCTGGGGGCTGCGGCTGCCGATCTGCCAGGGCTTCGATCAATACGCCAATGTCCGCCCGACGCGGATCCTGCCGGGCCTCACAAGCCCGCTGCGCAATTGCGGTTCGGCCGACCTCGACTGGATCATCGTCCGCGAAAACACCGAGGGGGAGTATTCCGGCGCAGGGGGGCGCGTGCATCGATCGCTGGCGGAGGAGGTCGGGGTCGAGGTCTCGGTGTTCACCCGCGCCGCGGTCGAACGCATCATGCGCTTTGCCTTCGAGCTGGCGCGCAAGCGCGAGCGACGCCATCTGACCCTGGTTACCAAATCGAACGCCCAGCGCCACGGCATGGTGATGTGGGACGAGGTGTTCGCCGCGACCGCCAAGGCCTATGCGGACGTGACGACCGACCGCGAGCTTGTCGATGCCGTCACGACGCGGATGGTCTTGAGGCCCCGGACCCTCGACGTGATGGTCGCCACCAACCTCCACGCCGATATTCTCAGCGATCTTGCGGCGAGCCTGGCCAGCAGTATCGGCATCGCGCCGACCGCCAATCTGAACCCCGAACGGCGGTTTCCGTCGATGTTCGAGCCTATCCACGGCTCTGCCTTCGATATCGCTGGCAAGGGCATCGCCAATCCCATCGGGGCATTCTGGACGGCAGCGATGATGCTCGACCACCTCGGGGAGGGAGAGGCCGGCGCGCGCCTGATGGCGGCAATCGAGCGGGTCACGCGGGCCGGCGAGCCGTTGACGCCGGACCTCGGCGGCACGGCAACGACCCTGCAGGTGACAGACTCCGTCTGCGATGCCATTCAATCGGCCAATTGCTAGACCGTTGGGCGCGTTCCGCCCCGGCGTTGCGGCCGCCATTTCGCGACGGCCCGTGTCGCCGAAGAAATCAGTTTGCGAGATGCCCCCACAATGGGAAGGTCTCAGCCGCGAGCGATTTGGGGCAGATTTCAAGGAAGCGCGCGCTCGACTGCCGAGGTGAGGAAACACATCCGATGTCGCAGCTCGATCCGGCCATCGCTTCGGTCAGCGAAATGTCGGCCGCAATCGGAAACGGTGAACTGTCGCCCGTCGACATCGTCGACGCGCTGCTCGCGCGCATCAAGGAGCGCGAGGCACAGCTTCATGCCTTCGTTTCGGTCTACGAGGCGGACGCGCGATTGGCCGCCGAGGGCGCCGATCGCGCCATTCGGTCAGGCCACCGGATCGGGCCCCTCCACGGCATTCCGATCGCGCTGAAAGATCTCGTCGAAATCAAGGGGCGGGTGACGACCGGCGGCTCCCGGGCGTGGGAGAAGCGCATCTCCGGCACGACCGCCACCATCGTGGAGCGGCTCATCGGCGCCGGCATGATCATTCTCGGCAAGACGCATACGGCGGAATTCGCCATGGGGGCATGGGGCACCAATACGCACATGGGAACCCCGCGCAACCCATGGGACGCTGGCGTCCACCGCGTCCCCGGGGGCTCGTCGAGCGGCTCGGGAGTGGCGGTCGCAGCAGGCTTCGTCCCGGCGGCCATCGGCACCGACACGGGCGGCTCCGTCCGCATGCCTGCCGCCTTCTGCGGCGTCGTCGGCATGCGGGTGATGGTCGGCCGCATCTCGACCTATGGCATCCTGCCGCTGAGTACGACGCTCGACACGGCCGGCCCCCTGGCGCGATCGGTCGAGGACGTGGCCTTGCTGGTCCAGACCCTCGCCGGACCCGACGAACACGACCCGAAAACGCTCGGGCATGCCCCGATCGACACCGTTTCGGGCCTGCGTCGCGGCGTCGCCGGCTTGAAGCTTGCCGTCTTGCCGCCGGCCGAGCGATCCCGGGTCGCCGCCGACGTGCTA
>JAFAME010000448.1 GCA_019233695.1 Methylobacteriaceae bacterium
CGAGCGCCACGATCTCGCCGGTCGCCAGCATGCCGATCTTGACCGCGCCCACCTCGATGTCGGCAAAGATCGCGTCGATCTGATCGCCGAGGAAGGCCGCGGGAGGCACGTGCACGGCGCTGACGCCGCGCGTGTTCTGGGCGGTGAGTGCGGTAAGCGCTGCCATGCCGAAGCAGCCAAGGGCGGCGAACGTCTTCAGGTCCGCCTGGATTCCGGCGCCCCCGCTCGGGTCGGAGCCGGCGATCGAGAGGAGATTGGGGATCATTGGATCTGAGCCCCCGCCGCGGCGGGGCCGGCGGGAACCCCTGTGCTGCGCCGGAGATCGCTGTTGTCGGCAATTGCCGGGTGGCGGAGGGATAGCGGCAGTTCTTTGAAGCAGAGCGCCTTTCGCTTGAGCAAGTCAGAGCGATCAACTGGGACAAGCAGATCTACACGCTGCGCATCGGAGCGGCCCGATACGCTCAATTCGGGTCGATCAGGGGCGCTCTCTAGTGAACGGTTGCCTCGTGCTTCAATCTTTCGATTTTGTCCTTCAGCATCAGTTTCTTGCGCTTCAGTTCGGTGAGCCTCAATTCGTCGACGCTGGCATGGGCGGATTCGCTCGCGATTTCCTTGTCAAGCGCCTGATGGCGGCGCAGGAGCTCAGCGAGATGGGCGTCCACAGACATGCAACGACTCCTTCGAGTGCGGTTGACCGGCGAATATTGCCACAGCTTTTCGCTCCGGCGAAGCCGGGGTTCCTCCGTCCCCCATCAAATTTAGGGTTGGTGACCGACCGCGCAAGGTTCCAACGTCGCCGTTAATGGGGCGTTAAGCTCTCCCAAGGTTCCGATTCGCGCGTCATCTCAGACTTGCGATGTCCATCATTGGCCGCCATATTCCTGCCGAGCTTGGGTGGCGCCCAAATCCCGGGCGGAGGCGCGGGAGGCCGGCCGAGCTTCGGGGCCAAGCGGAGATGCCTGACAAGCTGAACGAGGAGGAGCGCCGCGCGTACGCGGCCGAGGTCGAGCGGCTGATGCAGGAACACCGGGATCTCGACGCGGCGATCGCGGCTCTGGAGATTGTCGGCGCAGTGGATCAATTGCAGGTGCAGCGCCTCAAGAAGCGCAAGCTGATCCTGCGCGACCGCATTGCCTTCCTTGAAGACCAATTGACGCCAGACATCATCGCGTGATCGATCTGCGGCGCCACGCAAGCGGAAATCACTGCGATCCCGACACGAGGCGCCGCCCCTGGGCGCAGCGCGCGGGGGCAGCGAAGGCGCGGTCCGCCGCCGGGCTGGACCGACAGGACGGAGGGCACGCGCGCCATGACGGGCATGCAATCGCCGCAGGAGCATCCGCCGGTGGCGTTGATCATGGGCAGCCAGTCCGACTGGTCGACGATGCGCCACGCCGCCGAGACCCTCGATGCGCTCGGCATCGCCCATGAGGCCCGCATCGTTTCGGCCCATCGGACGCCGGATCGGCTTGTCGCTTTCGCGAAAGGGGCGCGGCAGGCCGGTTTCAAGGTCATCATCGCAGGCGCCGGCGGCGCGGCCCATTTGCCGGGAATGACGGCCTCCTTGACCTCTCTGCCCGTTTTCGGCGTGCCGATCGAATCGAAGGCCCTGCTCGGTCAGGACAGCCTGCTTTCGATCGTGCAGATGCCGGCGGGCGTGCCGGTCGGCACGCTCGCAATCGGCAAGGCCGGAGCGATCAATGCCGCATTGCTTGCCGCCGCTGTGCTGGGCCTTGGCGATGCAGGGGTGGCGGAGCGCCTCGATGCCTGGCGAGCGGCGCAGACGGCCGCAGTCGCGGCGCGGCCGGGCGAAGACTAGTGCCCGGTCGCGCGACAGCCGGGCAGGCCGTGGCAGTCCGGCCCGGCGATATGGTCGGCATTCTGGGCGGCGGCCAGCTGGCGCGCATGCTGGCGCTTGCCGGCGCCCGCCTGGGCTTGAAGTCGCATGTCTTTGCGCCGGAAGAGGATTCACCTGCCTTCGATGTCGCGGCGGCACGTACTGTCGCCGACTACGGCGATGAAGCCGCGCTGGCGCGATTCGCCGAAACGGTCGCGGTTGCGACTTACGAATTCGAGAACGTTCCGGCCGCAACGACGGCGTTCTTGCGCGAGCGCTGTCCGGTGCGCCCCGACCCGGCCGCGCTCGCGGCCTCGCAGGATCGCCTCCTCGAAAAAGAGTTCATCAATTCCCTCGGTATTGCCACGGCGCCGTTCGCGCCGGTTGAGGATCCCGGCGCGCTCGCCCGGGCCGTCGCGACGCTCGGTCGTCCCTGCATCCTCAAGGCGCGGCGATTCGGCTACGACGGCAAGGGCCAGGTGCTGGTTCGCGAAGGCTCCGACCTTGGCGCGGCGTTCCGCAGCATGGGCGGGGTCCCGGCAATTGTCGAGGGCATAGTGACCTTCGCCTGTGAGGTCTCGGTGATCGCCGCCCGGGGCGCGGACGGCGCGTTTCGCGCCTATGACGTCTGCGAAAACCTCCACGATCACCACATTTTGAGCGTAACGCAGGTGCCGGCGCGTCTCTCCCAAGAAGGGGCGCGCGCCGCTCTCGACATCGCGCGGCGCATTGCCGAGGCGCTCGACTACGTGGGCGTGGTTGCTGTCGAGATGTTCGTTGCCGCGCCCGATGCATCGACGGCGGCAGCCGAAGCGCTGATCGTCAACGAGATTGCCCCGAGAGTTCACAATTCCGGGCACTGGACCATCGACGGCGCGGTGACCTCTCAGTTCGAGCAGCACATGCGCGCGGTATGCGGCTGGCCGCTCGGTTCGACGCGGCGTCTGGGGGCCATCGAGATGCGCAACCTGATCGGCGCGGACGTCGATCGCTGGGACGAGATCCTGCGCGACAAAAGCGCAAAGCTGCACCTCTATGGCAAGCACGTCAGCCGCCCCGGCCGCAAGATGGGTCACGTCACCCGCCTGCGGTTGGATCTGACCGGCTGAATGGGCGCTGCGGCGAGGGCAATCGGGTGCCCGGGAGCGATCTCACGCACTCAGCGCCCTGGACAATAACTGCCGATTCTGGTAACCGCGTTGCAGCGGCTGCGGCGCGCCCGAAGCGTCGCGGCTTCTTTTTCCCATGATCGTGCTCGCACGCGCGCCGATGACCGGATCACGGCGCGAGGCGACCTCAACCGATAGGATCACTGCTTGCAAGTTCTCGTGCGCGACAACAACGTCGATCAGGCCCTCAAAGCCCTTAAGAAGAAGATGCAGCGCGAGGGCATCTTCCGAGAAATGAAGCTGCGCGGCCACTACGAGAAGCCTTCCGAAAAGCGAGCCCGTGAAAAGGCCGAAGCCGTCCGGCGGGCCCGCAAGCTCGCCCGCAAAAAAATGCAGCGCGAGGGCCTGCTCCCGATGAAACCGAAGCCCGTGCCTGGAGTGCGCTGAGGACCTCCGGGGCGCCGGCCCCACCCAGAAGCCGAGTGAGTCAGCGCTCCAACAGAAATCGCCGGCTCGGGAGAGTTCGCAGAGAAGGGACGTGCGCTGTCCGATTCGTGGATGCGCCGCCAGGCGATCTTGGGAAGGCCCGACAAGGGAGCTCGATCGGAGCCAAGCGCGGCATCGGGCGTGCTGGTCGCGCCGTGTTTTCTCTTGAAATCGCCCTGATTGCCGCGCTTTTTGTGGCGGCGTAGGCGAATCGGGAACGAGCGCGGTGCAGCCGAAACGAGGCTAAGGAACGAATGGTGGTTGGCGCTCTGCGGTTCGATCTGGCCGTGGCGGTCAGGCTCCTCGCGCTTGCCGGCGCAATGGCGATGGGCGGCTGCGAAACCATCGGCGGATTGGGGCAGCCCTCGGGTAGAGTGGCCGAGGTCGAGAACGACCCCGCCGCGGCTTCCGCCAACCTCGATTCCCTCACGGACCTCATCAGGTCCAATCCGAACGATCCTGCCGCCTACATCACGCGCGGCACGGCCAACGCCAAGGTCGGCCGCTACCAGGACGCGATCGCCGATTTCAGCCAGGCGATCAAGATCGACCCCAACCTCGCCGCCGCCTACACCAATCGGGCGCTCGCCTATCGTCAGATCAACAAGAACGATCTGGCGCTCGCCGATTTCGGCCGCGCGATCGCTGCAGGGCCGAGCGATTCGGCCGCCTATATCGGCCGCGCGAACCTTCTGCGCGCCCAGGGCCACCTGCCCGAGGCGCTTGCCGATCTCGATCAGGCGATCCGGCTCAATCCCGAATCGGCCCAGGCCTTCCACGCCCGCGGCCTGATCTATCAGCGCCAGGGCCAGCACGCCCAGGCGATCACCGACTTCAACAACGCGATCGACCGCGATCCCTTCGCGGCCGCGCCCTATCTGGCGCGCGGCCAGAGCCTTCTCGCGACGGGCAAAAACGACGCGGCAATTGAGGATTTCAATGCCGCGCTCAACGTCGACAACACTCTGGCCGACGCCTGGGCTGGCCTCGGCGTTGCCTACGAGCGCACGAACAACCGCATCAAGGCGAGCGAATCCTATTCGCGCGCCTTGACGGTCGACCCGCAAAACCAGGTGGCACGCGAGGGCACCTCGCGGATGAGCGGCGGCTCATTCTTCCGCTGACGCCCTTTCGCATATTGCCAAGCGCTCGGCGCCGATCGCGGTACCGGCGCATCTCGCCTCGCGAAAGGGAAAGGCCCGTAGCCGTCCATGCCTCGACCGTGGAGGGTGCGCGTCCCCGCGCACCCGAGGCGGCGGGAACGCCGCCTCTCCATTGGCGAATCGTAGCGCCGGGGCGGGTCGAATTGCCGGTGCGTCCTGTCCCGCAACGCTGCCGGCGGAATATGCCGCTATTGACCTTGGCGATCGGCCCGAAACAGCGTTTGGTCTATGCCGCGCCCCCGATCGCGGGCGGCTGAAACCGGAATCGGCCGCAAAATGGCGCCCTTGCTGTTCCTTATTGCGTTGCTTCGCGAACGCTGAAAGGGGTCGTTGCGTCGCCTTTACGCATCGGTGCAGGCAACGGTCCGCTTGCGGCTTGCGGCTTCAGACCCCGTCGCCTCGACTACGGAGCCGGCGATAGTTCCTGCCTAAGTTGCAGGCTAAGGTGACGTTCAGCGGCAACGATCGGGGCAGGTATCGCAGTGACTAGCAGCGAAGCGCTAGGCGCGGCGATGGAGGGGCAGGGCGCCTACAACGCCAATTCGGCTTTGCAGGCCTCCGGCGCGGCGTTGGCGCTTCCGCTGCTTGTGGAAGCGGCGCGCTCGATCCGTCTCGATGCGGAAGACGGCCCGATCGTTGTTGCCGACTACGGCTCCTCCGAAGGCCGGAACTCGATCGTTGCCACTAAGGCGGTGCTCCCGGAGCTGCGAGCACGAAGCGCGCGGCCGATCCTGGTCACGCACATCGACGTGTCTGTGAACGATTTCAGCACGTTGTTCGAATTGGTCGCGCATGACAAGGGGGGCTATGCCGGCGCCGACGGCGTCTTTGCCTGCGCCGTCGGCCGCTCATTCTATAGGCCCGCTCTGCCTGCGGACCATGTTCATCTCGGCTGGAGCTCCTACGCGGCGCAGTGGCTGAGCAAAATGCCCTCGCCGATCACCGGCCACATTTTCTCGCAGCGCGGCCAACCCTGCGAGCGCCAAGCATTTGCGGACCAGGCGCGCTCCGATTGGGAGACCTTTCTCACGCTGCGTTGCCGGGAGATGCGCAAAGGCGCATGCCTCGTCATTGTCCTGCCGGCGCCCGACCCGAACGGCTCGCACCCGATCCTTCGCCTACTCCGTCGGGCTGCTGGCCCTGGAGAAGCTCTGAATCGGTGTCGCGGTGGCTCATTTTGGACGGACCGGAAAGGTGCGTGCAGCGGCTCACTTTCCGCCGAGATCGCGGGTGCGCGGCAGCGCGCCGCGATCCAGGCGCAAATCTCCGACATCACCTGCGGCAAATCCATCACCTGATGGCCGCCGCCCTCGATCCTGATGAAGGTCTTGGGCTCGGGCGCAAGCTTGAAGAGGCGCTCGCCGAAACGGATGGGAATGGCGAGGTCCTCGGTTCCATGCAGGAACAGGATCGGCGCCGCGATGCTGCCGATGCGAAGGTCCGAACGAAATCGGTCGAGCAGAAGCCAGCGGACGGGAAACTGCCAATAGACCGCGGCCGCGATGTCGGTCGTCGAGGTATAGGCCGCCTCGAGGATGACGCCGGCCACCTCGGCACGCGACGCGAGGGCCACCGCAACACCTGTGCCGAGCGATTCGCCTATGACGATGACATGCTCCGGCCGATAGCCGCGTTTGAGTGCCTCGGCATAGGCCGCATCGGCGTCGAGATGCAGGCCCTTCTCGCTCGGCCTGCCACCCGATCCTCCAAAGCCGCGATATTCCACCGCCAGCAGGCCTGCGCCCTTCGCGGTCAGGGCCGCGAAGCGGCCGGCGAGATTGGCAAGGTGGCCGGCGTTGCCGTGAAAATAAAGGAGCAGCGGCCCCTCCTCTCGCGGCGGCATGAACCAGGCAACCAGTCGGATGCTATCGCTCGTTTCAAGCACAATGGCCTGCGCTGCCGGCAAGCCGGCTTGTCCCGGCGCGATGGCGTCCGTTCGCGGCACATACATGATCCGGCGCTGGCGGGTGGCGAGCCAAACAAGTACCAGGCAGTACGCCAACGCGAGAACGATCGCCAAAGCAGCGGGGCCGCTCATGGCGCGCGACTCTCCCGTCGGAAGGCATCGCGCGATCCGGGCCGCTCCGCCATGCCCGGTCGCGCGCCGGCTTCATGGCGAGGGGACATGCGCCTCGATCCAATGCAGGACTTGCGGGATGACGCCGGGCAGGCGCATGACGAGATGGTGCCCCGCTGGGACCGTGACGAATTCCTTCGGCTCGTTTGCCAGCGTAAAGAGCTCCTCGCCGAAGCGGATCGGCACGACCTCATCGCGTTCGCCGTGCAGCACCAGGAGCGGCACATGGACCGCGCCGATCAGGCGGTCGGAATGGAACTGGTCCCACATCAGCAGGCGCACCGGAAACATCCAATAGCTGACTTCGGCGACGGCGGCGGTCGATGTGTAGGGCGCTTCAAGGACAAGCGCGGCGACGGGTTTGCGGGCTGCAAGCCCGACGGCGACCCCAGTGCCGAGCGATTCGCCGACAACGATGATCCGATCCGCGCGATAGCCGAGCGCCAGCGCTTCGCCATAGGCGGCGTCGGCGTCGGTGCGCAGTCCCGTCTCGGTCGGGGACCCCGTTGATCCGAAGTATCCTCGATAACTCACGGCAAGGAGGCCGAGGCCGCCGGCAGTCAAGGCGTCGAAGCGTGCGGCCCGATCCGCAAGGCCGCCGCCATTCCCCTGGAAATAGAGGATGACGGGCCGGCCGGGTGTGGCGGGGATATGCCATGCGACGAGCTCCTCGCCATCGCTGGTCTTAACGTTGAGCGCTTGCGCCCGCGGCAGGCCGGCGGCAGCCGGCTCGATCGCGTGGACTGCCGGGTGGTAAAGGAGCGCTCGCTGTCTTGTCACGACGGCAACGAGCGGGATCGCGTAAGTGGCAAGGGCGATCAGGGCGGCGGCTCTCGCGGCCTTGATCAGGCGGAGCCTCGCGTGCCCGAATCTCCGGATTTTCGGCAGCGCTTGGCTGCCTTCCTCTGCAACCGTCAAGGCAGTAGACCGAGCCTGTGAGGAGAATGACGACACGACCGGGCTGCCCTTGTGAGGATCAGCATCGTGTCGGTGGGGAAGGGATGTCGCAATGCGCCGTGCAAATCTGATCGGCCTCTGTCTCGTGCTCGCAGCCGCAGCGCATTCTAGACCGGCGGTGGCGGCCTTTGCCATCGCCTTCGATCCCGCGACCGGTCATGCCGCCGCATTCAACGGTACCTTCGATCTCGAACAGGCGAAAAGGACCGCTCTTTCCAATTGTGGAGGCGGCTGCCGTGTGGTCGCGGCCGGCAAGAAGACGTGCGCTGCCGTGGTCGAGTCGATTTCGAGCGGCGGATCGGTCTGGGCCGTCGGTCAGGGAACGACCGCGGGTGTTGCCGCCAGCAACGGCTGGCACAGCTGCCGGCGCAAGGGCGGCGTCATTTGCACTGCGGCGGCCGCCATCTGCGATTGAGCGCCGCGACAGGTGCCGGCGCGTCCGGGCTCAATGCGCCATCGCCTTGATGATGCTTTCGACCATCTTCTTGGCGTCGCCGAACAGCATCATCGTATTGTCGCGAAAGAACAGCTCGTTTTCGACCCCGGCGTAGCCCGAGCCCATGCCGCGCTTGACGAAGAGGACGGTCTTGGCCTTCTCGACGTCGAGCACGGGCATGCCGTAGATCGGCGATTTCGGATCGGTCTTCGCGGCGGGATTGGTGACGTCATTGGCCCCGATCACGAAGGCGACGTCCGTCTGGGCGAATTCGGAATTGATGTCCTCGAGCTCGAACACTTCGTCGTAGGGAACGTTGGCTTCGGCCAGAAGGACATTCATGTGGCCGGGCATGCGGCCGGCGACCGGGTGGATGGCATATTTCACCTCGACCCCGTGGCGTTTGAGGATGTCGGCCATCTCGCGCAGCGCGTGCTGGGCCTGCGATACGGCCATGCCATAGCCCGGCACGATGATCACTTTCGAGGCGTTTTCCATCAGATAGGCTGCATCGTCTGCCGAGCCCTGCTTCACCGGTCGGGTCTCCGCCGCCCCGGTCGCGGCAAGATCGGTTTCGCCGCCGAAGCCGCCGAGGATCACCGAGATGAAGGATCGGTTCATCCCCTTGCACATGATGTAGGAGAGGATGGCGCCTGAGGAGCCGACGAGCGCGCCGGTGATGATCAGGGCGAGATTGCCCAGCGTGAAGCCGATGCCAGCCGCCGCCCAGCCTGAATAGGAGTTGAGCATCGAAATGACGACCGGCATGTCGGCGCCGCCGATCGGAACGATGAGCAGTCCGCCGAGCGCGAACGACACCAGCGCGACGGGCCAGAAGGCCCAGGCGCTTTCGGTCCACACGAACGCGACGATGAGAGCGATGAGCAGGAGGCCAAGTCCGATATTGATCTCGTGGCGCTGCGGCAGGAGGATCGGCTTGCCGGACATCCGCCCGTCGAGCTTCAGAAAGGCGATGACCGAGCCCGTGAAGGTGACCGCCCCGATGGCGACGCCGAGCGACATCTCGACAAGGCTCGAGCGGTGAATGGCGCCCGGCGCTCCGATGCCGAAAGCCTCAGGCGCATAGAGCGCGCCGGCTGCAACCAGCACCGCGGCAAGTCCGACGAGCGAGTGGAACGACGCCACGAGCTGCGGCATCTTGGTCATCGGGATGCGGCGCGCCACTGCGGCGCCGATGCCCCCGCCGACACCCACCCCTGCGACCAGCATCACCCAGCTGAAGATGCCGGCCGGCGGGGCAAGCAGCAGCGTCGTCGCGACCGCAATCGCCATCCCGATCATGCCGAAGCGATTGCCCTGGCGGGAGGAGGCGGGCGAGGAGAGCCCGCGCAGCGCCAAAATGAAAAGAATGCCGGCGATAAGGTAGGAAAGCGCCGCGAAATTGGCGTTCATTTCGCATCGCCCTTCTTCTTGTACATTGCCAGCATGCGCTCGGTAACCAGAAAGCCGCCAAAGATGTTGACGCTGGCAAGGGTGAGGGCAATGAAACCGAAGAGGCGCGCAAAGCCCGCTCCCTTGCCGGCAAGATCGACGCCGACGGACAACAGCGCACCAACCACGATCACCGAGGAGATCGCGTTGGTCACCGACATCAGCGGCGTGTGCAGGGCAGGCGTGACGGACCACACCACGTAGTAGCCGACGAAGACGGCAAGGACGAAGATCGCCAGGCGGAACACGAATGGATCGACCAGGTTGCCGGATGCCGCAGCTGCCGCGGCGGCGGCGATGTCGAGATTGGCCTGCGCCGCGGCCAGCGCCTCGTTGGCGAGCCTTGCCGCCTCCTGCGCCTTGGCAAGGATCTGTTCGGGGGTTTCGTTGGCCATGATGTGACGCCTCTTCTCGTGCCCCATCATCGCTCGGCGCGACAGGATCTCGCGCCGACGCGTGAGTCAGGCTGGTTTCGGCTGAAAGTTCGGATGCACGATAGCTCCGTCGCGCGTGAGGCAGGTGGCGCGCACGATCTCGTCATCCCAGTTGATCGCAAGCTTCTTGTTCTGCTTGTCGATCAGCGTCTCGACGAAGGCGAGAAGGTTCTTGGCATAGAGCGTCGAGGCCGTTGCCGCGATCCGGTTCGCGACATTCAGATGTCCGACAATCTTGACGCCCTCGACCGCCACGACCTCGTCAGGCTTCGACAGCTCGCAATTGCCGCCCCGCTCGACAGCAAGATCGACGATGACCGAGCCGGGGCGCATCGATCGCACCATGTCGGCTGTGATCAGCCGCGGAGCCGGCCGGCCTGGGATCAGGGCGGTCGTGACGACAATGTCCTGCTTGGCGATATGGCCGGCGACGAGCGCAGCCTGTTTCGCCTGATATTCCTTCGACATCTCCTTGGCATAGCCGCCGCCGGTCTCGGCCTGCCGGAATTCGTCGTCCTCGACTGCAATGAACTTCGCGCCGAGCGACTCCACCTGTTCCTTGGTCGCCGGCCGCACGTCGGTTGCCGTCACCACGGCACCAAGGCGGCGGGCGGTCGCGATCGCCTGCAGCCCGGCGACCCCGACCCCCATGATGAAGATCTTGGCGGCAGGTACCGTGCCGGCCGGCGTCATCATCAGCGGCAGCGCCCGCCCGTATTCGGCGGCCGCGTCGATCACCGCCCGGTAGCCGGCAAGATTGGCTTGCGAGGACAGGACATCCATGGTCTGGGCCCGCGTGATCCGCGGCAAAAGTTCCATGGCAAAGGCATCGACGCCGGCCTGCGCCAGCGCCGCCAGGGCGCCATCCTGGCCGTAGGGATCCATTATGGCGACGACAACAGCGCCCCGCCTGATCTTGGCGAGTTCGGCATCGTTCGGGCGGCGCACCGTAAGGACGATGTCGGCGTCCTTCAGGGTATCGTCGAGGCCCTGCGCAACGGCCGCGCCTGCGGCCTCATAGTCGGCATCGAGGATGCCGGACTTGGCGCCCGCGCCGCTCTCCACTGCGACACTCGCACCAAGGCCGACGAATTTCCTGACGGTCTCGGGGGTTGCCGCGACGCGGGCCTCGTGCGGATCGGTTTCGGTTGGGACGGCAAGGCGCATGAAGAACTCCGACCGCTAGCCGCACCTGCCGTGAAAACGGCCGAGACGGCGGCAATCCGGATACGCGGGTCGAGAACGATGCACTTTCAGAGGAGAAAGATCGCCATCAGGATCATGATGACCGCAACATCGATCACGACCCATTTGACGAGCTTGAGAAACAGACGATAGGTGCGCTCATGCTCGGGGTAATCCATGTCGGATTCATGAGCAACGACGCCTTGATTGTCGGCCAACCCCAGCCCCCTTCAATGCGCAGAATTCGAGAGTAGGGCCGCTTTAACTGAAACCGGTCGGAGGGGCAATCAGATGTTCGCCTTGAGCCCGACGCGCGCCAGCGCGTCGGCCTGACGCCGCTGCACCCTCGCCAGATCGAAGCTGCCGAGGGCCTCGTTGAAAAGACGGTGGAAATTGAGCTCGGCGGCAAGGTGCAGGAAGACCCCTCCGAGCCCGATTGCGGCGCGATCCATGAACACGAACTCCTGCGGCACTTTCACCGGGCCCATTTCCTTCAGTGCCCGATGAACCCTGAAGGCCTCGCGGCGCCCGTACTGGCTAGGCGCCACGCCGTCGGCGATGCTGCGCACGCGGTCCTCGAGCAGCGGCCCGTAGATGAACTTCGCCCAGATGTTGAGAATGTCGATCAGATCGTTGCGCAGCCCCTTGAACCCCCATGTCTCATAGGCGTGGACGATGCGGCCGCGGTCGCCCGTGCGCAGCCCCTCGTAGAGGTCGACAACGCCGCCCACAAATTTCGGCTGGAAGATGCGGATGCAGCCATAGTCGAGGAGGTTGATGCCGCCGACCTGCGCCTGCGCGCCATCGCCCTCGGAAAACACCGTGTAGTTGCCGAGATGCGGATCGCCGTGGATCACGCCGAACTGGCTGAATGGGTGCCACCAGGCCTTGAACATGGCGGTGCCGATGCGGTTGCGTGATGCCTGGTCGGCCCTCTTGAAGGCGAGAAGCTTCCTTCCCTCGAGCCACTCCATCGTCAAAAGGCGCTCGGTCGACAGCTCAGGAAGCGTGCCGGGCACGCGGACCTCAGGCACCGCAGCAAGCATATGGCGGTAGAGTCCCGCATGGCGCGCTTCGCGCCTGTAGTCGAGCTCCTCGCGGACGCGAGCGCCGATCTCCTTCGACATCTCGCGCGTATCGATGGCCGGATCCATGCGGCGGTGGATGGCAAAGAGTATTTCGAGTTGGGCGAGATCGGCCTCGACCGCCGATTTCATGTCCGGATACTGCAGCTTGCAGGCGAGCGGCGCGCCGTCGCGCGCCGCAGCGCGATGCACCTGTCCCAGGGAGGCTGCGGCTGCGGGTTTGTAGTCGAAGCTGCCGAAGCGCGACAGCCAGTCGGGGCCGAGCTCGGCCTGCATCCGGCGCTTGACGAAAGCGGCGCCCATCGGCGGGGCTTCGCTCTGCAGCTTCTGCAGTTCCTCGGCATATTCCGGCGGCAGAAGATCGGGGATGGTCGCCATCAGCTGGGCGACCTTCATCAGCGGGCCTTTCAGGCCGCCGAGGGCACGCGCCAAGGCCGCGGCGTTGGCGCCGCGTGATCCGTTGAGTCCGAGCACGCGAGCCCCGGCGATGCGCGCTGCAACGCCGCCGACATTTGCCCCGACGCGCGCATAGCGCGCGGCGCGGGCCGAGAACCGGTTTGCTTCGCTGTCACGCACGCTGGAATTCCGGACCTTCGGGAGGATGCCGCCTAAAGATGTTGCGGTGATGCGGCTTTGTCGAGGCGGCACCGATCACAGCGGCCTTGCGCGGGCAGCCTCGACGCGCCCCCGGCGCGGCGTGCCGAGGCGATGCGCGCAGCCTCAGCAGGTCGGGCCGAGCCATCCTCGGCCCTTGGCATTGCGCAGGCGCTTGACGTCGCCGTCGGGCGGGTTCGGACTGGCAGTGTGCTCGAGGAGATTGTAGTACACGTCGGGCGACCGATCGAGATCTATTCCCGTGTCGCGCGCCAGCATGAGCATATACTTGACGTAGTCGTCGAGCTCGCCGGTGACGTAAAGAATTGCAACACGTGCCTTGCCCGTTTTCCTCCCGAGCCAGAGATCGAGTCCGGTCGGATTGACCACATGTCCGGCCCCCGGCAGCACGACGCTCCTGTCCGTGCCGGCTGCCGCCACGATCGTCTGCGCCATGTAGCGGTCGTCGAAGAAGCGCTCGCGCATTTCGGCGTATCGACGGAAGGCTTCGAAGGCCGCGCTGATGGTGTTGCTCTTCATCAGGGCGCTCTTGGTCTCGTCGGCATAGCATCCATAGACCCGATCGAGGATCTTTCCGGCGTTCTCCGAATTTGCGGTCATGCCGCGATAATCGTAGGCAAAGAATCGGATGCCCTTGTCGGCGAGCTTCTTGATCATCATCCCCAGATAGACGCCTGCCTTGTATTGTCCATCCGCGCCGCGGGCGCCGGAAAAGCCCATGCCCGTTTCGGTGAGATAGACGGCAAACTGCTCCGGCGTAACGTAACCCCTGGCGACGTTGTCCATCTGCGGCTGCAGCTCGTGAGTGTATTCGAAGAAGACTTTCTTGACGTGCGCCGCAACGAGGCTGTCGATGAACTCGTCGGAGGCGAGGAATTTCTTGCGATCGAGGTTGCCGTGATTGGGATCGCCAAGAATCGTGAATTGCGCGGCCGGACTGGAAAGAATGGTCGTCAGCATGGGCTCGGGCTGGGCGAACGCCGGGAGAACCGACGCGACGAAAGCGGCAACCCAAAGCATGGCCGGGAATGTCAGCGCTTTGGTTGCCATTTAGGTCAACTTTCGCGGGGTGGCAGAAGACAACGCTATAGGGCACCGCTTGGATGCAAAGCAGGTGCCAACACTCGATTTCTGAACCTTGGTATGGGGCGGTCAACTCCTCGATTCGCAGCCTAGCACAACCGGGTATTTCTCGGGTCGTCTGTTGCCCGCGGAACAGTGGATGATTCGAGTGCACCAACTTGTCTGCCCGACCGGCGGGTCCGGCCGGTGTTTGCAGCGCGCCTCAAGGCTTCGGCCAGTTGTCGCGGATCCAGCGTGTCAGGCCCTCTTCGCTCACCTCGCCTGCTGCGAGGGCAAGAATGATCGCGGTCGCTTGCGTCGGCGGGACGGTAAAGCTCACCGCATTCAAGCGCAGAAAGACCATCATCGCGGCAAAGGCTGTTCGCTTGTTGCCGTCGACGAACGGATGATTGCGTGCAATCCCGAATGCATAGGCTGCAGCAAGCGATGCAAAGCCGGTCTCGCCATAGGCAAATCGATTTTGGGGCCTCGCCAGAGCGGATTCCAGCAGCCCAATGTCGCGCACGCCGTCCGCTCCGCCGAAGAGCGCCAGCTGTTCCGAGTGAATGTCGAGGACGGTGTCGAGATCGAGCCAGACAGGCTCGCTCACTTGGCAAGTTCCTTGAAAGTGTCCGCGTACTCACGGAAGACTTGCCGCGCGATCTCCATCGCCTTGGCGTGCTTTGGATCGTAGGGGCTGAGTTTCAGCGCCCGCTCGGTCTGTTCAACGACGTGAAGGGCGTCGCCCTCCTTCAGGTTGAGACGGGCGAGCAACTCTCTCGGCAGGATAAGTCCGAGAGAGTTGCCGATCCGCTTGATCCGCAAAACCGCCCCCGCGGCTTCCGGTTTTGGTGGTCTCTGGTTCACGCCGACCTCCAAGGTGTTTTACAGAATATATAACAGGAAGGTGGTTTGATCCAGAGCTGCGGGCAGGGGTCTGAGGACAGCTGTTAGCGTCACTCCTCGACAAATCGCTAACCCGTTCCCCGGCTTGACACATGTGCCTCGCGGTCTTCACAAAGCCGTCACGGCCCCTGTAGATTATCCCGGCGCGGAAACCGGGATTGGTGCAGCGATTCGGTTGCGAAAGGGACAGCGTTGACGGTTCACGTCCAGCCCGCGGTATCGCCCGAGGCCTGCCCGGCCTTGGTGCTCAACGCCGATTTCCGGCCGTTGAGCTACTATCCCCTGTCGCTGTGGTGCTGGCAGGACGCGATTAAGGCCGTCTTCCTTGAGCGGGTCAACATCGTCTCCGAGTACGAGCGCACCGTTCGCAGCCCAAGCTTCGAGATGCGGCTGCCCTCGGTCGTCTCGCTCAAGACCTATGTCAAGCCGTCGCGTCATCCCGCTTTCACGCGGTTCAACGTGTTCCTGCGCGATCGCTTCACCTGCCAGTATTGCGGGACGCGCGAGGAACTGACCTTCGACCATCTCGTGCCGCGCTCGAAGGGCGGCACGACGACGTGGGAGAACGTCGTTGCGGCATGCTCGTCCTGCAACCTGATCAAGGGCGATCGGTTGCCGGGCGAGGTGCACATGTGGCCGTCGAAAATGCCCTACCAGCCGACGGTGCATGACCTGCACCATAACGGCCGCCAGTTTCCGCCGAACTACCTGCACGACAGCTGGATGGACTATCTCTACTGGGATTCCATTCTCGAGCCGTAAAGCACCCGTCCGGGCCGGACGGGCTGCCGCGCCACGCCGGCCGCCGCCACGATCGCAAGCCCGAGCGAAACAAGCGCGTTCCAGCCCGCAAGCGACAGGCCGGCGATGCGGATTGCCGCCGCATCACAGCGCACGACCGTGAGCCCTTTGAGCTGGCGCTGGAACTCCTCAAAGGACGTCGCCGGCTTGGTCGAGCCGGTGCATTCGGCAGGCCCTGGCCAGAAGCCCCATTCGATGCCGGCGTGATAGGCGCCGAGGACGGCGTTTGCCGCAAAGATCAGGGCGATAAGGACGAGGCCTGCCGCAACGAGCAGCCGCGGGGCGCCGCGCGCCGCTGCCAGCGCGACGAGGGCGGCAAGGGGGATGCCGGCGTAGTAGGCGAAACGCTCCTCGAGGCAGAGCTCGCAAGGCGCATATCCGGCCGCCTGGAAGGCCCAGGCGCCGCCGATGGTTGCCGCGGCGATGCAAAGAACGACGACGGCAGCGCCGAGCGGCGTCATGGAGCCGGTGCCACTTCGCACGACGCTCATCCGAGACCTCACAAGAACCGGGCCGCGATCCAGAAGCCGGCGACGATGGTCAATGCCAGGACCCCGAGGAACAAGGCGAAGTGTCGTTCGAGCAGGGGCTTCAGCGGCTCGCCAAAGCGGTTCAGGAGTCCGGCGAGAAGAAAGAAGCGCGCCCCGCGCGTGATCAACGACAACAGCACGAACAGGGCGAAATTGTAGCCCAGAAGCCCGCTGACAATGGTCACAAGCTTGTAGGGGATGGGCGTCAGTCCCTTGATCAGGATGAAGAGCGCGCCCCAGCGGGCATAGAAGGCGCGCAGCTCTTCCGCCCTGTCGGCATAGTGGTAGAGGCCGATCAGCCACTGGCCGACCGTGTCGTAGAGGAGCGCGCCGATGGCGTAGCCGAGCATGCCGCCGAGCACCGAGGCCGCGGTGCAGAGCCCCGCATAGGCCCAGGCGCGATGCGGCTTGGCGAGTGCCATCGGCACGAGGATGATGTCGGGCGGGATCGGAAAGAACGAGCTCTCGGCGAAGGCGACGAGGGCGAGTGCATAGGCGGCGCGCGGGCTCTCCGCAAGCGCCAGCGTCGAATGATAGAGTCGCGAGAACATGCCGCTCCGGCGCAAGGAAAAGTCGGCGACGTGCATAGAGGAGGCGAGGGGGGCTGTCCACTTGGCGGCGAGGGTGTCGCGGCGGCAGCGACGTCAGTTTTCCCTCGCCTTTTCGTTGGCGCCGGCCATCCGCGGTGGTATAGGCACCGGCTCGCTGCGGGCGTGGCGGAACTGGTAGACGCGCTGGACTCAAAATCCAGTTCTGGTGACACAGAGTGTCGGTTCGACTCCGACCGCCCGCACCATCCGGCCTGCTCAGCGCCGGATTTGAGAGGCGGCAATGGCTAGTAAAAAGTACGCCGGCAAAACATGCGCCTACTGTGGAAGAGCTGGCATCTCTAACACCCGAGA
>JAFAME010000117.1 GCA_019233695.1 Methylobacteriaceae bacterium
ATTCTCGTCGACGGCGCTGCGGCAGGCGCGGTCAATCGGGTGCCGGCCGAAAACGACCTGCGCTCGAACATGGTGCGCGGCGGCGCGGCGCATCCGACCGACCTCACACTGCGCGAGCGCGAGATTTGCGCACGGATCGGGCCGGCGCTGCGGCAACGCGGCCTCATCTTCGTCGGCATCGACGTCATCGACGGCTTCCTCACCGAGATCAACGTCACCTCGCCGACCGGCATCCGGGCGGTCAAGCGACTGGGCGGCCCCGATCTCGCCGAGGCCATCTGGGACGTGATCGAACGCAAGCGGCAGGCGGTTGGGACGGCCGCGGCTTAGGGGCCAGGCGACGGCGACAGGAGCGAGGCTCGCTCATTCGGCGCGGCGCCAGACAAAGAAATTGCTCAGCGAATAGTTCCACACGACGCTCATCGCGGCGCCGACGATTCCGGCGAGCCACCAGGTGCGGTCGAGGCTGTAGATCCAGCTCGCGACCCCGACATTGGCGACGGCGCCGAGGCTGCAAACGAGATAGAACACCAGGAGCCCGCGCCAGAGGCCGAGCCCCTTCAGCTTGCGGTCGCGGTAGGTGACCAGGTTGTTGATGAAGAAATTCGAGGTCATGGCAATGGCCGTCGCGAGCGACTGGGCAAAGGCAAAACCGACCTCGGGCAACGCGAGCGCCAATCGCAAGGCGATGAGGTGGACGGCAAGCCCGGTGCAGCCGATGGCCGCGAAGAACACGAACCGGACCGGAACCACGCCGCGCGTCAGCTTGTTCAGCATGAGGCCGAGAAAATCGAGGCCGACGCCCGCGTCGAGCTTCGATTCCCCGGCCGTCCGCTCGCGGAACTCGTAGCCGATCTCGGCGATCCGCAGTCCCGGAGCCGAGGCGACGATGTCGGCCAGGATCTTGAAGCCGGAGGAGGTCAGGCGCGGCGCGACCTTGTCGAAGAGATCGCGGCGCATCATGAAGAAGCCGCTCATTGGGTCGCTGAGCTCGGCGCGCAGCACGAGGCCTGCGAGCTGCGTCGCCGATCGGCTGAGCGAGGCGCGGGCCTCCGAAAAGCCTGCGGCCGCGCCCCCGCCTGCGACATAGCGGCTGCCGACGACGAGATCGGCATCGCCGGCGCGCAGCCGATCGAACATGCGCGGCAGGATCCGCTCGTCATGCTGCAGGTCGCCGTCCATCACCGCCACATAGGGCGCCGAGGAACTCAGCACGCCCTCGATGCAGGCTCCCGCAAGCCCGCGCCGGCCGATGCGGCGGATGCAGCGCACACGCGCGTCGCCCTGGGCGATCACCTTGGCGGCAAAGGCGGTTCCGTCTGGGCTGTTGTCGTCGACGAAGACGATCTCCCAATCGATGCCGGCGAGCGCCGCCTCGACCCGTCGAACCACCTCGGGCAGGTTTTCCCGTTCGTTGAAGGTCGGGACGACGAGGGTCAGGCTTGCCGGCGTGGGAATTGTCACCTGGGGCCGATCGCGAGGTTGGATTGGGGCGCGATGCCATCATGGCGCAGATAGCACGCCGGAGCCTGGGCATTGAATATGGATTGGATCCGAATCCTCAGCGAAGTAGCCCCCGGAGGAACGGAGCGCAATCCGGGCCGCAAGTTTCGGGCTAACCCAGGTAGAGTTCCGCCAGGCGCGCGTCTTGAAGGAGCGCGCGGCCTTCGCCTTCGAAGCGGTTGCGGCCGAGGTCGAGCACATAGCCGCGATGCGAGATTTCGAGCGCGCGGCGGGCGTTCTGCTCGACCATCAGGATGCTCACCCCGGCGCGGTTGATCGCCGCGACCTGGTCGAACATCGCCTCGACGAGCAGTGGGGCCAACCCGGCCGAGGGCTCGTCGAGCAGAAGGACCTCGGGGCGCGGCATCAACGCCCGCGCCATCGCCACCATCTGTCGTTCGCCGCCTGACATTGTTCCCACGACCTGCCGACGTCGCGCGGCGAGCCGCGGGAAGAGGTCGAACAATTCGCCCATCCGCGAGCGCACCGCGATGCCGGGATGCGGCAGGGCGCCGAGTTCGAGGTTCTCGGTGACTGTCATGCTCTGAAAGACATTGTCGCGCTGCGGCACGTAGCCCATGCCGAGGCGCGCGATCGCGCTCGGCCGAAGGCCCGAGATGGCGCGTCCGTTGAGCACGATCTGACCGGCCTTCGGCCGCACCAGCCCGAAGACGGCCTTCATCAAGGTCGACTTGCCGGCACCGTTGGGGCCGATGACGCAGACCACCTCGCCGGCCGTCAGCGCGATCGATACGCCGTTGAGGATGTCGACCTCGGCCGAATAGCCGGCAACGAGTCGGTCGGTCGCAAGCACCACGGCCGCGCTCACGTGCGGCTCCGCGCCTGGCCGAGATAGGCGTCGATGACGCGCGGATCGGCGCGGATCGCGTCGGGCGATCCTTCTGCGATCACTGCGCCTTCCGCCATGACGATCACGTGGTCGGCACGGCGCATGACGATGTCCATGTCGTGCTCCACGAACAGAAACGTCATGCCCGCGGTGCGGCGCAGCTCCTCGACATCGTCGAGAAGCCGGCTGCCGAGCACACGATTGACTCCTGCCATCGGCTCGTCGAGGAGGACGAGCGTCGGGTCGGTCATCAGGGCGCGGGCGAGCTCCAGGAGCTTGCGCTGCCCGCCGGACAACGTGCCGGCATAGTCGCCAGCCTTGCCGTCGAGATCGAAGCGGTGCAGCGCCGCGAGCGCCCGCTCCCGCACCTCCCCCTCGACGCGCTGCCCCGCGGTGCGCCGTGCGATCAGCTGCAACAGTCCCTCGCCCGGCTGGCCACGCCCCGCAAGCATCATGTTGTCGAGCACCGTCATGGCGGCAAAGACGCGGGTCAGCTGGAAGGTGCGCACCAGTCCGCGCCGCGTCACGCTGTGTGGCGGCAAGCCCTCGATCGGCTTGCCCTCGAAGCGGATCGCACCGGCATCGGGCGCGGCAAACCCGGTGATCAGATCGAACAAGGTCGTCTTGCCTGCCCCGTTGGGGCCGATCAGCGCGGTGATCGCGCCGCGCTGAAGGGCAAAGCTCGCGCCCGCGACGGCGCGCACGCCGCCGAAACTCTTGTGGACGTCCTCGACGACCAGGATGGGTGGGGCGGGTGATCCGGCCGAATGCGTCATTGCCGCAGCTGCATTTCGGCCCGCCGGCCGAGGAGGCCCTGCGGCCGCGCCATGCTCAGGACGACCAGGGTCAGGCCGACGAGGACGAACCGCAGCGAGCCGACTTCGCCAGAGCTCAACGGCAGATCGAGAAAGCGCAAGCCCTCGATCAACGTCCACAGGACGATCGTGCCGAGCACCACGCCCCCGTAGCTCGCAAAGCCGCCGAGAATGAGCACCGCATAGCCGAAGAAGGTGAACGTCGGGTCGAATTCGCCCGGATAGAGGTAGGTGACGTTGAGAGCGAGAAAGAATCCGGCGATTGCGGCGAGCGCCGCGGCGATGGCAAGCGACTGGAGCTTGAACGCCAGCACGTTTTTGCCAAGGGCGGCGGCGGCATCTTCGTCTTCCCGGATGGCTGTCAGGACGCGGCCCCAGGGGGTGCGGCGAAGCCAGCGCAGAACCGCCACGCAGAGGGCAAAGACGAGCCAGATCGAGAAGAGGAGCGGCAGCTGCATCTGTTCGCCAAGCCCGATTGCCGCCAGCCTGTCCGAGGCCCAGGCCGCGAAATCCCGCCATTCGGCATCATAGCCGATGATGCCCTGGTTGCCGCCGGCAAAAGCGGCGTTCTGCAGCACGTAACGGACGATCTCCGCGAACGCGATGGTAGCAATGGCGAAATAGTCGGAGCGCAGCCGCAGGGACGGCAGGCCAACGAGCACGCCGGCGAGAACCGCCGCGGCGATCGCCACCGGCAAGGTCGCCAGGATCGGCCATCCGGCATCGACGACGAGCATGCCCATGGCGTAAGCGCCGATGCACATGAAGCCCGCCTGGCCGAGGTTCAGGAGCCCGGTCAGCCCGACGTTGAGCTGCAGGCCGAGGGCGAAGATCCCGTAGATGCCGGCGATGACGCCGACACCGATCCAGAAGTCGGCGTTGAGGATGCTCATGTGCGTGCCGGCACCCGGCCGAAGATGCCGCGCGGCAGTACGAGCAGCGTCAGGATCAGGATGGCAAAGCCCACCGCCGGCTTCCAGCGGGCATTGAGGAACAGGGTCGACCACTCCTGCGCGAGGCCGATGACGATGCCGCCGAGGAGCGCGCCGTATGCATTGCCGATGCCGCCGAGCACGGCGGCCGTGAACAGGCTGAGCAGGATGAGGGACCCGAAGTTGGGGTTGATCGTGCCGACGGCGGCCGCATAGAGGATCCCGGCAATCGCCGCGAGCGCGCCGGCAACGATCCAGGTGAGGCGGATGGCGCCGCGCGTGTCGATGCCGGTGACTTCGGCCAGCGCCATGTTGTCGGAAAGCGCCCGCATCTGCTTGCCGACGGCGGTGAAGCGCAGGCCGAGCCCGACCGCGACGATGAGGGCGATGCCCGCAAGGAGCGCGACGAGCTGCAGCGTGCCGAGGTGCCAGGGCCCGAGGTTGACGGCGCTGAGAATATCCTGACCGAAGCTGCGCACCTGGCTGCCGGCGAAGAACTGGATCGTGTAGCGCAGCACCAGGGCGATGCCGATGGCGGCAAGGAGCAGCTGCAGCGTGCTCGTCTGCATTCGCCGCATCGGCTCCCACACCAGCTTGTCGAGCGCGGCGGCGACTGCTGCGGTGACGAGGATGGCAAGGGCTGCGGCAAGCCAGATCGGCAGCCCGCTTGCGGCGATCATGAGGGCGACGTAGGCGCCGAGCGTCAGGAAATCGCCGTGGGCGAAATTGATGATGCGCAGGATGCCGAAGATGAGCGTGAGGCCGACCGCGCCGAGCGCGACATAGCCGGCATCGACGAGGCCGTTGATGGTCGCCTGGCCGGCCTCGACCGGGCCTTTGACCCCGGCAAGGAGCGCCAAGGCGGCGATGATGACGAGCGCGAGCCACGCCGCCGGCGGCAAGCGCGAATGCCAGCGCGGCGATGGCGGCGCCGAAGCCTCCTCGATCATGCGGGCGGCCGCTCCGATCAGGCTCGGTGAGGCGGCTAGGCTTCGCCCTCCCGCCTCATTTCGCCGCGTCGATCTGCTTCAGGACGGCGAGCTTGCCGGCCCGATATTCGAAGATGTCGAAGCGGCTGATCGTCGGGTCGCCGTTGGCGGCAAATTCAAAGGCGCCCGCCACGCCGACATAGTCGATCTTCTCCCCGCCGGCGACCGCCTTGAAGGCATCCGACAATGTGGTGAGATAGAATTTCGGTGCGCCCGGCGTCGTCACGGCGCGCACATGTTCCTGGATCGCCGCCGGATCGGCGGACTTGCCCGCCACGGCCGCCAGCATGCACAGGGTGGTCGAATCGAAGCTGTTGGCGTCGAGCGAGAAATGCTCGGCCCCGCCGGCCGTCTCCCACAGCTTATCGAAAACCTTGTAGGCGTCGGTGTCGGTCGGCGTGCCGCCGCGCGTGCCGCGCGCGCCTTCGATGGCCTGGGCGGGAATGTTGCCCGGCACGGTCGAGAACGCCAACGCATCCGGCACGAAGAGCTTTGTGGCGTCGAATTTGCCGGTGCGCACGAGCGAGGCGCCGAGCTTGGCGAACGTATCGGGATAGTCGATAATGACGTACGCATCAGGGTTGTTGGCGACGATCTCGCCGGCTTCCGAATCGAAGGTCGCCTGGTTCGGATCGAACACCACGGGCCCTTGCGTCTTGCCGCCCTTTGCCTCCCACGCGGCCTTGAAGTCCTTCGCCAAGCCCTCGCCATAGGGCTCGTTGCGATAGGCGATCGAGACGAGCTTGCCCGAGGCGGTGCCGAGCTTGTCGATGATGCCCGCCACCAGCGCCAGGGCCTGCAGGCTGTCCGGCGGCACGGTCCTGAAGATCGTGCCCTCGTCCTTGATGGTGCGCAGCCGCATGCTGGTGCCGACCGGCCAGATGGTGATCTTCTTCTGGATCGTGAGGCCGTTGGCGATGGCGATCGATTCCGGCGTGATCGAGGGGCCGATGAGACAGGATGCCCCTTTGGCCACCAGCGCGCGGGCGGCCGAGAGCGCCGCCTGCGGGTCGCCCTGCACGTCGGCGCCGACGTCGGCCGCCTTGATGTCGACGCCGGCGGCAGCTGCCGCCTTGTTGGCATAGTCGATGGCAAGTTTGATGGCCTTGTCCTGCGAGGGGCCGGTCTCGGACAACGGACCGGTGAGCTCGAGGAGCTTGCCGATGGTCAGGTTGATCGGATCGGCCGGAGCTGTCGAGACCGCGGCAAGCGAAATGCCGGTGGCAAAGAGCGTCCCCATCATCAGTCGGCGCAGCATCGAAGTTCTCCTTGGCAAGGCCGTTCGCTGTTCCGGCCGGAACATTTGTCAGGATTGTCGCGACGCGCGTTTCCGCATCAGAGGCGCGTGAAGAGGGCCAGAACCTATCTTCGGCTTGCGCCGAAGAAGCGTCAACTGAGGCAGCAAGGCCAGGAGTTTGAGGGTATGATCCCGCCACCACGGCTCGCCGTGAAAATCGCCCGTCCGGCCGAAGGAGACTGAGGGACTTGTCCCGGGCAAAGCTCAACGGCATCGATCTCCACTATCAAACCGTCGGCAGCGGCGAGCCGCTGGTGCTGATCCATGGCCTGGCCTGCGGCCGCAGGATGTGGGCGCGCCAGATGCGCGAGCTTGGCCGCTCTTGCAAGCTCATCATCTACGATCAGCGCGGACACGGCCTCAGCGGCGCGCCCGACGATCCGACCCTCTATTCGGCAGCGCACCTGACGGCCGATCTCATCGGCCTCCTCGATCATCTGGGCATTTGGCGCGCCCATGTTCTCGGATTTTCGCTCGGCGGCGGCCCGGCGCTGGCGCTTGCCCTGCGCCAGCCGGAGAGGGTGGCAAGCCTTATCCTGTCCGATGTCGGATCGGCCGCCGAGAACGTCTGGAAGCTGCAGTGGCTCGCCGCGCGCTGGATCGCGATGCTGCAGAGGGATGCGAACGAGCTCCACGACGACATGCTGCGCGGCGACTTCTACAAGACCTACGCGAACCGCGGTCCCCGGGGGCGCCGGCACATGCGCTTGTTGTTGGCGACGACGCCCCTGCCCGGCTTGAAGCACATCCTGGCGGAGGTGATCGCCAAGCGGGCCTCGCTCTACCGCCAGAAGGGCACGCTCGCGAAGATCTCGGTGCCGACGCTCGTTCTGCGCGGGCAACAGGACTACATCTGCCTGCGCGCGACGCAGCTTCTGGCGGCCTCAATTCCCGGTGCCGAACACGTCATCATCAAGGGCGCCGGTCACATGGCCCCCTTGGAGCAGCCCCAGGCGTTCAACGCGGCCGTGCTCGATTTCGTCGCAAGGCATTCGATCGCCTCAATGGGATCGACATAGCCCGGATTGCGCTTCGCTCCATCCGGGCTACGAGCTACGGCACGATCCGGCCGTTGCGCACGAGCGTCCGGCCGGCAGCCTCGATGGTTGCATCGAACAGATAGAGCCAGCGATGGGTGCTGGCACGGTTGGTCCCGCCCGACTCGATATTCTCGCCGATCGTCAGGCGCAGCACGCCGTCACCAAAGCCGTAGTAGGGCGGAAATCGCGTGCCGGACACCGGCCGCAGCAACGGATTGCAGCCGAGCACCAGCTCGCCAAGGCGATCCCTATCGCCGGTCTCGGCGGCCCAGGCGGCATCGAGGCCAACCTGATCGCCCTTGGTCTCGATGCGGACGATGCGGCCGCGCTCGAAGACGAAGCGCAGACCGCCGTCGATGAAGCGGTCGACATCGAGGCCATACCCCGGCACGGGGAAACCGAAGCCGCCGGAGAGCCCGATCACGCCCTCGACGCTGTCGAGCTGCGGCACCGTCCGCAGCGCGCCGCAGGGGATCTCCTCCTCCCGGTCGCGAGCCGAGGCGGCGCGGCTCGCCTTCTCCTTCGACGCATCGCCGTCGTTGACGTGAAAGCGGGCGCTCGTGCGCAGACGGAGATCGGTCCCGCCGCTGCCGTGGATGTTGAGCTCGGTCTCGGCCATGCGCTCGACGAGGCCATGCATCGTTGAACGCAGCGCAGAATAGTCGAGCTTGAGGACGGCGTCCTGATAGACGAGATCGAGCTCCTTGTTGGGGGGAAGGTCGGGGTCGGCGTTCAGCGGATCATGGAACCAGTGGAAATGCACGCCGCGTCCGTGCCAGCGATCCAGCACCCGCTCGGTCTGGCCGATCGCATGCGTGCTGCGCTTCGAGCGCCAGTCGTTCTGCAGCCACACGAAAATGTCGGCGATGGCAAAAAGATCGCGCATCGCTGCATCCTCGGCGCGCGCGTCCCTCTCGTCCGTCTTGCAGCCTTCGGGGCTGCGGATCGTGGTAAGGCGCGGCGTCCAGTGCAGGATGGTGGCGAGCTCGATTGCTCCTGCCTTTTGGAACTCGAAGCGCATCGCATCGAGCATGGCGCCGCCATAATAGGGATCGGCGGAAAGGATGACGCGCTCGCCTCTTTCCGTGCGCAGCACCTCGTGCACGATCTGCCTTGCCATGGCCTCCCAGTCGATGGCATGGGTCGCCTCAAGGCCGCGCCCGGCAATCGGGAAGGGATCGGTCAGGCGCATCCGAGGGCTCGCATCCCTTTCATAGCCGATTCCAGCCGGGGTCCGGCGCGAAGCGATCGCCGAGTTTCTCGGCCAGTCGGCGCAGGCTTGCCGTGATGTCGGCTGCGCCACGCTTCCGGGCGTAGTGCAGCGGCCCGCCGCGGAACGGCGCAAAGCCGGTTCCGAACACCATGGCGCCGTCGATGATCTCCTGATCCTCCACGAGGCCTTCGCGCAAGCAGGCGACGCAGGTATCGAGAATCGGCAGGATCAGACGATCCGTAGCGCCGGGGTCGAGGTTTGGCACGTCCTTCGCCTTGACCGGCTTGCCGTCCTTCCACTCGTAGAGGCCCTTGCCGGTCTTGCGGCCGAGCTCGCCGGCTTCGACCTTCTGGCGCAGCCAGGCGGGAATCTTCGGCAGCGGGTGCTGCAGCCTGGCGGCGAGCACGTCCCCGACGCTGAGGCAGATGTCGAGCCCGACCTCATCGGCGAGTTCGACCGGCCCGACCGGCATGCCGAAGGCCCGGGCTGCCGCATCGATCGCCTCGGGCTTTTCACCTTCATCGAGCATCAGCATGGCTTCGAGGAGATAAGGCGTGAGCGCCCGGTTGACGATGAAGCCCGGCGCGCTTTTGACCGGCGCCGGCAGTCGATCGATCGACCCCACGAAGGCAAGCGCCTTCGCCAGCGTCTCGGGAGCGAGACCATCGTGGGTGACGACCTCGACGAGCTGCATGCGCGAGACCGGATTGAAAAAGTGCAGTCCGACCAGGCGCCCGGGCGATGTCAGGCCCGGGCGCAGGTCCTCCAGGGGAATGCTCGACGTATTGGTGGCAAGGACGGCGCCCTCCTTCAGGCGCGGTTCGATATCCGCGAAGACCTTGCGTTTGACGTCGAGCTTTTCCGCGACCGCCTCGATGACGACGTCGGCTCGCGCCAGGCCGTTGCCGCGCAGGTCCGGAATGAGCCGGTCGAGCGCGTCGCGCACCTCGATGCCCTTGCGCGTCAGCTTCGGGAAAAGGTCCGCGGCGCGCCTGACCGCCGCAGCGATCGCCTTTGCTTCGAGGTCCTGGAGGGTGACGCGAAGCCCGTGGAAGGCGCACCACGCGGCGATATCGCCACCCATCGCGCCTGCACCGATCACATGAACGTGGTTGATGGCGCTCTCGGCCGCCGCCAGCTTCTTCATCTTTTCGCGCACGAAAAAGATGCGGATCAGGTTCTGGGCGGTCTCCGTCACCATGAGCCGGGCGAACGAGGCTTTTTCGGCGGCGAGCATCCCCGTCTTGGTGCCGCCGTGCTGCTCCCAAAGATCGATCAGCGCGAAGGGCGCGGGATAGTGGTCGGGCGGCGCCTTCTCTTGTGCTTTTGCCCGCATCCGGCCAGCGGCAAGGCGGCGGGCCGGCAGGCTGTTCAGTGCCAATCCCCTTACTCCGCCCCCGGCGCTCCTGATCGCGGAAGCCGCGGCGCGGACGGCGTTGCGGACGTGACGCTCCTGCGCGACTGCATCGACGAGGCCGAGGGCCTTGGCCTTGCGCGCTTCGACGGACTTGCCGGTCAGCATCAGGGTCATCGCCTCGATGGGATCGATCAGGCGGGTCAGCCGCGCCGTTCCGCCGAGGCCCGGATGGAGGCCCAGCATCACTTCCGGAAAGCCGAACCTTGCGCCCTCGATGGCGATGCGGCGTCTGCAGGCGAGCGCGATCTCGAGCCCCCCGCCGAGACAATAGCCGTGCACCACGGCGACGGTCGGGAACTTCAGCGCCTCGAGCCGATCGACAATGGCATGGGCGCGGCCGATCGCCTGCTCGACCGCCTTGGCGTCGGCGGCGCCTCTGAACTCGCCGATATCGGCGCCAGCGATGAAGCCTGCGGGCTTGGCCGATCGGATGACGAGGACCTTGGGGGGGTCGGCTTCGAGCCTGCCGACGAGCTTGCCGAGCTCGGCAATGACGTCGGCCGACAGCGTGTTGGTCCCCGTGCCCTGCTTGTCGAGGAGGAGCCAGGCGATGCCGTCATCGTCGCGGGCGAGGTGCCAGTGCACGCCGCCGGCGTCCGCGGGCG